>NZ_CP019285.1:1280488-1600610 GCF_000226975.2 Halobiforma lacisalsi AJ5 | reverse complement strand
CCGGCGCGTTCGGTCGCACGTGGCGCTCGCCCGCGACGGGGTCTGTCCGGCCTGTACGGGTCCGATGGACGTCGCGATCCCCACGACTGCAGACGGCGAGGGCACTGCCGGTTCCGACCCAGACGGCGACGACGCGGACGCCGGGGACGATGTGATCGCGACCTTCCGCTGTCGCCGGTGTGGCAATCGAATTCGACCGAGACCGGGCCTGGCCCTGCTCGAGCACGAACGCGTCGTCCGGTTCGCCGCCGAGCGTGGTCGGTCGCTCTCGGAGACACCGTTCTGGGAACTCGAGTGGTGTGTCTCCGGGGACGCTGCGTCAGTGACGGGAACGGAGCCGTGGCGGTGCACGGTCTCGATCCCGATCGGGGACGAGTCGCTACTGGTCACCGTCGACGACGAGTTCACGGTCCGGTCCGTAACGGTCGAGACTGTCGAGTCGGATCGGTAAGGGTTCGGTTCGCTCTACTGCCCGGCGATGCTTCGACCTCCCGATTAGATGTCCCGACGACCTCAAACAGCACTCACAAGCGCGGCGCTGGCACCGGTTCCGAGCGGACCGTAATCACACCAGGACGCGACGACGGCTCAGTCGTCTCCCACTTGTCGAGCGATCGTCTCGACGGCGTCAGGATTCCGGAGCGTGGACGTGTCGCCCAGTTCCTCGCCGTTCGCGATGTTCTCGAGGAGCCGTCGCATGATCTTGTCCGATCGCGTCTTCGGGAGTTCGGACGTGAAGACGACTTTTTCGGGCCGTGCGATCGGACCGATCCCGTCCTCGACGCTTTCAACGATTCGATCGCGCATTGCAACGGTCGGTTCTTCACCGTTCTTCAAGACGACGTACGCACAAACGGCCTCGCCTTTGACGTCGTGATCAGCGCCGACGACGGCCGCCTCGGCGACGCCCGCAACGTCGACGATCGCGGATTCGATCTCCATGGTTCCCAGCCGATGGCCGGAAACGTTGATCACGTCGTCGACGCGCCCGAGGACGGTGATATAGCCGTCATCGTCGATCTTCGCGCCGTCTTCAGGGAAATAGATCCACTCGTCTTCGTCGGGCTCGGAGTACTCGCTCCAGTACTCGGAGCGGAACCGCTCGTCGTTCCGGTAGAGCGTTCGGAGCATCCCTGGCCAGGGCTTCCGAATCACGAGATATCCCGCGTTCCCGGGCGCAACCGGGTCACCGTCGGCGTCGACTACACGAGCGTCGATCCCGGGCAGCGCCGGGCCTGCGGAGCCGGGTTTCATCGTGTCGATCCCCGGTACGGTCGTGACCATCGTGCCGCCCGTTTCGGTCTGCCACCAGGTGTCCACGATCGGACACTCTTCGTCGCCGATGTGTTTGTAGTACCACTTCCAGGCGTGTGGATCGATCGGTTCGCCGACGGATCCGAGCAGCCGCAAACTCGAGAGGTCGTGGGTTGCGGGATACTCTTCGCCCCATTTCATGAACGCTCGAATCGCCGTCGGTGCCGTGTAGAAGACGTCTACTCGGTTCTTTTCGATAAGTTTCCAGAACCGATCACGATCGGGATAATCCGGCGTTCCCTCGTACATGAAGGTGGTCGCGCCGAGCGCCAGCGGTCCGTAGACGACATAGGAGTGGCCCGTGATCCAGCCGATGTCCGCCGTACACCAGTGGGTATCCGTCGGCTCCAGGTCCAGTACTGCGTGGGCAGTCCAGGCAGCGTAGGAGAGGTAGCCGCCAGTCGCGTGCTCGACGCCTTTCGGCTGTCCAGTCGTCCCCGACGTGTACAACAGGAACAGCACGTCCTCGGCGTCTCTCGAGACCGGCGGCACCGACGCTCCCTCGTGTTCGGCGACGAGAGCGCCGTAATCGTGGGCATCGTCTCCGAACGACGAATCCGACTCGTCGCCGAGCCGATTAACGACGATCGACTCGACGTCGTGGTCGACGTTTCGAAGCCCGTTCTTGGCTTTCTGCCCGTGGTTTAGCGCTTCCCCGCGACGGTAGTACCCGTCGCACGTGACGAGATACTCGCTGTCCGACGATCGCATTCGGGTCGCCAGTGCATCCGCCGAAAATCCAGCAAAGACGACCGAGTGGGGCGCGCCGAGGCGAGCACACGCCAACATCGCGACCGGGAGTTCCGGAACCATCGGCAGATACAGCGTAACGGCGTCGCCTGTCTCGACGCCCATCTCGCGTAACGCCGCGGCGAACGCTTCTACCTCGTTCAGCAACTCGCCGTAGGTATACGTCCGGGTTTCACCCAGTTCTCCTTCCCATTTGATTGCGGCGCGGTTCTTTGCACCGTCTTCGACGTGACGGTCGAGACAGTTGTACGAGGCGTTGAGTCGGCCGCCAGTGAACCACTCGTACTGCGGTGCGTCGGCAGCATCGACGACGCTGTCGTACTCCCAGTCCCACGAGAGGAACTCAGCGGCGCGTTCCCAGCACTCGGGCCAGTTCTCTTCGAACTCCGTACGAATCGCGGGATCCGTGACGTTCGCCTGCTCGACGAACGACTTCGGCGGTTCGAAGGTCTCCTGTTCCTCGAGTCTCGATTCGAGTTTCGTATCTGTGGTATCGCTCACACGCGCCCTTCGAGAGCGATCTATCATAAATGTTCGCTTTAATTGAATCGGAATTCGAAATATAGGTTTTTGTTGAATATGAATGCTACGTATATTCTATATCTTATCTATTTACTCCACCTAAATAGAGTATAAAATACCCGCATATGAGGTATTTAGGGCTGGCTATCGGGTTTCGCCGCATCGGTATCCCCTTGGCTGTCAGTACGTCTCTCGAAGTTTCCGGAACCCAGCGTCGGTGACGAGAACGGAGTGTGGGATGTGCGGTCTCGATTCCGATGGGGGAGAGACGGTGTTGGCCACCGTCGACGACGTGTTCGGAATCCGATTCCGACGGTCGAGAGCGGCGAGTTGGATCGGGACAGGTTCGGCTCGCTCTACTTCTCGGCGACGCTTCGACCGTCGTCGTCGGCGTCCCCGTCAGTCTTCTCATCGTCCCGATTGGACGACTTCCCGACGCTCGAGGCGTCCGGATCGACGAGGCTCGTCGCCCCCCGCTTCTCGCGGTAGTAGAGCCAGACCGTACAGGCGAACGCCACCGCACCAGCAGCGGTGGCGATCCCGAACGCGAGACGATAGCCGGCCTCGGTGTAGACCCGGACGCCGCCGACGAGTTCGCCGGTCCAGTAGGCGTCCAGGGCCCAGCCCATGATCGTCGGGAGCGTCGCCGCGCCGAAGAAGCCCGCGCCGTTGACCGTCCCCGTCGAGATACCGCTCGCGCTGTCGGGGTGGCGGTCCTTGACGACCGCGTAGCCGAGCAGGAACGCGCCGAGCAACGCCCCGGAGAGGAAGAACGCAACTCCGACGACGGGCAGGGCCGGGTCGCCGACGACGGCGATGACCGCCAGCGCCGTAGTGAACGCGGCCCCGCCCGCCACCATCAGTTCGACCCGTCGCTCGAGGCGGTCCGAGAGCCAGCCGATTCCCGGCGGGCCGATCATCAGCCCGACGCCACCCAGCAGCGTGAAGACCGAGGCGTAGGTGACCGACACGTCGTAGGTCTGGACGACGTAGGGCACCCCCCACAGGCCGAACAGGGTGAGGTTGACGCCGCTCGAGCAGAACAGCATGACGCTGACGACCCAGATCAGCGGATCCCGGAGCACCCCGTCCAGGTGGGAGCGCAACTGGGCGTTCGAGGGCGTCGGCTGCTCGGGGACGCCCTCGAGCGGTTCGAACCCGGCTCGAACGGGCGTATCCCGCACGAGGGCGAACACGAGTACGGTAAAGGCCAGGCCGGCGATCCCGAGCCAGCCGACGGTGGTCCGCCAGCCGGCAGCCTCGACGGCGATCGCGAGCGGCGTCGTTGCGAGCACGCCGCCGACACCCGAGACCGCGAAAGTGAGTCCGCTCATCGTCGCGAACTCGTCGGCCCGGTACCAGTTCGCGCAAAACCGGAGGATGCAGACGAAGATCACACTCCCGCCGAGGCCGACGAGCCCGCGGGCGACGAGCGCGGCGAGGTAGCCGTCGGCGACGGAAAACCAGATCGCACCGACGTTCATCACCGCCGCGCCGACGGTCGCGGTCAGGCGGGGACCGATCCGGTCGGCGAGGACGCCCGTCGGGATCTGCATGACCGCGTACACCCAGAAGAACATGGCGTGGAGCGTCCCCAGTTGCGCGCCGGTCGTCCCGAACGCCATCATCAACTTCTCGGAGAGGACCGCCGTCGAGAGGCGGTTGACGTTGACCAGCAGGAAGACGACCCCCAGCGTCGCCCAGAGGAGCCACCGACGCCGGAGCGGGTCGGATCGGAATCGCGGGCGCATTCGGTTGGAATCCTCCGCCGACCACCGAAAACCTTCACGAAGCGGTAACCGCGACCGATTCGTCCGTTCGACGCCAGGGAACGCGGGGACGGTACTGCTACGACCCTCGAGGCCGTAGACCCTCGCGTGACCCCGACGTACGAACTCGACGGGAGCGACGCAGGCGGCCAGTTCGTCCGGACGGCACTGGCCCTCTCCGTCCTCGAGAACGAGCCGATCCGCATCGAGAACGTCCGCGGGAACCGATCGACCCCCGGACTCCGCCACCAGCACCTGGCGGTCGCCGAAACGATGGTCGAACTCTGCGACGCCGACGCGACGGGCGTCGAACTGGGGTCGGAGACGGTCGAGTTCGATCCGGCTCTCGAGACCCGGAGTAGGCACCCCCGACTCGAGGGCGGCAGGTACGCGGTCGACATCGGCACCGCCGGCAGCGTGACGCTGCTGTTCGACGCCGTCCTGCCGCTCGCCGCCGTCCTCGAGTCCCCGCTGCGGCTGACCGTGACCGGCGGGACGGACGTGAAGTGGTCGCCGCCGCTCGACTACGTCCGGCACGTCAAACTCCCCCTCCTGCGGCAGTTCGGGCTCGTCGCCGCCTGCGAACTCGAGCGGCGCGGCTTCTATCCGACGGGCGGCGGGCGGGCGACGCTGCACCTCGCTCCGTCGACGATCGAGCCGATCGACCTCCGGTCGCGCGGTGAAGCCGACGGCCTGCGGCTCTACTCGACGGAGGCTGCGGCGCTGTCCGAACAGGACGTCGCCTTCCGGCAGGCCGAGGGCGCGCTCGAGCGGCTGGACGACGGGCTCGAGGCCCGCGAACGCTGCGAGACGACCGCCGAGAGCGCCTGTCCCGGCTCGGCGATCGTCCTTCGACTCGAGTACGAGGCGGGCCCGGGCGGCGCGACCGGGCTCGCCGGCTTCACCGCGCTCGGGGAGCGGGGCACGCCCGCCGAACGCGTCGGCGAGGACGCCGCGAACGCCGCGAACCGCTTTCTCGCGGGTACCGCACCGGTCGACCGCCACATGGCCGACCAGCTGCTCGTCTTCCTTGCGCTCGCGGGCGGCCGGGTCCGCGTTCCCGAGGAAACGGACCACGTCGCGACCAGTCGGGCGCTGCTCGAGGCCGTCGACGTTCCGACGACGCTCGAGCGAGCAGCCGACGGCGAGGAGCCAGTCGTCTCCGTCGACTCGAGCGCGGCGCTCCTCGACTGAACGCGTCGGTGGAGACGACAGGACGGTTCGACGGTCAGCAACGGTCTTATACCCGGCCCGGTTGTGTACCGATATATGACAGCCATATGTACCGAACGGGAGGGGGACACCCGTGAGTGAGAGCGACCTCGTCACCTTCGGCGAGACGATGCTCCGGCTCTCGCCGCCGGACCAGGAACGGCTCGAGGACGCCCGCGAGTTCGAGGTCCGGGCCGGCGGTGCCGAGAGCAACGTCGCCATCGCGGCCCAGCGGCTCGGCACCCCCGCGACCTGGATGTCGAAGGTGCCCGAGACGCCGCTTGGCCGGCGGACGGTCGGCGAACTCCGCCAGCACGGGATCGACACCGAGGTCGTCTGGAGCCACCGCGGCCGGCAGGGGACCTACTACCTCGAGCGGGCCGGCGAACCCCGCGGGACGAACGTCATCTACGACCGGGAGAACACCGCCGTCTCGACGGCGAAGGCCCGCGAACTCGACCTGGACACGATCAAGGACGCGAGGGTCTTTTTCACCACGGGGATCACGCCCGCGCTCTCGTCGACGCTGCGGGACACGACCGCGAGCCTGCTCAAGGCCGCTCGCGAGGGCGGGACGACGACCGCGTTCGATTTCAACTACCGGCGCAAGCTTTGGTCGCCGGAGGAGGCCGAGGAGACGATGACCCACCTCTTTCCGGGGATCGACGTGCTCGTGATCGCCGCGCGGGACGCCCGGACCGTCCTCGGGTTCGAGGGCGATCCTCGGCAACTCGCGCACAAACTCGGCTCGCAGTACGAGTTCGAGACCGTCGTCGTCACCCGCGGCTCCGAGGGCGCGATCGGGTGGCACGACAGCGTCGTCCACGAACAACCCGCCTACGACACCGACACCGTCTCCCGGATCGGCACCGGCGACGCCTTCACCGGCGCGTTCATCGCCCGCCGCCTCGAGGGTGACGACGTCCCGACCGCGCTCGAGTACGCGGCGGCGACGGCGGCGCTCAAACGGACGATCCCCGGGGACGTGGCGCAGGTCACCGAGGAGGAGGTCGAGGCCGTCGTCCGCGAGGGCGGCGAGGCACTGTCCCGGTAGCCCGACGTTCGACGCCGGTCGCAACTCGGAGACACCGGTCCCGGTCGCCGCTCCTGATCCTCACGACCGGTGATGCGTCGATCGGTCACGAGCGCAAACACTGTTTTACCGCGGCGGCGGCGTATTGTCCTCATGGTCCATGTAGCCATCGTCGGCGGATACGGCAGCGCCGGCGTCGCAGTCGCCGACGAACTCCTCGAGCAGGTCGATCCGGACAGCGACCTCGAGTTGGAACTGACGCTGATCGACGACGGCGACCCCGGCGGCGGGCTCTGCATTCTGCGCGGCTGTATGCCGAGCAAGGAGGTACTCTCGGCCGGACAACACCGGTTCCAGGCCCGCCACGACGACCGCCTCGAGGGGGTCCCCGAACCCGATCCCGAGGCGATCGTCGCCCGGAAGGACGACGACGTCCTGGGGTTCGCCGAGCACCGTCGGAACCACGTGCACGACCTGGCAACCAGGGAGAACGTGGAGTTCGTCGCCGACACCGCCCGGTTCGTCGACGACCGCGTGCTCGAACTCGCCGGGTCGGGACGACGACTCGAGCCCGATTACGTCGTGATCGCGACGGGGTCGACCCTGAACGTGCCCGACCTGCCGGGGATCGACGAGGTGTCGTTCGACTCGAGCGCGGACGTCCTCGACGCGACCGCGTTCCCGGAGTCGGGCGTCGTCATGGGCTTTGGCTACATCGGCCTGGAACTCGCACCCTACCTGAGCGAGGTCGGCGGCGTCGACCTCACCGTGATCGAACACGACGACTACCCGCTCGACGAGATGGATGCGGCGTACGGCGAGACGATCCTCGAGCTCTATCGCGAGGAGTTCGGGATCGAGGTGCTGACGAACACTGACGAGAAGCACCTCGAGCGCACCGACGACGACGGCGTGCGGCTGTACGCCGAGCAGGCGGGCGACGAACGGGTCGTCGAGGCCGACCAGCTCTACTGTTTCACCGGCCGCCGGCCGGACCTCGACGGCCTGGGGCTCGAGCACACCCGACTCGAGGCCGGCGAGGGCTGGGTCGAGCCGACGATGCAGGCGGTCGACGACGAGCGCGTGTTCGTCGTCGGCGACGCGAACGCCAGGGAGCCGATCCTCCACGTCGCGAAGGAACAGGGGGTCGCGGCCGCCCGGAACGTGATCGGTCACCACCGGGGCACGGACCTCGAGCCGTACACGAACGTCCCCCATCACGTCATCTTCTCGGGGCTCGGCGTCTACCCGTTCGCCCGGATCGGCCACACGCCGGCGACGGTCGCCGAGTCGGGGATGGACGCGATCGTCGTCTCTCGGGAGGCGTCCGACGACGGCGTCTTCAAGACCAAGAACCATCCCGAGGGACTGGCGACCCTGATCGTCGACGCCGACACCGGGTCGGTGCTGGGCTACCAGGGGCTGCACCTCCACGCCGACGTGATGGCGAAGACGATGCAACTCGCCGTCGAGATGACACTGGACGTCCGCAAGATCCCCGATCGGGCGTACCACCCCACGACGCCGGAGATCATCGACGGCCTCGTTCGCGAGGCGCGGGCCGAACTCGAGAAGCGGAACGGAGCCAGGGACGACGGGTGAGAAACGTTCGATAGCGGAAAAGCGCGGTCGGGTGCAGTACGGCGATCAGTCACTGATGGACTCGAGTCCCGAATCCCCGGACCCGGCTCGGGCCTCCGGCCGCGACCGGCCAGCATCTCGCGCGAGGGCATACACCGACGCGGCGAGGATGCCGCCGGCGATCATCAGCGTGACGTGGAACCCGTACTCGAGGGCGAGCAGGGTCGAGAGGTTCTCCGACCCCAGCACCATGTGCAGGTTGTCGTGGACCCACCAGCTCCCGAGCAGCCACGCGACGCTGACGTGCGCGGGCGGGGCGAGCCGCGGGGTCGCGGCGAAGACCCGCTTCGTGTATCGCCAGCCGAACAGCAGGAACGCGACGCCGAGACCCATCGCAACGGCCTCGAACAGGCCGAGCACGACGAACAGCGGGAGTTGCATTCCGACGGGTTCGGCCGCGTGGGCCGGCTCCGGCCAGACGCTCGCCCCGAGGGGTCCGCGGGGCGCGAACAGAAGTCCGAACAGGGCGACGATGCCAACGGTTATGACAGTGATTCGTAGTGACATACCATATCTACGCCGAGCGGTAGCTTAAACATCGTCGCCGACGGACAGGAATGTCCTGAACCCCGTAGAGACGGCTCGAGGACCCGGTCCTCGAGAACGAGGGTCGTCCGACGGAGTTACCCGAGACCGTGGCGCGGCCGGAAACGGCGTTCGACGGCCGGCCCCGGATTTTTGACCGCCGCCGTGATACGGTTCTACGTGACTCGAGCAGTTCGGCAGGCGACGACCGACGACGCGTGGACGGTCCACGAAACGGCGCGTGAGAGCTGGCATGCTGCCTACGACGACGTGCTCGGCTCCGAGCGGGTCGACGAGATCGTCGACGAGTGGTACGCGCTCGGGGACCTCGAGTCGTCCATCGAGGACGCCAACGACCGGCCCGACGCCCAGTTCCTCGTCGCCGTGCCGTCCGACGAGCGACGCGAACCGGCAAACGACGGCGGGATCGGAGGCGAGGACTGCCTCGGCTTCGCCCACGTCGTCCCCTGGCCCGAGGACGAGGCCGTCGGCTACCTGGTCCGGCTCTACGTCACCCCCGACCGCTGGGGCGAGGGCATCGGGACGGCGCTGCTCGAGCGCCTCGAGAGCGAAGTACGGGAGGAGTTCGACCGGCTACGTCTGGCCGTCCTCGCGGACAACGAGGTCGGGGTGTCGTTCTACGAGTCCGCAGGGTTCCACCGGGTCGAAACCCGGGAGACGGATCTGGCGGACGGGCTCGAGGAGCACGTATACGAGAAGTCGCTGTGAGAGCGCGGGAACGCGGGACCGACTACAGCGTCTTCTCGGCCTCGCTCTCGTCGACGACCTCGATCCCGCGGTTGTTGACCGCCGTCGGATCGAGGCCGACCTCCTGGAGGAATCCCTTGTACTCGCGTTCGCACTGCTCGGCGTCTTTCTGCTTGTCGCTCGCCCGATCGCACAGTTCTACGAGGTTCTCGGGAACGTCGTTCTTGTAGACGATCCAGTGGTTGATCAGGTCCGAGAGTCGGCGGATCGGACTCGTGAAGTGGCCGTAGATCTCGAAGTTCAGCGCGTGGTGGCCCCCGAACGGGTCGTTCATGTACTTCGCGCGGGGCATCACCTTCATCACGGCCCACTGGATCTTGTCGAGTTGCCGGGCCGGTGCCTCCTCGAGCGTCGCGTTGACAGCCTTCCGGGGGTCGTCCCACGTGCTGCCGGGGATCGACACGCCGTCTAAGTCCTGAATCTCCTGGAGGGCTTCGGACCACTCGTCGGGGCTCGGCTGTGGGTGGACCCGGTACATCGCCTCGACGCCGCGGTCCCACATCAGCGTGTGCGTGACGGCCTTGTTGGCCTTCAGCATACACTCCTCGATGATCGTGTGGGCGCGGTCGCGGGCCGGATTCAGGACGAGCGAGCCGTCCTCCTTGCGTTGTTCGTGCATCCGGTCGGCGAGTTCGTGGACGAGTTTGTTCTCCTCGTGCAGCGGCGCATCGGGGTCGTCCAGTCGGTTCTCGGCCTGGGTGTAGGTGAGCCGTTCGTCGGACCTGATGACCGACTTGTAGATGTCGATGCTCTCGTAGCCCAGGTTCTCCTTGTCGAGGTGCATCTCGACGGTGTGGGCGAGTCGGTCCTCGTTGGGCACCAGCGAACAGACCGTCTCGGCCAGCACCGGCGGGAGCATGTGGATCGTGTACCCCGGCAGGTAGACCGTGTTGCTCCGCTCGACGGCCGAGTCCCACATCGCCGTGTCGGGCGTGACGTAGTGGGTCACGTCGGCGATGTGGACCCAGAGAACGTACTCGTCCTCGCGTTCTTCGATCGAGAGCGCGTCGTCGAAGTCCTGTGCGTCGATCGGGTCGGTCGTCCAGGTCGTCAGGTCACGGAGGTCCTCGCGTTCGTCGACCTCCTCCTGGATCTCTTCCTGGACGCCGTCCGTGCGTTCCTCGGCCTCCTCGAGCACCTCCGGCGGAAACCCGTCCGGAATCTCGAACTTCTCGAACAGTTCCTCGCGTTTGTTCTCGAGGTGGCGCGCGAGGTCCTCGGAAATCTCGACGGGGCCCTGGCCTTCGGCCGTACCGGCTTCGGCCTGTGCGTCTGCGTCGTCGCTCATGGGGACGGGTACGGACGTGGGCGTGAAAGTCGTGTCGGGACGAGGACCGCCTTCGGCTCGAACCGCCGAGTGGATCGAGCGTCGCCGGCAACACTCCCCGTTCCCGCGACGCAGTCCGCAGTCAATCCTGGCCTTCCTCGAGCGGCCCGTACCGGTCTTCGACCGTCGAGAGGTACTGCGAGAGGAAAACGCCCTGACTGTTCTCGCCGGCCTCGAGGTCGACGAGCAGGTCCTCGAGGCCGTCCCGCGGCTGGTGACAGAGGTCGCCGAAGCAGGACTTACAGAGGTGTTCGAACGTCTTGTCGTCGCGATCCCAGCGGTCGCCGTGCTTGTCGTACTCGCGGGCGTCGGACCGCGCGACGTCGACCCCGCAGGCGAGACAGGTGACCGTCTCGGTGCGGTTCCGAGAGGACCACAGGGCCATGGTCGTTCCGACACCGTGCTATTACTTAGCGGTTGGCACAGGTTTCGTACGGTGGGACTGTCATGGCGTTCGACTGGCCCGGTACGGACGCCGTTACTCCCGGCCCGGCGACGGCCCCCGGAGGCCGGGATGGACGTCGAGGTCCCGCACCCGCCGCATCCGGGCGCGTAGTGCGGGTGACGCGGCGGGAACCATCGGATCGGACGGCTCGATCCGCGACGAGCCGTCCCGGTTTTCGGCCTCGCCCGCCTTCCCCCCGTTTTCGTCCGCTCCGTCGGCCGCCCGGATCTCCTCGAGGGACTTCGGGAACCGCCGCAGGTCCTTGTGGACAGCGAGGCCAGCGTACGCGCCGTCGCCGATGGCGATCGTCGTCTGGTTCTGCCCGTGGGTAACGTCGCCGACGGCGTAGACCCCGTCGACGCTCGTCTCGCGGCGGTCGTCGACCGCGATCGCGCCGTCGTCGGTCAGTTCACAGCCCAGGTCCGCCGCGAGGTCGGCGTTGTACGCCGACCCGTACATCGCGAACCCGCCGAGGTAGTCGCGTTCGGTCCCGTCGCCGAAGGAGAGGCCGCCGAGCCGCGGGGGCTCATCGGACCCACCGCGCTCGGTCTCGTCCTCGTAGGCCGAAACGACCGTCGTCTCGATCCGATCGACGGGGTGGGCCCGGAGCTGTTCGTCGGTCTCCTCGTCCCACTCGGGTTCGCGGCCGTCCAGCAGGAGATCGACCTCGGCGGTGAAGTTGCACATCGTCATCGCGACGTGGGCGGCGCTCTCGGCGTGTCCCAGCACGAAGACCGGCCCGTCCCCCAGCGCGTACGCGTCGCAGTGCAGACAGTAGTGGAGGCCGCGACCGGCGAACCGTTCGATCTCGGGCACGTCGGGTCCCCGATCACGGAACCCGGTGGCGAACACGATCCGCTCGGCGTCGACGGTCGCGTGCCCCGCCTCGAGTCGAAACCGGGGTTCGTTGCCCTGGCCGCTCTCCAGCCGGGTAACGGCGTCGACGGCGTCCGGGAAGAAATCGCCGCCGTAGTGCTCGAGCTGGGCGACGGCGTGGGCCGCAAGCTCCCTCCCGGAGACGTTCTCGGAAACGCCGAGCAGGTTGTGGACGTGCTCGACCGCGGCGTGGCGGCCGCCTTCCTTCTCGAAGACGGCCGTCTCGTGGCCGAGCCTGGTGGCGTAGATCGCAGTCGTCAGTCCGGCCGGGCCGCCGCCGACGACGACCACCTCGTAGGCGGGGGCGGACCCGGCAGAGTCGTGATCGGAATCCGAATCGGAATCCGGATCGAGGTCGCGCTGGTGAGCCATGGCCCAACTGCAGGTCGGAGACGGTTGACTCCCCGGCGTGCATGTGCACTCGAGTCGCGGTCCCCGATCAAACCCCGGCGTAGATCGCGTAGTTGAGCACCGCCGCGAACGAAACCCAGGCGAGATACGGTACCAGGAGGACCGCCGCCCGGCGGTCGACCCGGTCGAAGGCGACGATCGTCGCCACGATCGCCGCCCATAGCGCGACGATCACGACCAGTCCCAGATCCGGCCGCTGCAGTCCGAAGAACGCGGGCGTCCACGCGAGGTTCAGCGCGAACTGGCCGGCGAAGGCGGCAATCGCGACCCGCACGTCGCGGCGCTCGAGGCCGCGCCGGACGACCAGAAAGAGCGCGACGCCGAGCAGCGTAAACAGCAGCGTCCAGACGATCGGGAAGGCCACCTCCGGCGGGAAGAACCACGGACGGTCGATCCACGAGGTATCGGAACTGAACAGGACCGCGGGCGACGCGCCGAGAGTGTTGACGACGACGACCAGCGCGAACGCCAGGAGAAGGTCCCTGACGGAGCCGTCCGGACGCTGCTCGGTGACGGATTCCATACTCCAAGTAGGACGGGCGGGACGGTATGCGTTCCGGCGATCGGGTCCTTCGTCCGGTCCCACAGGGTGAAATCCAACGCTTAAATGGGCACGGGCGGTAGAACGCACCGATATGGACGTCAAATCTCGACACCACCTCCGCAGTGACGCCGTGTCGGAACTCGAGACGGCGCTCGAGGACGGACTGGGCGTCACGGCGGACGGCGACACCTACGAACTCGTCGAGTTCGAGGAAACCGACTGGGAGGTCGTGCTCATCGACGGCGAACCGCGGGTCGCGTACTTCGACGACGAGCCGTTCCTGACGGTTCGGGGAGCCAACGCCTACGATCCCGACCGGCGGCTGGTGACGGTCGATGCGGGTGCGGTCTCGTTCGTCAGCGACGGGGCCGACGTGATGCGGCCAGGGATCACCGAGGCGACCGACGACATCGACCCGGACGATCTGGTCGTCATCGCCGAGGAGTCACACGGCAAAGTGCTGGCAATCGGTCGCGCCCGTGTCCCGGGCGACGAGATGGCCGGCGACGAGGGGAAGGTCGTCGACTCGCTGCACCACGTCGGCGACGAACTCTACGAGTTCTCCGGGTAAATCGCGCTCGAGCGCTGGCGGTTCCGGTTACTCCGTTCCGGCGAGCGAGTCCTCCTCGTAGGCCTCCTCGTACTTCACGAGCGTCTCCTCGTACCCCTGCATCGCGAGGTCGTAGGTCTCGCGCAGGTCCGCGATCGGCGTCTCGCTCGCGTCGACCCGCAGGTCGTTGTACGGCGGGGTCATGTCGTGGCTCTCGGTCGACTCGACGACGACCGCGGCGCTCTGGACCGCCAGTTCCTCGCGTTTGTCGCCGCCCTCGTGGTGGCCGGCGGCCAGCGCGTCGATCAGCCGTTTCGCGAGCGGGTCCGGCTCGTCATCGTCGTCGCTGTGAGCGGCGTTGGGACCCGTGACGGGATCGGTCGTCCCGTGGACCGCCGTCGCCTCGTAGGCCTCCGCGGTCGCCTCGAGGACGGACTCCCCGGTGAGCATGTTACCGGCGACGGTGTAGTGGTCGCCCTCGCGGTCGCCGAACCACTCGACGCACTCCTCGCCGGAGAAGGTGAACGTACCATCGGCGTCGACCCCATGGAGCTGGCGCTGGGGCGCGCCGTCGTCGGCGCTGATCAGCGCCTCGAGTGCGTCCTCGACGGCCAGCCCGTCGTCGACGTACTCGACGCCGCGCCGCCCGAGGTTGACGTTGACCAGGCTCTGGGTGGCGACCGCGGCGTTCTCGCTGACGAACGGACAGAGCGTGCCGACCCCCGGCAGGCGCGTCGTGACGGCGACGCCGAACCGTTCGTGGGACTCCCCGTCGGGCGTCTCGTAGGACTCGTGGACACAGATGCTGAACGTCATGTCCGACGACAGGCGACCGGCGAGTAAAAAAGTCGGTCTCCCGGAGAACGCGTCGGGGTGTCGCCGTCGCCGGAGCGGCGTGAGGGGTGTTTTCGCCGACTGCGATCGAGATCGAAGCTACCGAACGAGTCGCTCGAGACGACGGTCACGACGCGACGACGTTCCGTCTGACGTAAGAACTATACTGGCGGCGACGGTCCCTTCTGGCAATGGGACTCATGAGCAAAATTCTCGGCGGCGATCAGTCACGCACCGCCGAGGACTACGTCGAACTGGACCTCGACGACGTGTCGTCGGAGTCGGCAGCGGCGACGATGCAGGTACATATCGCCGAGGTTAGCGGCCAGGCCGACGCGATCGATATCAAGGACGCAGTCTACGATGGGGACATCGTCATCGCCGACGTCACGCGGCTGCGGACCGAGGACAGCACTGTCGAACACATCGTCGACGAGTTGCGACAGGTCGCCCAGGAGGTCGACGGCGACATCGTCCGGAAAGGCGACGACCAGATGATCATCACGCCGACGGGCGTCCGGATCAGCCGCGAGAAGCTCGGCCAGTCGCACTGATCCGGCTCGAGGGTCGACTGATACGGGTTACTGTCCGTCAGTTCCGGCGCAACCGCGATCCAAGCGGCGGTTGCGTCGGTACATCGGTACAGCAATCCGTATGAGAGAGCGAAACGAGTCACGGCCGGTCCCGAAACGCCGGGTCTGCTGGCTGGTGGTCCACAGGGGCGCCGATATCGAACCCCGTTTTTGACCCCCGAACGAATATGATCGGCTTTCGTAGCGGCTGTTTTCATACCCCGGGAATTACGGGGTTCGGTTATACTCCCGGCGTGTGTACCCCGTTATATGACAGGCTTTCGAGCAACTGTCGTCGTCCGCGATCCTGCCGAATGCCCGGTCGCGAGCGTCTCCGCGAGTACCGAGCAACCGATCGACTCGGTAAGTCGAACGCGGGTTCCCGCCGGCTCGGGAGAAGACCAGGTCGTTGTCGAGGAGTTCGAACTCCCGACGAACGCCTCGCCCGAGGACATCGCGGACGACGCACCGACCGACGTCGAGATGACGTCGGTACAGGCCAGCGAACACGAAGCCGTGTACCGGTTCGAGCGCGACAGGTCGAACGACTGTGCGTGTGAAATCGTCGAGGAGACCGGGACCCCGATCTCCTCGGTCCGGGCCCAGGACGGGTCCCTCCTCCTTTCGTTTCGCACCCTCGAGCTCGAGGAGGTCGCCGGCATCGTCGACGAGTTGCGGGATAGCTTCGACGGCGTCCTCGTCGAGGATCTGACCCAGGACCACGAGGAGTCCTCGAGTGACCCGGTCATCGTCGACAGGGAGGAGCTGACCGACCGCCAGCAGGAGATCATCGAGACGGCCTACGAGATGGGATACTTCGACTACCCGAAGGGGGCGAACGCGACGGACGTCGCGGAGGAACTGGGCGTGGCCCGCTCGACGTTCACCGAACACCTGGCGGCCGCCCAGACGAAACTGATGGACTCGATCCTCGCAAAGTAATCGTCGCAGGGACGTCCCCGCGGCACAACCCCGTCAGGAGTAGTTCCGGAGTGGACGAATCTATCACAATTATTCTACACCTTTGGCCAGCACGGACGCCCTTCGAAACGGACCTACACTCGAGAGGGCGATGACCCAACGCCTGTCCGAAAGTACGCTCCTGATATGCCGGGACATGCGTCGGAACGGGCGAAAACGGACGGCAAACGATAATGCTTTTCCATGGGCGACTGAAAGATCGGAGTATGGCAGACGACCTCAAAAAAGGGCTGGAGGGTGTCCTAGTCGCAGAGTCGGATCTTAGCTCGATCGACGGCGACGAGGGACGACTGATCTACCGCGGGTACGAGATCGAGGACCTCGCCCGCGGTGCGAGCTACGAGGAAGTGCTGTATCTCCTCTGGCACGGCCGCCTGCCCGGCGAGGACGAACTCGCGGAGTTCGCCGACGCGATGGCGACCGAACGCGAGGTCGACGACGACGTCCTCGCGACGATGGAGCGACTCGCCGAGGCCGACGAGCGGCCGATGGCGGCGCTTCGAACGGCCGTGTCGATGTTCTCGGCGTACGAACCCGAAGACGAGGCCGACCCCGACGACCTCGAGGCGACGCTCCGGAAGGGCCGGCGTATCACCGCCAAGATCCCGACCGCGCTCGCGGCCTTCGAGCGGTACCGGCTGGGCGAAGAACCCGTCGACCCCGATCCCGATCTGGGGCTTGCCGCCAATTTCCTCTACATGCTGACCGGCGAACAGCCGGACGACGTCGCGGCCGAAACGTTCGATCAGGCGCTAATCCTGCACGCCGACCATGGCCTGAACGCCTCGACGTTTACCTCGATGGTGATCGGCTCGACGATGGCCGACATCTACAGCGCGGTCACCGGCGGCGTCGCGGCGCTGTCCGGTCCGCTACACGGCGGGGCAAACCAGGACGTCATGGAGGTCCTGATGGAGATCGACGAGAGCGGCAAGGATCCGCTCGAGTGGGTCGAGGAGGCGACCGACGAGGGACGGCGCATCCCCGGGTTCGGTCACCGGGTTTACAACGTCAAAGACCCCCGCGCGAAGATCCTCCAGGAACGCAGCAAGGAACTCGCCGACAACGGCGACGACAAGTGGTACGAGATCACGACCACGATCGAAGACTACCTCACCGAGGAGAAGGGCCTCGTCGAGAAGGGGATCGCTCCGAACGTCGACTTCTACTCGGGGTCGGTCTACTACCAGCTCGGCATCCCGATCGACATGTACACGCCCATCTTCGCGATGAGCCGCGCCGGGGGCTGGATCGCCCACGTCCTCGAGTACCAGGAGGACAACCGCCTTATCCGACCACGAGCGCGCTATACGGGCTCCGAGGACGAGGAGTTCGTCCCGCTGGGAGAGCGGTAACGCGCCTCGAGAGCGGAGCGTTTTTTCTCCCGTTTCGTCGTAGTTCGCTGGTGCCCGGACGTGACCGATAGAGCCGGATTTCGATCGACACTGCGACGGTTGCTACCGGCTGGCTATCCGTTCGCCGCCAGGTACACGACTGCCAACTCGTGGAGGGCAGGGTTGGGCATCGCAAACGGTCGGGCCTCCTGAACGATGCGTAGCGCCTCGCGGAAGCGCCGTTCCTCTTCGGCCGCTATCGCCGTCGCAACGAGCGTACTGCTGCGGGAGATGCCAGCCGTACAGTGGATCAGCAAACGACCCTCTGCATCGAACAGCGTCCGAGCGGTATCGACCGCGGCCTCGAAATCAGCCCACTCGTTCCCGGAGCCATCGATCAGGGGTCGATGATGTGTCGTCCGGGGGAACGCCTCGTCGGTCGCCGAAATCACGAAGTCGAACTCCTCGGGGTGTTCCCCGGGAATCGCCGCGAATTTGTTGCCCAGGTAGAGGTCCCGATCGCCGATACGGCGGACGACTGCCTCCGTTTCGACGTATCCGAACGGTCGGACGACCGGGTCGGAAACCTCAGCTGAAGCGTTCGAGCCATTGTCCTCTCGAGGATCCATCGTCCCGCGGAACGAACGGTTTCCGGAAGAAACCTGTGCTCCTCTCGGCCGGTGGTCGGCGGCTTCCCGGATCAGTTCAGCTCCCGGAGGACCAGTGAGATGCCGGTCAGCGAGCCGAGCAACACCACGACGTTGAACGCGGCTCGCATCAGCGGCTGATAGCGCTCGGTCACCCAGAGATCGATCGCCGCCGTAACGCTCCCGTAGAGTCGAACGGTCGCGACGACCGCGAGCACCGAACACACCGCCAGCGCACCCCAGGCGAGGTAGCGCCGGATCGTCGCAGCCTCGAGGTCGATGCGGCCGCGTCGGTCGTCGACGGGCGGGCGTTCGGGCGGGTTCGGGGGGAGCTCACCGTTTCCCCTGCCCTCGCTCTCGGTCTCGCTTCCGCCCTCGAGGCCGTCGAACACTTCGCTCGTCTCGCTCTCGCCGTCGGTCGCGTCGGTCGATGCAGTCTGGTCCGTCGGAGTGGTGGATGGCGTATCGGTCATGGCAGTAGCGGGTACAGGTAGCGGTTAGCGGTCGATCGTTCGGGTCGCTGCGATGACGGCGATCGCGGCGAACACTGCGAGCGCGGTCGCGACGAACCCGAAGCCGGGCGTTCCGTCGCCGCCGTGGTCCTCGTCCTCGTCGTCGCTCGTGGCCTGGTCCGCGCCGTCGCTGCTCATTCCGTCGTCGACGTCCCCCGCAGTCGTCTCGAAGCCGTCGTCCTCCTCGAAGTCGGCCGTCTCGAACGTCGCGTCGGTCCCGTTCCCATCGGGACCGAGGTCGGCGACCGCGCGGTCGGTCGCGATGATCGTTCCGTCGTGCCAGAGCACCGCGTCGAGGTAGTAGGCGTACTCGTCGGCCACCTCGAGTTCGGTCGACGGCGTCGCGGTCTTGCCGGGATCGACGGCCGGGACCGACACGGTATCCGCGTCGGCGACGACGTTCGAGTCGATCTGGCGGGCCTTCAGCTCGAGTTCGAGGTCGTCGGCGGGGTCGTCGCCCGCGTTGGTGAGATAGCCCGTCACCTCGACGGTCGCCTCGCCGTCGTCGCTCGTGTCGACGACGGAGTACTCGATGGCGGGCACGTCCGCGAGGGGACCGTCCTCGCCGCCGAAGCGGTGGAACTCCAGACTCGAGTCGGCGTAAGCCGGCGTCAGGGCGTCGACGCCGTAGACCCGGTGGGTGGCCGATTCCGTCCGCGTGCCGTCGGCGTAGACGAAGGTCTCGAGGTCGTAGCTCCCCTCCCGGGGGACGTCGACGGTCGCGGTGGCGACGGTCTCGCTCCCATCTTCGAGCGTCCCGACCTCGCGGTAGGTCTGGTCCTCGACGAGGTCGGTGTCCGTGTCGGTGGCCCGGTGGACCACGGTGACGTTCTCGACCGGCTGACCGCGGTGTTCGAGGTAGCTGTCGATCTCGAGGGAGACCGTTTCGCCGGAGACGTCGTCGGCGGCGATCGTCACCTCCAGCAGCGACGCGTGGCCTTCGATTTTCGATTCGGCGTCGGGTTCGGCGGGGTCGGCGACCGCACCGGAGAGGGCAAGCGTCGCGAGCGCAATGGCTGCGACGGCGAGCGCGGCACCGCTCAGGGCAAGCTCGCGATTCATGAGCGTGGTTCCCTACCGATATTATAAGTGTTTTGTGTGGTGACACGACGGGTCGAGGCCACGTAAACGACGGCTCCGTGGGTCGACCCTCCGAACACAAGTGGCCCGATGTTCGATAGGGGAACGTGTACGTCTTCGTCTACGGAACGCTGACCGATCACGACCGCGTCGAAGCCGTCCTCGAGGGCGAGCCACCGGCCAGGTACGAACTCCAGGGTCGAGCAACCCTCGAGGGGGTACACCGCGTCGACGGGCGGTATCCGACGCTGGCACCGGGCGGACGCGTCGACGGCCGACTGCTGGCGGTCGACGACGTAGGGCTCGAGCGCCTGGATCGGTACGAGGGGGTCGAGGACGGGTTGTACGTCCGGGTGTCGGTCCCCTGGAAGACGGACGCGGCGAGCGCGGTGGACGGAAGCCAGGAGGTCGATGCGGACATCGCGGTCTACGTCGGCGACCCCACTCGCCTCGGCGTCGCCGACCGGGTCGACTGGCCGGGTAACGGGCCGTTTGCCGCGCGCGTTCGGCGGTATCTCGAGCGGACCGACGTCGTGATACACAGTGACGAATGACGGTCGTCTGTCGATCGTCTGTCGGCCGTCAGACGGGCAGTTCACCCCGACGCCGTCTGGCACTTTCACTTCCAGTCCGGAGGGATGGGTTTTATGGTCTCGGCGTCCCCGTCTACACTCGCACGTCACACGCCGTGTATTCCCTGTCGTGCTGCCCGCACCCGGCAGCACTTTCCTGTCCTAACATCGACAGCCGACGGACCGGGTCAACCGCTCCCGTCCGTCAACTTCCCGTTTGTGCGATTCGTGCCGTCAGCGGTGCCGTTCCGTAACACTACCGCCGAGCCGTCGGTCTAATCCCAACAATATTACGAGGGTGGCCGGATACTCGGACGTATGCTCGAACTCGACGACATTCTCGAGGCGCGAGAGCGGGTACGGGAGACGTCCCGCCATACACCGCTCGAGTACTCTCACACGTACTCGTCGATGACCGGCGCGGACGTCCACCTGAAACTGGAGAACTTCCAGCGGACGGGAGCGTTCAAGATCCGCGGGGCGACGAACCGGATCGCGACCCTCTCCGAGGACCAGCGGGAGGCGGGCGTCGTGACGGCGAGCGCGGGCAACCACGCCCAGGGCGTCGCGCTCGCGGCCACGCGCCAGGGGGTCGACGCGAAGATCGTGATGCCCGAGCACGCACCCATCTCGAAGGTCAAGGCCACGCGCAACTACGGCGCCGAGGTCGTTCTCGAGGGGTCGGACTACAACGAGGCCGCCGAGCGCGCCCACGAGATCGAGCGCGAGGAGGGTCGCACCTACCTCCACGCCTTCGACGACGAGGACGTGATGGCCGGCCAGGGGACGATCGGCCTCGAGATCCTGGACGACTGTCCGGAGGTCGAGACCGTCGTCGTCCCGATCGGCGGCGGGGGACTCATCAGCGGTATCGCGACGGCGATCAAGGGGAAGAAACCCGACGCACGCGTGATCGGGGTTCAGGCCGAGGGAGCCTCGAGCGCCGCCCCCTCGCTCGAGAAAGGCGAACGGGTCACGCTCGAGGGCGTCGACACGATCGCCGACGGGATCGCGACCCGCAGCGTCGGCGAACGGACCTTCCCGCACATCCAGGAGCGCGTCGACGAGGTGGTCACCGTCTCGGACCCCGAGATCGCGATGGCCATCGTCCACCTGCTCGAGCGATCGAAGACGGTGGTCGAGGGGGCCGGCGCGGTGGCGCTTGCTGCCGTCCTCTTCGAGAAGTTCGACTACGACGAGGGCGAGACGATCGTCCCGGCGCTGTGTGGCGGCAACATCGACCTCAACACCCTCACCAACGTCATCGTCCGCGGCCTCGTCGAGACCGGGCGCTACCTGAAGATCCGGACCGTCCTCTCGGATCAACCCGGTGCCCTCGAGGACTTGCTCGAAATCTTCACTGCCCACCAGGCGAACATCTACGCGATCCACCACGACCGAACCTCGCGGGGCGTCGAGCTCAACGACACCGAGGTCGAGATCGAACTCGAGATGCGCGGCCCCGACCACGTCGAGGAGTTCCTCGCGGATCTCCGCGAAGAGGGGTACGACGTCGACGTGCTGGTCTGAGCGCGGCTTCGATTCCGACTCCGGTTCCAGTCCGATTCCGATTCTGACTCCGACTCCGATCCGCCTGCCTTTAAGCCCACTCGCCGAAAGGTACCGGGTATGAAACGCATCACTGATACCGACGCGGCCCCCGCGGCCGTCGGCGCGTACAGCCAGGCGACCAACGACGGCGACGTTCTCTTTACCGCCGGACAGATCCCGATGACCCCCGACGGCGACCTGCTCGACGACGACCCCATCGAGGCCCAGACCGAGCAGGCACTGGAGAACCTCTCGGCGATCCTCGAGGAAGAGGGAGCCGACCTCGAGGACGTGCTCAAGGTGACGGTGTTCCTCGACGATATCGAGGACTTCGACGCGATGAACGAAACCTACGCCGACTACTTCGACGCCGAGCCGCCGGCTCGCAGCGCCGTCGAGGTAGCCGCGCTGCCGAAGGGCGTCGGCGTAGAGATCGAGGCCATCGCCTCGCTTGACTGACGGCTCCTCGAGTCCGATGGAAATGGACCCGCGTACCAAATCCGCCCTCCTGTGGGGAGCGGTCGGCTTCATGACGTTCCTGGTGCTCGTCCAGGGCTACGCCCTGCTCGTCGAGCCCCTGTTGACGCTTCCCCGCGGCGCGGCCGTGGCCGCGCTCGTCGGCGCCGCGACGACCGCCAGCGCGTACGTCCTCGAGCCGCGGCTCGCCGCCCGGTCGGCACGTGTGGGGGGCGAAACCGAGGCACACGGCGACGACAAAAGTAAGAGTTAAACGACGGACGTGGCTAGGTGCACTCGAGCCAGGATGGCCGAACGGTAAGGCGCACGCCTGGAAAGCGTGTTCCCTTTGGGATTCAGGGTTCAAATCCCTGTCCTGGCGTCTTCTCGATTGATTTCACTCCGGGTAGTAGTGTTTACAGAAGTTACTCGACCTATTATTTAAATAGGAAAACGGAGCCAGGGGTTGGTAGTGGCCGACGAATACTTGCGGAGAACAGCGATCACTCGCCTCGTACTTGCCGACGAACAGCAAGAGTTGCTTGAGGAAACGATCAGTCAGTGGAAAACCGCGTGCAACGTCGGGAGCCGCATCGGCTGGGAGGCCGACGAAACACGAGCGACGGTTCTCCAGGGGATGGTATACGACGAGATTCGGTCGCGCACTGATCTGGGGAGTCAACACGTAGTACTCGCTGTTCGTCAGGCGGCAGCGGCTCTCGAGGGTACCGCAGAGATCGAAGCAGCCGACGAGAACTACGAGGTTTCCCGGCCGACGTTCACCAGCGACACTATAACGTACGATACACGATCGATGACGCTGTTCGACGACGAAACGGTGTCGTTGGCTACGACCGACGACCGAATCCGGTGTGATATCGGATTACCGTCGGACGAAGAGGGGTATCAGTTCCAGTACCTTCGAGACGATGGATGGGAAATCACGGAATCGACAGTAAGCAAACGGGACGGTGGATACTACCTTCATATCGGGTTCCGAAAACCGAAACCGACACCACGAGCAGAGAAGATGTCTGACGACGAGGACAGGACAGTCCTTGGCGTCGACCTCGGGATCGTCAACATCGCGACGACGAGTACGGCGTATTTCGCGTCGGGTCGAGAGCTTCGGCATCGTCACCGTGAATTCGAACGTGTTCGTTCAAACCTCTACGAAACAGGAACACAGTCCGCTTACCGGACGGTACGGCGGATGAGTGGCCGAGAGTCACGGTATGTGAGGGACGTATTACACCGAGTTGCTAACGATATCGTCGAGGAAGCGCTGACGTACGACTGTGAGTACATCGCGTTCGAAAATCTGAAACACATCCGGGACCGTGCGCCGCCAGTAAAGCAGTTTCATCAGTGGGCGCATCGACAACTCGTCGATCTGGTAGAATACAAAGCGAAGGCGGAAGGGATTCGCGTCGAGTTCGTCTCCCCCGAAAACACGAGTCGTCGGTGCCCCGGATGTAACCACACGTGTCGAAGGAATAGAAAGACACAATCCGAGTTCGAGTGTGAACAGTGTGGTGAAACGGCGAATGCAGATTACGTTGCCGCAAAAAACGTCGGGTTACGGTTCGTCCGTCGGGGCCTACAGTCGTCACGGCGGACGGGCGACAGTCAACTCGCCCTGAAGTCAGGAACGGTGACGCCGAATCGGGCATTCACCCCGTACGCTACCGGGTAGCGATAGAGGTCGAGTTCACTGACAAGTCCCGAAATTCGGTCGGGACAGTTGACATCCCAGTTCTGGCGTTTTCGGATGGGGGAGAGGGTGTCGGAACCTACCGGAAAGAACGGACAACGCTTTGTTTCGGTCGGTCGATGAGTATAGTATGTGCGGCCGGTACACCCTTACCCTCGAGCGCGACGACTTCGAGGAGCGATTCGACGCGACTGCTCCCGACTCGTTCTCCCCGCGATACAACATGGCGCCGGGCCAGCGCCTTCCCGTGATCACCGACGACGATCCCGGCGTCGCACGACGGCTCGAGTGGGGACTCGTCCCGTCGTGGGCTGACGACGACAGCGGCGGACTCATCAACGCCCGCGCCGAGACGGTCGACGAGAAGCCGAGTTTCAGTGAGGCCTACGAGTCCCGTCGATGTCTCGTCCCCGCTGACGGGTTCTACGAGTGGGTCGAAACGGCAGACGGGAAGCAGCCGTACCGCGTCGCCCTCGAGGACGACCGACCGTTCGCGATGGCGGGCCTGTGGGAACGGTGGGAGCCGGACGAGGCGACGACGCAGGCGGGGCTGGATGCCTTCGGCGGCGGGAGCGACGACGCCGGACGGGAGGACGGCCCGCTCGAGACGTTCACGGTCGTCACGACCGATCCGAACGACCTGGTCGCGGACTTACACCACCGGATGGCGGTGATCCTCGACCCCGACGAACGGCGGTGGCTCGAGGGCGACGGCGACGAGGTCCGCGACCTGTTAGAGCCGTACCCGGCCGAGGGGATGCGGGCCTATCCGGTTTCGACGGCGGTCAACGATCCCTCGACGGACGAGCCGTCGCTGATCGAGCCCCTCGAGCCCGTTTAAAGGCCCTCACGGCCCCCCTGCGAGAGGAGCACGACCATCGAGAGTCCAGACACGACGAGCAGCATGAGCGCGGGGATCGCGGCGTACTGGAAGTAGGCGGCCTCCTGGGCCCGCCAGATGACGGTCACGAGGGTGTCGAAGCCGGTCGGCCGGAGGAACAGCGTTGCGGGCAACTCCTTCATCGTCGTCAGGAACACGAGCGCAGCGCCGGCGGTCATCCCCGGCGCGATCAACGGGAGCGTGATCTTGCGGAACGTCCGGGTCGGCGTCTCGCCGAGCGTGCGGGCGGCCTCGACCAGTTTGGGGTCGACCTGCAGCGTCGTGGTCCGGATCGAGCCGACGGCCTGTGGCATGAAACGGACCACGTAGGCGAAGATCAACAGCGGCAGCGTCTGGTAGAGCGTCGGGGCAAACGAGAGGTTCAGCGACTCGTAGCCGGTCGCGAAGTAGACCAGCGCCAGCCCCAGGACGATCCCGGGCACCGCGAAACCGACGTACGTCGCCCGCTCGAGCACGGTCGAGACCAGCGAGTCGTTCCGGGCGGCGAAGTACGCCACCGGCAGAGCGGCGAGGACCGCCACCAGCGCGGCCGCGCCCGCGACCAGCACGGAGTTCATCGCGTACTCGAGTTCGAACGCCAGTTCGGGCCTGGCGTTCGGATCGGCGGTAACCAGCCAGAGCCCGAGGATCCACAGCGGGACCGCGAGTGCGATCCCCGTCACGGCCGCGGGCAGCGCCATCGCCGGCCAGCGCCAGGCGCCGAGTTCGACGACCGGGCCGCCGCCCGTTCCCTCGCCGCCACCGCCGCCGCGACTCGAGTCGCCCCGACGGACCTGCCACTCTAGCGCCAGCACGACGAGAACGATCGCGAGCAGTTGGAGGGAAAGCAGCGAGGCGTAGTCCCGGTTCCAGGCGTTGAACTCGACGTAGATCTGGCGGGTAAACACCGGGAGTTGCATGATCGCGGGCGTCCCGAAGTCGGAGACGGAGTACAGTGCCGCGAGCAGGGCACCGGCGACGACTGCGGGACGGATCTGCGGGAGCGTGACGCGGCGGAACGCGGTCCATGTGTCGTGGTTGAGCGTCCGGGCGGCGTCGAGCAGCGTCGTATCGAACGAGAGGAGTGCGGCGCGGGTCGTCAGGTAGACGTAGGGATAGGTATAGAGCGTGATGACCAGCGTCGCGCCGCTCAACCCGTAGATCTCGGGGAGTTGTTCGACGCCCAGTGGCTCGAGGATCGACTGGAACTCCCCGCGCGGGCCGAAAGCCGAGACGAACGCGAACGCGCCGATGTAACTGGGGACGACCAGCGGCAGGGCGACGACGACGGACCAGAACCGGCGGAAGGGGAGGTCCGTCTGGACGGTGAGCCAGGCCAGGGGAACGCCGAGCAACACCGAAAAGAGGGTCACCGCGGTCATTAGCAGGAGGCTGTTCGTGAGGATCTCGAGGGTCTCGGCCCGGACGAGCATCTGCCACGCGCGGCCGGTGTCGACCCGGGTGGCCTCGACGAGGAGCCACGTCAGCGGAAACAGCATCGCCGCGGCGATAGCTCCCGACAGCAGCGTCAGCCCGAGCGGCAGTTCGTCGTTCGACGTGTAACGGCGGACTGAGAGGAGAGATTTCATAAGGGTAGTCGGGAGTGAGTTCGTGTTCGGAAATCCCGTTTCAACGGGTATAAGGGTTTAGGTTTGCCTAATCCGAACGTATGGAGCTGACACGACGGGATGCGGTCGCGGCGCTTGCCGCGCTGGGGGTCGGCGGGGCCGCGGTGGCCGGCCTCGACCGGTCAGACTGGGGCGCAAGCGGGGACGGAGACGCCCGGGCGGAGACCGTCGACGCCGACCGGATCCGGGAGACGCTGCTCGCTGCCGCCGAGGTCGTCTACCCACGGGAGGTGACCGGCATCGAGGAGTTCGTCGGGACCTTCCTCGAGGGGCGACTCGAGGATCCGACCCACGCGACCGCGCTGGACGAGACGGTCGCAAAAGTCGACGAGTTGGCCGAGGCGTGGTACGGCGCCCGGTTCGCGACGCTCTCGACCGGTGGCCGGGAGTCGTTCCTCCGGGAAGTCGGAGCTGATACGGCCGACGAGGACCCCGACGGGACGACCGCCGAGCGGGTCCGGTACTACGTCGTCAACGAACTGTTGCTGGCGCTGTACGCCTCGCCGACCGGCGGCGAACTCGTCGGCATCGAGAACCCGCAGGGACACCCGGGCGGGATCGACACCTACCAGCGGGGGCCGGAGCCGTGACGGGGGTGGACGCGTGAGCGGGCGACCACCGGCCGAATCCGCAAGCCCCGCCGACGGCGCGGCCGACCGTTCGCCCGTCGAGGACGCCGACGTCTGCGTGATCGGCGCGGGACCGGCCGGCGGTATCGTCGCGGAGCGACTCGCACAGGCCGGCCGCGAGGTCGTCGTCCTCGAGGCGGGGCCGCGGTTCGACTTCGACGACAGGCTCGCCCGGCAAGAGCGTGCGATCCGGCCCGCATACGATCGACCGGACGTCTGGGACGGCGATCCCGAACGGGACGCCCACTCGGCGAGCGGCGAGTGGTTCTATCCGCTGAACCACGCCCGCGTGAAAGGCGTCGGCGGGTCGACGCTGCACTGGCAGGGGATGGTAATGCGCCTGCACGAGGACGACTTCCGCTCCGGGACGGCCCGCGGCGTCGGCGTCGACTGGCCGCTCGAGTACGACGACCTTCGTCCGTACTACGCCGAGGCCGAGCGGGAACTCGGCGTCGCCGGCGGCGAGGACAACCCCTTCGCGCCGCCCCGCGAGGAGCCGTTCCCGATGGAGGCGTTCCCGCCGTCCTACAGCGACGGGCTGTTCGCCGAGGCCTGCGACGAACTCGGGATCGAGATGCACTCGGTCCCCAACGCCCGCAACTCCGAATCCTACGACGATCGGAGCGCCTGCGTCGGCTACGGTACCTGCCAGCCGGTCTGTCCCTCCGGTGCGAAGTACGACGCGACGGTCCACGTCGAACGGGCCGAACGGAAGGGTGCGACGGTCATCGACCGCGCACCCGTTCAGCGACTCGAGCACGGCCCGGATGCGATCGAGGCGGCCGTCTACGCGACGCCCGACGGCGAGTACCGCCAGGCGGCGGACGCCTTCGTGATCGCCTGCGGCGGCGTCGAGACCCCGCGGCTGCTGTTGCTCTCGAAGTCGAGCCACTACCCCGACGGACTCGCGAACTCGAGCGGCCTGGTCGGCCGCTATTTCATGGACCACCTCTTCGCGGGGATGGGCGGCGTGCTCGAGGAACCGACGCGACAGAACCACGTCGGCTTCCTCACCAGCGAGTCCCACCAGTTCTACGACGAGGCCGACGCGGAGTTCGCGCCGTTCAAACTCGAGTTCTTCAACTACGACGGCCCCTCGCCGGTCGAGATGGCGCTTTCCGGCGACGACTGGGGCGACGACCTGCTCGAGCGGCTCCGCTCGGAGTACGGGAACCACGTCGGCCTGGGCGGGCTAGTCGAGCAACTCCCCCGCGAAGACAGCTACGTCGCGCTCGACTACGACCGCACCGACGACCGCGGCAATCCCGTGCCGGACGTCCACTGGAACGTGGGCGACCGGGCGCTGCGGACCATCGAACGCGTCAACGAGATCCAGCGGGAACTCCTCGAGGAACTGGGCGCGGAGATCACCTGGCAGGTCGACGCCGAGAACACCGGCCCGGCCTACCACCACATGGGGACGACCCGGATGGGCACGGAGCCGACGGAAAGCGTCGTCGGTCCGGACCTGCGGACCCACGACCTCGAGAACTGCTGGATCGCCTCGAGTTCCGTCTTCCCGACCGGTGGGGCGATGAACCCGACGCTGACGATCGCCGCGCTGGCGCTGAAGGCGGCGGATCACGTCCTCGAATCGGTCTGACCGCCGATTTGTTTTAGGCAAACCTAAAAGCCTAAGTGCGACCGGACGAGAGTACCGTCAATGAGTAGTACGGACACATCAGGCGGGGACGGAACGCGCGACGCTATCGCACCGACAGACGACGACGCAAGCGACGGGGACGGATCAGCGCCCGAGGCGACCGACGGGGCCGGCAGCGACCGGTTCACGTTCGAGGACGTCAGCGTCGTCATGGGAACGTACAACGAGGAGGAAGCGATCGGCACGGTGCTGTCGGACGTCGAGGAGATCACGGACGGGAAAGCGGAGGTCGTCTGCATCGACGGCTCCTCGGACCGCACGCCCGAGATCGCCCGCGAGCACGGCGCGACCGTGATCGAACAGGAGCCCCAGGGGTACGGCGTCGCCGTCCGCGCGGCGATCCTCGAACCCGACCGGCCGATCGTCGTCACGGCCGACTGCGACGACACCTACCCGATGGAACAGCTTCCGGAGTTCCTCGAGCTGATCAACCGGGGGTACGACGTGGTCAGCGGCGACCGGCTCTACCACGGCGCGGAGGCGATGCCCGCGTTCAATCGGCTTGGCAACCACCTCTTCGCGGCGGCCGCGAGCGTCCTGATGGGGACCCGTGTGCACGACACCACGACGGGGATGCGCGCCTACCGCCGCGAGGTCGTCGAGTCGATCGAGTGGACCGAAAACACCGGTCTCTCGGCCGAGCTCCTGATCCGGCCGCTGATGCGCGGCTACGATATCCGCGAACACCCGATCGAGTACCGCGAGCGCGCCGGCGAAACCAAGCTCGACCCGATCCAGGGCGGCCTCGAGATCGGCCGCTCGATCGTCAAGGTCGCGCTCGAGGAGCGGCTTCGGGAGCTGCCACACCGGGCGGACTAGAAGAACCGGAGCGACTCGAGGACGACGTCGAGCACGATATCGAACCAGCCTGAACTCTCCTCCTCTTCCTCGTCGGTCGAGCGCTCGGACCCGGTATCGGTCATGCGACCGACTACGAACGCCGACACGTAAAGTATTGGTTCGGTGATCGGTTCTCGTGCGGACTACGGGGTTCCGGCCTGACCGGGAACTCCCACAGTCAGGCCGGGAAACCGGTACGGCGGACCGGGTCAGTCCACCGGCTCGAGTCGCGTCTCGAACCGCTCCCACTCGGGGTGGCCGTCCGGCCGATCGGGCAGGTACGTACCCTCGCGCCCGCACTCGGTGACCAGTCGACAGCCGGTGCGTTCGGGCGGCCAGACGACCGCGAGCCCCTCGTCGGTCGCCCGAACCGTCGCCGCCTGGCGGTAGGTGAACGTCCCCCCATCGGGCTGGACGAGCGTGATCGTCAGGACTACCTCGTCCGTCTCCTCGAGCGTCACCGACGGGTTCGCATCTTCGTCGTCCGGCACGTCGAGGGAAGCGACGGCGGGCGTAGTACCGTTGGCAGTCGTGTTGCCCGCCCCGGCCCGAAGTTCCCAGTCGACTGCGATCGAGTCGTCCGGATCGTCCACGGTCTGCCAGGCCGTCGAGCCGTTGCTCGCGAGGCGAATCGACGCCCGGGAGACGCGCTCCGGGACGCCGACGACGGTCTCGCCGGCGAGGGTCTCGCCCTCACGGACCTCGAGCGGCTCGAGTTTCGGGATCACGGGCTCGTCCGGCCCGGCCGTCCACTCGCCGCGGTAGTCGTACCGGTAATAGTCCCGGTCGGGGTAGGCCTCGAGCACCGCGAAATCGTGTTCGGGATCGGCCTCGAGCGCGTAGACGGCCTCGCCGTCGAGGCCGGGATCGTTGCGAAGCGCCTGGAAGGGGTGGCCCTGCCACTGGCCGTACGGCGTCGGCAGGAAGACGAGTGCGTTCTCGACGTCCCGCTGCTCGAACGGTTCGTAAGCCGCCTCGTACCGCTCGGTGTGGGCCGCGTTGCGCTCGACCGGCTCGGCGAGCAGGGCGGCGTTGACGCCCCCGACGACGAGGGCACTCGTGACGAGGACGGCGAGCGCCAGGCGACGGGCGGTCCGCGCGGTCGGTCCCGGGATCCGCTCTCGAAGCGCAGCGTCGCGGAGACGTCGCCAGACCGCGACGAACCCGAACGCGGCGAAGATCGACAGCGGCGCGAGCAGGTCGAAGTGGTAGAAGGGGCCGAACTGCGAGATCAGTCCGTTCGTCGGGTCGTCCATCGTCGCGAGGACGTTGAAGTTGCCCCAGAACGCGATGTTGCCGAGCGGAACGGTGACGAACAGGGCGGCCAGGAGGATGCCCGCCGTTCGGTCACCGTCGAGGGTCCGCTCGAGGCTCGGCGTCGGCGGCGTCCACCGTCTCAGCGCGAGCGCGAGACCGGCCAGTGCCGCGAGCGTCCCGATCGGCCCCGCGACGAACCACCGGGTCGCGAAGTACCACAGGACGTAGCCGTTGGCCTCGAGCGCCAGGGCCGGCGTGTACTCGATCGAGTGACCCTGGATCTCGCGGTAGCCGAAGCCGGGACCGTCCAGCGGTGCGAACGCCTCGTAGGGAAAGAGCAGCGGCGAGCCGGTCACCCGGGCGTTGTACGCGAGCGTCAGGCCGACGAAGGCCAGCCCGAACAGCCCGGTGACGGCGTGTCGCCGGACCGGGTTCGGCAGCGTCCGGACCGCGACCGTGCCGTCCCACTCCCGCCGGAGCGTGCCGATCACCCGCCACAGCGCGTGTCCGATGAACGGCGCGGCGAACAGGACGGCGGTGTAGGGCCTGGCGAAGAAGGCCAGCCCGATCGCAACGCCGGCGAGCGCCGCGTCGCGGAGCCGCCCGGTGTGGACGCCTCGCAGATACGAGACGGCGAACGCGAGATTGAGGAACGTCGTCGGCGCGTACGGGAGAAAGACCGACGACGTCAGAAGCGCCAGCGGGGAGGCCGCGAAGAGCGCGGCGGCGACGACGCCCACCCGTCGGTCGAAGACCTGTGATCCCAGGGCGTACGTGAGCGCGGCGTTGCCCGCCGCGACGAGCGCGAGCGTCACGCGGGGCTCGCCGAAAACGGCCATCGTGGCGGCGTACATCGCCGCGGGCACCGGCGAGTACTTCGGGTAGAGCCGACCGCCGTCCTCGACGAAGAACCAGGGCCGGAACGCGTCCGCGAGGTCGCCGACGTACAGCTCGAGTTGCCCCTCGAGTAGCATGGCGGCCTGCATGAGATAGACCGCCTCGTCGTCGTTGCTCGAGTGGTAGGGAAACAGCTGTGTCGCGACCACGAAGACGGCCGCGCCGGCGAGGGCGGCGACACAGAACGCGTACAGGGTGGACCGATCGACGCGGTCGCTCCGGATCGGACGCGAGAGGAGACGACGGAGTCGATCGAACATTACGGGAGAACCGGCAGTTGGGAGTCGTTCAGGTGTCGATCAGGTGTCGATACCGACCTCTCGCATGAGGTCGATCGTCGGCTCGAGTTCCGACAGCCGCGAGAGGTCGAGGTCCGGCACGTCGAGTTCGTCGATCGTCGGCAGTTCGCCCACCGGTTCGACGTCGGGGATCAGCGGGTACTCGAAGGTCTCGGTGGCGAAGTACTCCTGGGCCTGGGCCGAGAGGAGGTGGCGGACGAAGTTCTCGGCGAGTTCGGGATCGTCGGCGGCGTCGGTGACGGCCGCGCCGGCGACGTCGAAGACAGCGCCGGCGTCACCCTCGGTGAACGAAGTGGCGATGGGGGCGTCCGGCGAGCCGTCGAGAACGCGCTGGATGTAGTAGTGGTTCGTGAAGCCAGCGTCGATCTCGCCGTCGGCGATCGCCTGACAGACCGCGAACTCGTCGTTGTAGGCGGTGATACCCGACTCGGTGATGCCCTCGAGCCACTCGCGGGTGGTCTCCTCGCCCTCGAGCAGCCGCATCGCGGTGACGAACCCCTGACAGGAGCCGTAGGACGGCGCCCAGCCGAGGTCGCCGTCGAAGTCGGTGTACGCCTGGATGTCGTCGGGCATGTCGTCCTCGGAGAGGGCGTCGGTGTTGTACGGAATCGTCCGCGCACGCCCGGAGGTACCGATCCAGTAGTCGGTCCGGAACTCCTCGCGGACCATCTCGAGGACGTCGTCGGACAGTTCCCGGGACCGGCCCTCGTCGGCCAGCGCGCCGAGCGCGGCCGCGTCGACGGTGTAGAAGACGTCGGCGGGCGTCCCGTCACCCTCCTCGGCGATCTGGTTGACCAGTTCGGAGGAGTTGCCGTAGCGGGGCTCGATCGTGAAGTCCTCGTAATACTCCTCGAGGTCGTCGAGCAGCGTGCCGACGAGGAACTCGCCGCGCCCGGAGTAGACGTGGAGTTCGCCCTCGAGGTCGGGCAAGTCCTCGATCTTCGTCCCTTCGGGTTCGGGCCGGTCCGCGCGGCCGGAGCCGATCTGGCCGAAGACCGTCGACTCTTCCTCTCCGTCGTCGCCGCCGATGAGGCCGGTACACCCGGCCAACCCTGCCGCACCGAGCGCGGCCGAGCCGGCGAGGAACGTCCGCCGATCCGTCGCGTCACGATCTCTACTCATATGTTTTAGGCTCACCTAAATACACTTATAGGCGTCGATTCCCGGCAACGGCGACGGGTCGGTCGAGCGCCTCGAGGCACTCGAGCCAGTCGAGCATGTGTTCGCCGACGTAGTTGAAGAACGCACCGTTGTTGTACTCCTCCCAGTCCCCGTCGGCCAGTTCCCGGGCCATTGCCTCGAAGACATCGGCGTAGGAGTCGGCGTCTTCGCCCGCGTCGTCCTCAGTCGGCTCCGCCGGCTGAGCGGCCCGTGGAACCTCCGGTTCCACGCTGTCAATTACCCGCCAGAGGTGCTCGTTCAACTCGAGCCCCGGCACCTCGTTGTTGAGGTCGTCGAAGGTGCTACGCGGGGCTTTGTTGTGTTCACACAGCGGCGCGCCGTTGTAGATGCGCTTGCCGAGGACGTCGCAGGCTCGCTTGAGGAACACGCCCGACCAGATGTCGTCGAACCGGCCGACTTCCCACTCGTTGTCGTCCATCGGAAGCTGGTAGAACGCGGGGATCACCTCGCGGCGGAAGGCGAGGTTCATCGAACAGACGGTGAGGTAGTTGCCCCGCTCGGCGACGAAGTCCTCGCCGAAGTCGTCGGCCGTCGTGCGCGTCTGGGCCTGCCCCTCGAGGTCGCCGTCCATGAGGATGCGGACGGCGTCTAAGTCGGGGACGTTGGTCCACAGGCCCTGCGAGGCGACGACCTGCCCGCCCTCGATCTCGGTCGTGCCGGTCTCGACGGTCTCGTCCATCGCCGAGTAGGGGTAGCCCCGCGGGTAGAGGCCGTGTTCATCGGCGTTCTGGTAGAGGACGTTCACCCAGTTCTCGTCCGAGGAGACCGACTCGATCTCGCCCTCGAACGCGAGGTTCTGCATGTGCGTGCCGAAGAAGTCCTCCTCGGGATGCGGGAGGGTGTCGTCGTCGATGAAGAAGCCGTACTCGAACTCGTCGTTTGCCCACATGTAGAGCAGCCCGAAGCTCGTCTCGGCGTGGCTCGCCGCCGGGACGACGTGTTCGTACTCCTCGACGCCGTGCTCGGCGTACCACTCCTCGCGACGGGACCCGTCGAAGACCTCGCCCGAAACGTCTTCCTCCTCGAGCATCCGTTCCATCTCGTCGGTCTCACAGAAGTCCTCGGTCACGAGGACGACGTGCAGCCTCGAGAGGTCGAAACCGTGCTCGCGTGCGTTCTCGAAGTACGAGCGCATACATTCGTACTCCCGGATCGTCGGAACGACGACGCAGATGTCCTGACTCATTACCTCGTCATTTTTTAGGCTAACCTAAAAAGTTGCCGGAATCCCCCGATCCGGACGCGTCAGCGGCGGCATCGGACAGGGAGATTCCGAGCGCGGCGACCGAGACGCCGCCGCCGACCAGCGTCACCGCGTTCTTCAGCGCGTGGTCGACGATCGCGGCCGCCAGCGCGGTCCCCGCACCGATCGGCGTCAGCGCGACCACGAGCGCGGTGAACGCGGCCTCGTAGAGCCCGACGCCGCCCTGGGACAGCGGCAGGACCTTCGCGAGGTTGCCGACGCTGACCGCGAGCGTCCCGACCGCGAGCAGGGGGCCGACGGCGAGCCTGCTGTCCAGGGCGGCGAGCACGAGCACGGCCGTCACCACGTCGAGCAGCCACACGACCAGGCTGGTCGCGCCGACGGCCAGAGCGCCGCCCGCGGGTTCCGGGCGACGAGCTGGACGTCCGCGACGAACTCGAGCAGGGCATCGAGGGCCGCCTCGAGGCGCGGGGATCCCTCGACGCGGCGACGGAGCCACGGTGCGATCCCGACCTCCGATCGCGCGGAGGTGACGACCGCGAGTCCCACGCCGACGGTCGCGGTGCTGACTGCCGAGGCCGCGACGAGCGCGGTCCGGGCACCGCCGGTCGTCGCCAGGTCGAGCGGCCCGGCCTCGCCCTGCAGCGCCAGCCAGCCGGTCGCGACCCCCGCGAGGGCAGCGATCGTCGCCAGGTCGAAGAGCCGTTCGACCGTCAGCGACGCGAAGCCGGCGGTGTAGGGGACGTCCTGCCGGGCGATAACGTACGCCCGCGTCGCGTCGCCGGCCCGCGCCGGAACGGCGAGGTTAGCGGTCTGGCTCACGAAGATCGCCGCGGTGAGAAACGGCGTCCCGACCCGTCGTCCCATCGCCGCGAGGACGTCGCCGTACCGTCGACCGCGAAGCGGCCACGAGACGAGGTAGACGGCGACAGCGGCGGCGAGCAGCCGCAGGTCCGCGCCGGCGACCTCGGCGACGACCGTCTCGAGTTCGATTTCGCGAACTGCGACGGCCAGGCCGAGAAAGACGAGGATCGTGCCGGCGACCGTCAGCCGACGGCGGGTCAGGGCGGCACCGATGCCCCCGCCCGTCGGTCCGTCCTCGTCGGCCTCTGACCCGTCGCGCTCGCCGCCGTCGTTCATACTCCGCCCTCTCGAGCGCAGATATTTAAGCCCACCTAAAACTCGTGCGAACGTCACCGTCCGTCCGTCTCGGCTGACTTTTCGGCCAACCGATCGATCCCGTCATCGAAGTTCCGAAAGGATCTCGCGGGTCGCGCGCCGCACCGCCTCGTCGCTCGAGAGCGTCGGCTCCCACCCGAGCGCCGACAGCTTCTCGATCGAGAGGCGCATCTTCGGGACGTCGCCGGTCCAGCCGCGGTCGCCGCCGGTGTACTCGAAGTCCGGATCGAGGTCCATCTCGTCGGCGACGATGGCGGCGATCCGGTCGACCGACGTGGTCGTGCGCGTCCCCAGGTTGAACGTGTTCGTCGCATCGTCTGCGTGTTCGATGGCGTGGAGCATCGCGTCGAGACAGTCCTCGACGTGGAGGTAGGACTTCTCCTGGCGGCCGTCGCCGAGGATGGTCAGCGTCCCGGGATCCTCCTCGAGTTTCTCGATGAAATCGGGGATGACCGCACCCCGCAGGCGCGGGCCAACGACGTTCGCGAACCGGAAGGTCCAGACCGTCAGGTCGTGGCTGTGGGTCCGCGCGGAGAGCAGTCCCTCGTCGGCGAGTTTGCTCGCCCCGTAGGCGCTGATCGGCTCGAGGGGCGCGTAGTCCTCCGGCGTCGGCCGCGGAGCCTCGCCGTAGACCGTCGACGAGGAGGTGTAGGCGAGGTCGGTCACGCCGGCGTCGGCCATCGCCTCGAGGAGGTTGCGGGTCATCCGCGTGTTGTCGTCGAACTGGCCGTGCGGCCGGTCGGTGTCGACGTGTTTCGACGCCGCGAGGTGGAAGACGAGGTCGACGTCCTCGAGGACGCCCTCGAGTGCGTCGGGTTCGGTCAGGTCGGCCTCGACGAAGGCGGCCCCGTCGGGGACCCGGTCGGCGTCGCCGTTCGAGCAGTCGTCGACGACCGTTACGTCGCTGCCCTCAGCCAGCAGTCGCTCGACGAGGTGAGAGCCGATGAACCCGGCACCGCCCGTCACGAGTACGCATCGATCCGCGAGAGTCATGTCTTCGGATTCGTCGACGGAAGGATAACCCTGTTGTCTCCGCGATCGGGGGGCGTCCCGGATGGCGTCGCTTACGGGTCGTCCCGCCAGCCTTCGCCCGTGGGAGGATCGGGTGCCGTCTCCGATTCGTTCGTGGCTTCGACTCCCGTTTCCCCCGTTCCGTTGACCGTGACTGCCTTCCCTTCCGAGTCGACGTCGATGTAGTTCGCGTCCGCCCGGACGTCGAGTTCCTCGAGGTCGATCTTCCCGTCGGGGATCCGATAGGCCGCGATCTGTCGTTTTGCTGCGGCCTCGCTATCGACCGTTTTGTCGACCTCGTAGACGGTGTACGTGCAGTCGTCACGAGTGAACTCGACGACCGCGTACCCGTGCTTGTGCCAGTTGACGAACTCCATGTGGGGATTGCTCGACCGGACGAGACCCGCCACGGCATCGTCGTCGACGTCGCCGGGGAAATCCACGACGTCCGCCGCGTTGACGCTCGTAATCGACGGCGTCATGAGTTCGACTCCGACGGGGTCTGAGTCGACCCACCACCACTCGTTGTACGTCGTTCGCTGATAGCCGGCGATCGAACAGTGAAGATCTCCCGAGAGAGTGACGAAGTTCCGGACGTCGGCGTCCGCGATCGTGGTCATCAGTGTTTCGCGCTCGGCCTGGAAACCGTCCCACGAGTCGTGGATGAATTCGGTCTGCCAGTAGCCTTTTCCGGCCGTGATCGGCGTCGTCAGCACCTCGTTGGCCCACACAGTCCAGCGAGCGTCGTCGGTCGTCACCGTCTCGAGGAACCACTCGCGCTGTTCGTCCCCGAGCATCGTTCTGTTCGGAGCGTCCTCGTTGTCGCACGTGATCCGCTGCTCGCCACACGGTGGGCCGTCACGGTAGAGGCGTTCGTCCGTCCGAACGAGTGTCGCGAGATCGCCGAACTCGATCGATCGCCAGAGCTGCAGTTGTTCGTGGAGTTCCGTGGCGTCGGGATCGTACTCGACGCGACACGGCATATACTCGATCCAGGCCTGAATGCCGTTCGCAGCGACGTCGATCGTAAACTCGGGGTCGTCGCCGCGGTCTTTCTCCGGCAGTCGCGGCGCGTCCTGTTCGTCGTCCCACCACCAGTTGTTCCCGATTTCGTGGTCGTCCCAGCCGGCGATCAGCGTGTGCTGCTCAAGCCCGCGCTGCAGCAGGGGATCCGCTCGGTAGACGGTATAGAGGTGCCGGAAATCGTCGAGCGTTTCGGCGAGCGGGCTCCCGCTCGGTAACTCGATTTCCCGACCGTCGTACACGTCCGCCGTCGGCGACGTGTACTGGCCGTCGGCCGACTCGTAGATGAAATCGCCCATGTGAACCAGGAAGTCGACATCTGACTCCGCGAGGTGAGCGTACGCGCCGTAGTAGCCGTTCTGGTAATCCTGACAGGTGAGTACGGCGAGCGACAGCGAGTCCAGATCGGCTCCCGTTGCCGGAAGCGTCCGACAGCGCCCCGTCCGACTCGCAACCCCGTCGTAGACGAACCGGTAGTGATACCGGCCGTTAGACTCGAGTTCGCCGTCGAGATCGAGGTTGACGGTGTAATCGTGCTCGGGGGATATCGACTCGGCGCCGACGATACCGTCGGAGACGACGTTCTCGAACGCCTCGTCGGTCGCAATTTCGAACGCCAGCGGCTCTGACGGCTCGTACGCCGCGGGATCGATGCGCGTCCAGAGGATGACGCCGTTCGACGTCGGGCCACCGCTGGCGATCGACTGCGGAAACGTCTCGTCCGGATCGTTCTCCGGATCGAACTCGAACGGATCGCGGTCCGTAGCTGGTTTCGCAGTCACTCGCTGAGCGACGGACCGCTCGCCGAGGACCGCTGCGATCCCACTTGCGATACCGGCCGTCGCTACCCGTTCGAGAAAGCCGCGTCTGTTCGACGTCGCTGCGTGCTGGGCCGCACTGTTTCGTTCTGTCATCGGAGTAACAGTTAACCCAACTAATAAAATATTATTATATTACCCAGATATATGTATACTTATCACGACGTAAATTATGACGGAGTCTGATCTGGCGGCCGATTCTCCGTACAGCGGACGATCGAGTCACGAACTAACACCGGTACTGCAGACTACCGAGGAGCCACCTCCCCGCCGATCGAACTAATGGGGCCTGCCAATTCGATCTGACCAATCCGGACGGACCGATCGCTCAAATAAAAAAGCCGATTGTGACACGGCTCGTCGGCCCGACCTGTACGACAGTCAATCACACACGATAACGGTTGAACCCCCTTACGCACGGCGGTTCCGCGAGTATTACTCGGCAGCAGTTCGAGTCGGTGAACGCGGAAGACGGGAATATTTTTATAGAAGGACAAACATAGATCCACCTGACTATGAGCCAGCGAATGCAGCAGGGACAGCCGATGATCGTGATGAGCGAGGACTCCCAGCGCGTCAAGGACAAGGACGCGCAGGACTACAACATCTCGGCGGCGCGAGCGGTCGCCGAGGCCGTCCGCTCGACGCTCGGTCCGAAAGGGATGGACAAGATGCTCGTCGACTCGATGGGATCGGTGACGATCACCAACGACGGCGTCACCATCCTCGAGGAGATGGACATCGACAACCCGACGGCCGAGATGATCGTCGAGGTCGCCGAAACCCAGGAGGACGAGGCGGGTGACGGCACCACGACGGCCGTCGCGATCGCCGGCGAACTGCTGAAAAACGCCGAGGACCTCCTCGAGCAGGACATCCACCCGACGGCGATCATCAAGGGCTTCCACCTCGCTTCCGAGCAGGCCCGCGAGGAGATCGACGACATCGCCACCGACATCGACACCAGCGACGAGAACCTCCTGCGTAAGACCGCCGAGACCTCGATGACCGGCAAGGGCGCCGAGGTCAACAAAGAGCACCTCTCGCAGCTGATCGTCGACGCCGTCCGCACGGTCACCGTCGAGAACGACGAGGGCGAGAACGTCGTCGACCTCGAGTTCCTCAACATCGAGACCCAGACGGGCCGCAGCGTCGACGAATCCGACCTCCTCGAGGGCGGCATCGTCGACAAGGACCCCGTCCACGACAACATGCCCGTCGAGGCCGAGGACGCCGACGTCCTGCTGCTGAACGAGGCCATCGAGGTCGAGGAGACCGACGTAGACACCGAAGTCTCCGTTACGGACCCCGACCAGCTCCAGAAGTTCCTCGACCGCGAGGAACAGCAGCTCCGCGAGAAGGTCGATCGCATCGCCGACCTCGGGGCCGACGTCGTCTTCTGCCAGAAGGGCATCGACGACCTGGCTCAGCACTACCTCGCCAAGGAGGGCATCCTCGCCGTCCGCCGCGCCAAGAAGTCCGACCTCGAGTTCCTCTCGGAGGTCGTCGACGCGGCGATCGTCTCCGACCTCGAAAGCGCCGACGCCGACGACCTCGGCCACGGCGACGTCACCCGCGACGAGGAAGACGAGCTGTTCTACGTCGAAGGCGAGGACGCCCACGGCGTCACCCTCCTGCTGCGTGGCTCGACCGACCACGTCGTCGACGAACTCGAGCGCGGCGTCAACGACGCGCTCGACGTCGTCGCCCAGACCGTCTCCGACGGCCGCGTCCTCGCGGGCGGCGGCGCGATCGAGGTCGAACTCGCCTCGCGACTCCGTGACTTCGCCGACTCCGTCTCCGGCCGCGAACAGCTGGCCGTCGAGGCCTTCGCCGACTCGCTCGAGCTCGTCCCGCGCGTGCTCGCCGAGAACGCCGGCCTCGACTCCATCGACACGCTCGTCGACCTCCGCGCCGCCCACGAGGACGGCGACGTCAAGGCCGGCCTGAACGTCTTCTCGAGCGACATCGAGGACACCTTCGAGGCCGGCGTCGTCGAGCCGGCCCACGCCAAGGAACAGGCCGTCAGCTCCGCCTCCGAGGCCGCGAACCTCGTCCTCAAGATCGACGACATCATCTCCGCCGGCGACCTCTCGACCGACAAGGGCGACGACGAAGGCGGCGCCCCCGGTGCCGGCGGCATGGGCGGCGGCATGGGCGGCGGCATGGGCGGCATGATGTAGGACTAAATTTTGCTCTGCGGGCCGCCGAAGGCGGCCCTCGGCAAAATTTAGTATAAAAGCCTCCTCGCTCCCGATGGTCGCTCGTTGGCCCGCGAGCGCCTGACGGCGCTCGCGGTGAACGGCGTCACTCGGGTTCTTCGAACCGCTCGTTCGCCGACAGAATATCCGACGTTACGTTTGTCAGTGGCGATTCCACGCAATATACCCGTTTTGCTGTGACTTTTACTTGAATTCGTTCGAGTAGCAATCCACCGCTGCTTCTGGCAAGCCGGTGACCTTTTGTCTTCGCCGTCGTACGCCGACTATGGCCTTCCAGACAACGCTCGGCTGGTCGCTGATCTCCTCGGGGGTCGTCACGCTCGTCCTGAAAGTACTGCCCGGCGACTCGCTGTGGTGGGGACTGCTGTTCCTCGCGCTCGGCGCGACCCTCCTGTACGTTCGCCACTGAGCCGCCCCTGAACGGTCCCCTCGAGCGTACCGACTGCGGCGAACCGCCGGAGACTTACGTTTCGAAACGAAACTGGCGTGCCAGTGAGTGCCACTGACGACGAGACGCCGTTCGACGCCTACCGTGAGGACGTCGAGCGACCGCTAACGAGGTTGTTCCACGAGTACGCGCCCGGCCGGCTGGGCTACTTCACCGTCGGGATGGTCGCGAACTTCCTCGCCCGGATGGCGAGTCTCGTCCCGCCGATACTGCTGGGGGCCGCCATCGACGCGATCTTCACCGGGGAGTCGGAGACGCTCGAGTTGCCGCTCGTTCCCGCGGCCTGGCTGCCGGCCGGCGAACTCCCGCAGTTCTGGTTCGCGGTCGGGGCAGTCGCTATCGCGTTCCTCGCGACAGCCGTTTTCACGTGGATCTACGGGGTCACGGCCAACCTGTTCGCCCACAGCGTGATGCACACCGTCCGCGTCGACTCCTTCCGGAAGATGCAGCGGCTGGACATGTCCTTCTTCGACGAGAAACAGACCGGGGAGGTCATGGCCGTCCTCAACAACGACACGCAGAACCTGGAGCGATTCCTGGACAACGCCCTGATGAACTCCGCGCGACTCGTCGTGATGGTCGGCGGAATCGCGGCCGTCCTCTTCTACCTGAACTGGCAACTCGCCGTCGTCACGCTGTTTGCGGTGCCGGCGATGGTCGGCTTTACGATCTGGTTCATGCGCGCCGTCGAACCGCGGTACGTCCGTCAGCGCTCCGCCGTCGGCCGGCTCAACACCCGCCTCGAGAACGCCATCGCCGGGATGGGGTTGACGAAGACCACCTCGAGCGAGGCGTACGAGGCCGACCGGGTCAGCGACTCCTCGATGAACATGTTCGAGCGGACGATGGATGTGCTCAAACTGAGTTACTTCTACCGGCCCGGGATGGAGCTGCTCGCCGGCGTCTCCTTCGTCGCGACCTTCCTCGTCGGCGGGCTCTGGCTCACGACGGGAACCGCGCCGGGGCCGTTCACCGGCACGCTGTCGGTCGGGGACTTCGTCGTCTTCCTGACGCTGACCCAGCGCATCGTCGACCCGCTCGCGGAGGTCTCGAACATCGTCGACCAGTACGAGAACGCCAAGGCCTCGAGCGAACGGATCTTCGGCCTGATGGACATCCCGGTCCACGTCGACGACCCCGAGGACCCGGTCGACCTCGAGCCGGTCGCGGGGCGGGTCACCTACGAGGGCGTCTCGTTCGGCTACGCCGACAGGCTGCGGGCGACGGACGACAGGGCGTTCGAGGAACCCGTCATCGAGGACGTCTCCTTCGAGGCCGAGCCCGGAGAAACGGTCGCACTGGTCGGCCCGACGGGCGCGGGCAAGTCGACGCTCCTGAAACTCCTCCTGCGCCTGTACGACGTGCAGGAGGGGTCGGTACGGATCGACGGCCACGACGTCCGGGACGTCGCGCTGACCGACCTCCGCTCGGCCGTCGGCTACGTCAGCCAGGACACGTTCCTCTTCGACGGGACGATCGCCGACAACATTCGGTACGGGCAGTTCGACGCCTCCGACGAGGCCGTCCGCGAGGCCGCGAAGGCGGCACAGGCCCACGAGTTCGTCACCGACCTCGAGGACGGCTACGAGACGCGCGTCGGCGAGCGCGGCGTCAAGCTCTCGGGCGGCCAGCGCCAGCGGATCGCGCTCGCCCGAACCGTGCTGGCCGATCCGGAAGTGTTGATCCTGGACGAGGCGACGAGCGCGGTCGACACGAAGACCGAACTGCTGATCCAGCGGTCGATCGATCGGCTCACCGAGGATCGGACGACGCTCGCGATCGCTCACCGCCTGTCGACGGTCAAGGACGCCGATACGATCCTCGTGATGGCCGACGGCGAGATCGTCGAACGCGGCACGCACGAGGAGCTACTCGAGGGAGACGGCAGATACGCGACGTTGTGGCGCGCCCAGGCCGGCGACCGCGAGTCGGCGGCCGAACGACTCGTCGGCGATGATTGAGAGTGAGAGTGAGACCGAAAGCGAAAGCGAGAACGAGAGCGACCGCAAAACCGAGATCTCAGGTGTCCTCGACGTCGAGTTCGAACTGCTCGTTCTCGCTGACGGCGTTGAGGACGACGCTCGTGTTCGAGGCCTTGATGTCCGGATCAGTCAGGAGTTCCTTGATCTGGTCGTTCATCCCATCCGTATCTTTGAACTTCCCGATCGCGATCACGTCGTAGTCGCCGGTGACCTCGTACACCGAGATCATCTGGCGGTGATCGCGCAGTGTGTCCGTGATGTCCGGGAGCGCGTTCCCCTCGACCTGCAACTGGATGACGGCGGTGACGTCGTAACCGACGGCGTCGTAGTCGAGTCGCGGCGTATATCCCTCGATGACGCCCTCCTCCTCGAGATCCGAGAGGTGGTTGGAGACGGTGGTGACGGAGACGTCCAGCTCCTCGGCGAGGCTACGAAGGCTCGCACGGCCGTCGCCGAGAAGTGCATTCACTAGTTTCGCATCGAGATTTTCGTACGTCATCAACTGTAACGACTCATGCTACCCTTTAGAAGTTTACGAATATGCAATTCCTTGTTGGGAAGGGAAGATTTGCTCAGAGCAGCAGGGTTTTAGTAGGCGAGATACGAGGGTACCACGACAATACGGATGACAAGCGGAAACATCAGTGCCGCCGAACAGGCGGTACTCGACGAAATCAAGGAGAAGGAGATCGATTTCCTCCGTCTGCAGTTTACCGACATTCTCGGCACCGTCAAGAACGTCTCCGTGCCGGCCCGCCAGGCCGAGAAGGCGTTCCGCGAGGGGATCTACTTCGACGGCTCGTCTATCGAGGGGTTCGTCCGCATTCAGGAATCGGACATGCGTCTGGTTCCCGACCCGGACACGTTCGCGATCCTCCCCTGGCGGGACCGCGAGGACGGCCGCTCGGCCCGGATGATCTGTGACGTCTACGATACGTCGTCCGGCGAACCGTTCGAGGGCGACCCGCGGTACGTCCTCAGACGCGCCCTCGAGCGGGCCGAGGAACTGGGGTACACGGTCAACGCCGCGCCGGAACCCGAGTTCTTCCTCTTCGAAGAGGACGAGGACGGTCGCGCGACGACCGAGACCAACGACGCCGGCGGCTACTTCGACCTCGCGCCGAAGGACCTCGCGAGCGACGTCCGCCGGGACATCATCTACGGCCTCGAGGAGATGGGCTTCGAGGTCGAGGCCAGTCACCACGAGGTCGCCCAGGGCCAACACGAGATCAACTTCACGTACGACGACGCGCTGGCGACCGCGGACAACGTCGCCACCTTCCGCACCGTCGTCCGCGCAATCGCCGCCGAACACGACTACCACGCGACGTTCATGCCCAAGCCGATCCCGAAGATCAACGGCTCGGGGATGCACACGCACATCTCGCTGTTCACCGAGGACGGCGAGAACGCGTTCCACGACGAGGACGACGAGTTCGACCTCTCGGGGACCGCCCGCTCGTTCCTCGCGGGCGTCCTCGAGCACGCGCCGGCGATTACGGCGGTCGCGAACCCAACCGTGAACAGCTACAAGCGCCTGGTCCCCGGCTACGAGGCCCCGGTGTACGTCGCCTGGTCCGACCGCAACCGCTCGTCGCTGATCCGCAAGCCCGCCGCGCGCATCCCCGCGGCGAGCCGAATCGAACTGCGCTCGCCGGACCCATCGTGTAACCCCTATCTCGCCATCGCCGTCATGATCCACGCCGGCCTCGACGGCATCGAGAACGACCTCGAGTGTCCGGATCCCGTCCGCGAGAACATCTACGAGTTCGACGAACGGAAACGCGAGGAGTACGGCATCGACACGCTGCCCTCGAACCTCGGGGATGCCGTCGACGCCCTCGAGGACGACGAGGTAGTCTACGACGCGCTGGGCGACCACGTCGCGCCGAAGTTCGTCGAGGCCAAGCGCCAGGAGTTCGAGGAGTACCTGGTCGACGTCTCCCAGTGGGAACTCGACCGCTACCTCGAGACGTTCTGAGCGCCGTCCGATCCGGTCCGTATCCGACGTCGTCGTCTTTTTTCGCGGGCCCCGTTGCCGTCGGCGAACGGAAAGCGACGTGCAAAGCGACCGACGTGTCTCGAGTGTAAAAGGGAAAAAGTGTCGTCCCGACGGCGATTCGATCGGAACCGCGATCAGGACCGCCAGTCGCCGACGCGATCCCGCAGACGGCCGGGGACGCCAAGCAGGGACAGCCCCGCGCTGAACAACACGAACAGGACGTAGAGCCCCAGCGTGGAGGTCCAGACGACGAACATCGCCAGGATCGCCCACCCACCCTGGAGGAAGTAAAACGCCGCGATGGTCATCGCCGTGCCGTACAGCAAGACGAGGTACGGCCCCCAGTCGCGGGCGTGGCCCCGGCGAATCCGGCGGCGAACGTAGCGTTTGAGTTCGCCCTCGAGCGAGGACTTCTCGACGGTGCGGGACTCGACGTCGGACTCGAACGAGTCGACGCGGTCCCGGAGCCGTTCGATCTCCTCTCGAAGCGCCGCGGCGTCGGCCGACCGGTCCCGGGTTCGGGCGGTGGCCGTGGCCGTACCCGTAGCCGTACCCGTACCTGTGCCGGTCGTCGCGGCGCCACGATCGGCATCGACGCCGATATCCTCGCGGTCCTCACCGTCGACACCGTTCGTCCCGTTCCCGCTACCGGCGTCCTCCGCGGTCCCGTCGTCCGCACCCGTGGCGTCGTCGGTCATCGCTCCTGTTGAAACCTGTCGAGCGCCGGGACTTTGTAGCTGCCGATCCACTTCACGGTCGGCGAGCACGGCGTTGCCGATCGCCCCGAGGATCAGGAGAAGTGCGCCGACGTACAGCCAGACGAGCACGAAGAAGACGGCCCCGAGCGCGCCGTACACCGTGTACTCCCCCGCGAGGCCGGCGTACAGCGAGAACGTCCGGCTCAGTACGAACCAGCCGATCGCCGCGAACAGCGTTCCCGGCAGTGCCTCCCGGTACCCGACGTCCGCGCCCGGAAAGAGCACGTACAGCGGAAAGAACGCCGCGACAAGCCCGAGCACTACGAACGCGTGACCGAAGATGGGGATCCGGAAAACCGGCACGAGGCGGATCAACACCTCGAGGGCGCCGACCGCCGCGAGTCCGATCGAGATCGCGAGGAAGGCGATCGTCGAGTCCCAGAACGTATCCAGCAGCGACTTCGTGGCCACCGTCCCGTAGATCGCCGAGAACGCGCGGTCGAGTCCACGGAGCGCGCGGGTACCACCCCACAGCAGGCCGAGTGCGCCGACGACGGTCGCGCTGCGCCGGCCTGTCTCGTCGAGGACCGTCTCGGCCAGTAGCTCCTGGGCTGCCGGAGTGAGCACGTCGTTTGCGGCCGTCGTGAGTCGCATCGCGAGCGCCTCACCCCCGATCGAAGCGGCGATCCCGATCCCGAGCAGCGCGAGCGGTACCAGCGAAACGAACCCGTAGAACGCGACCCCCGCGGCCAGCAGGGTTAGCTGCTGGGTGCGCGCGATCCGGACGGTACGGGTCGCGAACTCGAGCCCCGAACTGTGATCGAGCACGTACGAACTGACGGTGCGGACGGACTAATAGGCAGGCTCCGTCGCGAACGTGGAAGTAGAAACCGTGGTCGGCGCCAATCAGACGAGCCGGTCCTCGGTCGCCTCGCGGATCTCGCCGACGCTCGCGTCCGTCTTGAACGTCGTCCCGCCGTAGTGGGCCCGCGAGGCCTCGTATCCCGCGTCCCGCAGGTCCGCGAGGAACTCGTCCATCGCGTTCGCCGGCAGCCCCCAGTTGCGACAGAGCTTGTGCTGGTCGTAGTGGGTCGGCTCGTCGAGTTCCGCCTCGAGCGTCCCACAGAGGTCCCGCGCTTTCTCGGCGGTTCCGAACGAGTCCGGGATCTCCTCGCGCACCGAAGCGACGAACTCGCGGTCGCGAACCGACCCGAGCCAGACCGGTCCCGCCGTCAGCAACCGCTCACCGTCGCAGTGGGGACAGCGCTCGAGGGGGTCGGCGATCATTCCGGGTTCGATCTCGCGATAGGTGCAGTCCTCGCAGTGATAGATGTATCCCAGTTCGTCGACCGCGGCGTCCGCGGCCGTCGCCCGGTGCTCGAGTTCGAGGTAGGTCCGGACGTAGTGGCTGGTAGCGTGGGTCAGCAGTGGGGTGACGCCGACGTCGAACCGCGCGGCGCTGCGGGCGAGCGCCGACAGCAGGATCCGGACGCCCATCTCGGGGTGGTAGTCGGTATTCTGGGGGACGGCGGAGTACGACCGGACCCCGCTGTTGAAGTGAGCGCCACACAGTGGCGCGGTGTCGGTCGCCGTCACGCAGACGAGATCACGGCAGTTGGCGAACGCCGCGTCGGCGAACGGCATCGGCGTCCCGTACGGATCGAGGTCGATCACGTCGAACACCTCCTCGTGCATGAGGGCGTTGACGTTGCGGTGTTCGACGGTCGCCTCGTCGAAACCGTTGCGCTCGAGGTTCTCGCGGGCCAGTTCGACGGCCTCTTCCTCGACGTCGCAACAGGTCACGTCCCAGCCGTCGGCCGCGGCGCGGACCCCGCGGATGCCGCTCGCCGCCATCGCGTCGAGATAGTACTCGGCGCGGTCCTCGCGGTCGCGGTAGGCCCGCAGCGTCGCGATCGTCAGGTCGCGGTTCAGTTCCTGTCTCGGGTTGTAGAAGACCGACTCCTCGACACCCTCGGTCTGCTCGCCGGGGACCTCGAGTTCGACCCCGCCCTCGGTGACGCGCATACCTACGCTCGTCGGGGGACGGCGAAAAACGGCGTGGTCTCGAGCGCCCGCGATCACGACCCTCGGTTGTTCATAGTTGACATTCATTCATTGGTTACAGTCATCAATAGACACTGGTCGACCGTATCTGAACGCTTATTGTGAACGCAGGGTTCCGGGAGGATGTGAGCCGACGATCACTTAGCCGCCGACGGTTCGGTGCAGGTCTCACGGCCCTTGCCGCCGTTGGACTCGCAGGTTGTACCGGCGACGAAGAGCAGGAAGAAAGCGACGACTCCGCCGACTTCGAACTCGACGATCCCGGCGACCTCACGATTCGACTCGAGAACGAGGACGGCGACCCCGTCTCCTCCGGGGTCGCGGTCACCATCGAGAACGAGGAAGAAGACTTCACCGCGAACTATCAGAACAACATCCAAGACGGCGAGATCACCGGTGCGAGCCTCATCTACGAGGGCGAGTACACCATCACCGTCGAGAGCGTCGACGACGAGTTCGAGACCGTCGAGGAGTCCGTCACGCTCGAGGAAGACGAAGACGAAACGGTGACGATCGTACTCGAGGGCGCGACGGGCGATTCGGACGCCGAGTAACGGACGAGTTTTGGGTCCGTCGGTCAGCGATCCGCGGGATTGCGCGGTCCCCGCGCGAGTTCCCGACGGAACAACCAAACCGATTTTACAGTGCGGTACACAGTTTCGGTCGTGTCGGAGGCCACGCCCGTCGAGCGGTGGCAAGCCCAACTCGAGGAGGAGGGGGAACTGACCCCGGAAATCGTCGAACAGATCTCCCGCCTGCACGGGGACCGGGGTATTCGGGCGATCGACGCCGTCAGCGAGAACCGGGTCAAGACCTATCGCGATTTCACCATCGTCGTGGGCTACGAGGACGAGTACATCGTCGAGGGCGGCGGCTGTACCTGCAAGGACAGCGAATACAACCTCGACGCGGAGGATCCGACGGACCTCTGCTGGCACGTCCTCGCAGTAGCCATCGCCCGGCGGGTGGGCCACGTCGACTACCACGACATGTGGTACTCGGAGGTTCGCGAGTTCCTCTGACCCGACCTGGGATCACTCCGACTCGTTACAGGCCGCGAGGATAACCGCCGGATCGTCGATCAGCCGGTTTTCCATGTAGTTACCCTTCCCCTTGCCGGCCCACTTGCGCTCCTGTTCGATGATCGAAAGGAACTCGAGTTCCGAGAGGATGTCCCGAACCCGGCGCAGTTTCAGGTGGTCGGACTGGTCCCGCTCGCAGAGGCGCTTGTAGAGATCGTAGGCCTCGTTGGTCGTCACGGGCGCGTCGTCGCCCTCCTTCTGCTGGGTCAACAGCGCCATCGCCTCGAGCACGAGTTTCGCGTGGCTGGGACTCTTGGAGATCAGTTCCGCCAGCCGGCTTGTCTCCTCGCGCTCGTGGGCCTGATCGACGCAGCCCTCGGTGACCGTCTCGAGGTCGTTCTCCTCGGCGATCTCGCCGGCAAAGCGGAGGATGTCGATCGCCTTTCGCGCGTCGCCGTGTTCCCGGGCAGCGAGCGCCGCGACGCGGGGGACGACGCCGTCCTCGAGGACGCCCTCGTGGAACGCGTCCGAGCGCGACCGCAGGATCTCCCGTATCTGGGTCGCGTCGTACGGCGAAAAGACGTACTCGCGTTCACAGAGGCTCGATTTGATTCGCTCGTCCAGCGAATCCTTGTACCGGACCTTGTTCGAAATGCCGATGACTCCAACGGTGCTCGAGGTGAGTTTGCCGGACTCGACGGCCCTCGAGAGTTGCATCAGGATGTCGTCGTCCTCGATCTTGTCGACCTCATCGAGGATAATGAGGGCAACGTCGTAGCGGGTATCGATGATCCGCCACAGCCGCCGGTAGTACTCCGACGTGCTCAACCCCGAGTGGGGGATCGAGATGTCGGTCTCGGGATCGTCGTTGAGCTGGTGGCCGGCGGACTGGACGGCCTGGGTCTCGGTCGACTCCTGAAGGCAGTCGACGTAGGCGACGCCGATCGACACGTCGTTGCGCTCTGCCCGTTCGACGGCCTGTGTCGTGATGAACTTCGAGCACAGCGATTTGCCGGTCCCCGTCTTGCCGTAGACGAGCACGTTGTTGGGCGTGTTGCCCCGCGTCGCCGGTTTGATCGCGTTCGCGAGGTTCGACAGTTCGTCCTCGCGGCCGATGATACGGTCGCCGTCGGGGAGATGGGAGACCTGCAGGAGTTCCTTGTTCCGGAAGATCTCGTTCTCGCTCCCGAAATAGTCCATCGAATCCGACATTCAGATACGAGTACCGTTTCGCGGGTTCAACTTAAGCGTTCGGGACCGAAGTTCCGCTGTATAGCGTGACTTTCGGATCTTGACGTCCGCTGAATAGGAATACGGACCCCGGATTTCCGCTGTATGGCGGATCAGGCACCCCGCGGTTCCGCTGTATAGCCGCCGACCCCGCGGTGCCGCTGTATAGGTGCGGCCGACCCCGGAGTGCCGCTGTATCGTGTCCTCTCCGGTCGTCTCCAGTCGTTCCACGAGCTTCCGCCCACGTCGCGACAGGCGACGCGAAGTCGGATCGCCGACCTCGAGCGCGGCGCGAACACCGTATTTCCGCTGTATCGATTCAAAAGGTTTGTCATCGAGGTCGAACGGATCGTTCGACACCCCTCGGTGCCGCTGTATAGGGAGACACACACCCCGGAGTGCCGCTGTAACGGTGTGGGAAGGCCGTCGATTCGAAACAGAGGTTCGGCTGTCCTGGGATCGGAAGGGGCGGCCGTAAGAGCCGAAAACACGCAGTGGACGTCGAGGAAGGCGTCTCCTCGAGAGCGTACGGCCGTTCGACCCCGCCCGAAGGCCAAACCGTTCGATCCGCTCGATGGAATTTAACACAAGTTTTCTAGTTAATGGTAGCGATTCATAGTGGCCCCGCCTCTCACTCGCCCTCTCCTTCGGACGATTAATATGAGTTATAATCCCTGTATTCAGCACACTCCGTCCGTCTCGAGAACCTATACAGCGGCACCGAGGGGTGTGTCTCCGGACGGATCGCGACTCTCCACTGGTCACCGATCCCGAGGGTCGCCCATACCGATCCGGAACGTACCCCTCGAGAGGGAGAATCGAAAAACTACTCGTCGGCGCAGATTTCGACGAAGTTCCGCAGGATCCGCAGTCCCGTCTCACCGCTCTTCTCCGGGTGGAACTGGGTCCCGAAGACGGTGCCCTCCTCGTTGGCGACGATCGAGGGGAACTCCCGTTCGTAGTCGGTCGTCGCGACCACGGCGTTCCCGTCGTCCGGAACGGCGTAGTAGGAGTGGACGAAGTAGGCGTGCTCGCCATCTACTCCGTCGACGAGCGGGTGCTCGCGCTCGACCTCGAGCTGGTTCCAGCCCATGTGCGGGACCTTCTGGCCGTCGTCGAAGCGAACGTTGGTGCCGGGGATCAGATCGAGTCCACGGACGGCCGACTCGCCGTCGTTTTCGCCCTCCTCGCTGGTCGTCAGCAGCATCTGCATGCCAAGACAGATGCCGAACAGCGGCGTGTCGCTTTCCGCGACCGCGAGCAGGTCCTCGCGGAGGGGGTCGGCGTTCTCGACGCCCTCACGGAACGCGCCGACGCCCGGCAGGACGACCCCATCGGCCGCCTCGAACGCCGCGGGATCGTCGGTGATCTCGACGTCTGCGCCCGCGCGCTCGAGGCCACGGGTGACGCTGCGCAGGTTCCCTAACCCGTAGTCGACGACGACCACGGAGGCGAGCAACTGCGTCGGTTCGGACGGGACGGTGCTCATACCCGTACTCGGAGGAGAATGCTCAAGTGTGTTGTCTTTCGTGCAACGAGCGGCACGCAGCGCTCAAGTATGTCGTCTTTCCTGCAACGAGCGTGCCGCTCGAGACCGGGAACGAGGACGCGAACCCCTCCTGCGGGGGAAACGCAGACGACGGAAGGGCAGCACAGCCTCCATTACCCGGGCCGTCGTCGTTCCGGTATGCACGCGTCCGCGCCCGAGGTCATAGATATCGCCCACAGGGGGTACGCCGGCGTCGCACCGGAGAACACCCGCCGCGCCGTCCGGGAGGCCGCCGCGAGCGACGCGACGATGATCGAGATCGACGTCCAGCCCGCCGCCTGCGGAACGCCAGTCGTCGTCCACGACGAGCGCCTCGAGGGCACCCAGGAGCGCGACGGTCGGCCGCTGACCGACGCCGAGGGACCCGTCCGGGAGACCCCCCTCGAGGAGATCCGGTCGGCTCGAGTGCTCGGAACCGACGAGACGGTGCCGACGCTGGCCGAGGTGCTCGAGGCGGTCCCCGAGACGATGGGCCTCAACGTCGAGTTGAAGAACCCCGGCGCAGCAGACCTGCGCGTCGGCGAGTCGCTCGCGCCGGACGAACGCGACGATCGGCGGGCGGTCTGGGAACCGTTCGTCGAGCGCGTCGTCGAGGTCTGTGACGGCTTCGACGGCGAACTACTGTTCTCCTCCTTCTGTGAGGGCGCGCTGGCCGCGCTCCGGGCGGTTGACTCCCGGTACGCCGCCGCGGTCCTCGTCTGGGACGACCTCGAGGCCGGGTTCGAGGTCGCCGACCGGTACGACTGCGAGGCGATCCATCCGCCGCGAAACGCGGTCGCCGGAACGGCGCTCGCGACGACGGCCTACGCCGGGTTCCCGGCCGACGAGCCGTCGATCGACGTGCTCGAGCGAGCCCACGAAAAGGGCCGAGCGGTCAACGTCTGGACCGTCGAGACCTGGTCCCAGTACGACCAGCTCGCGGCGGCCGGCGTCGACGGGATCATCGCGGAGTATCCGGGGCTCTCGAGTCGCTGATCCCCGCTGCCCCCCGCTGCTCCCGCCTACGCTCGGACGACGGTCCCGTCATTCGCCGGGCGATTCCCGTGAGGACAGCCCCTCCGTCGCCGGCCCCTCGAGAAGCGTGCCGTCGGGCGAAAACCGCGAGCCGTGACAGGGACAGTCCCAGGTCGCCTCGGCGTCGTTCCAGTCGACCAGACACCCCGTATGCGGGCAGATCGCCGAGACGGCGTAGCGCTCGCCGGCGGCGTCGCGCGCGCAGGCGATCGGTTCCCCGCCGCGTCGCAAGACCGTCCCCTCGCCCCGCTCGAGGACGGAGCGGTCGGGCGAAAAAAACGTCCGCAGCCAGTCGGTCGCGAACTCGCTAACGGCGTCGGCGTTCTCGGTGAGCGCCGTCCCGAGCGAGACCTTCGGCGTCAGCCGCAACGGGTCGAAGACCTCGAGTTCGGCCGGCCCCTCCCCGGGCGTCGTGATCCGCTCGGCGAGGAGCCGTCCCGCCGCGACGCCGTTCGTCATCCCCCACCCGCGAAAGCCGGTCGCGACGAAGACGTTCGCGACCCCCGGCCCGGCACGGCCGACGAACGGAACGCGGTCGGCGGGAACGTAGTCCTGGGCCGACCACCGGTAGGCGACGGACCTGACGGGGAACCGCTCCCGGGCCCACCGCAGCAGGCGGCGGTACCGCTTCCGCGTCGATCCACCCTGGCCCGTCTTGTGGTTCTCGCCGCCGACGAGCAGGAGCCGACCGTCCTCGTCGCGGTGGGGCCGTACCGACCGGTAGTTCTCCCCCGTCCGGTAGTACATCCCCTCGGGTGCGCGGCCGTCGAGCCGGAGCCCGAGCACGTAGGAGCGTTTGGGGTGCAACCGGGTGAAATAGCCCGCCCGATCGAGGATCGGGTACCCCGTCGCGACGACGGCCCGACGCGCGACGAGCGTCCCGTCCGGACTCCGGACGCGAACCGGCGCGCCGGGCTCGAGGTCCGTGACCCGCGTCCCTTCGAACAGGAAAGCGCCCTCGTCCGCCCGCAGTTCGTCGGCGACCGCGAGCAGGTACTTCCGCGGGTGGAACGCCGCCTGGTCGTCGAACCGGACCGCGGCCCGAGCGCGCTCGAACGGCGGGACCGAGGTGACGTAGCTCGCTGGCAGCCCCGCCGCTTCGGCGGCCTCGGCCTCGCGCTCGAGCGGGTCCGCGTCGTCGCCGTAGAGATAAGCAGGTCGACGCTCGAAGGCGGGGTCGATCCCAAGTTCCTCGATGCGGTCTTCGACCGCGTCGATGGCCTCTTCCTGCACGCGCCCGTACGTGGCGGCCGTTCGCGGTCCGAACTCCCGGCGCAGGTGATCGTAGATCAGTCCGTGCTGGCTGGTCAGTTTGGCCGTCGACCGCCCCGTCGTCCCGGCCGCGACACGGTCGCGCTCGAGAACGGCGACGGTCTCGCCCCGGTCCCGGAGTTCGATCGCGGTAGAGAGGCCGGTGATCCCTGCCCCGACGACGGCCACGTCGACCGACCGGAGGGACTCGAGCGAGCGGTCGGATGCCGGATCGCCGGCGTCGTCGCTTGCCTCGCGGTCGCTTCCGGTCTCCCCTCGAGTCGTCGCCAGCCACGGGGAAGTCGGTTCGCCGGGGAGATCGTCGTCGCGGGTAAACGACGGCATGGATTGACACCGCTACACCGGCGGCGGGCAAAAAACGGGCGGCGGTCAGCGTTCGGCCCTCGCTGCGTGATCCGTCACGCCCCGTCGGACATCCGTAGAATCGAGGAATCGACGTCACCGAGACGTTGATCCGATTCGCCCCGTACTATCCCGTATGGACCCCCCACAGTCTGCAGATGCCGTCACGATCCTGCTCGTCGAGCCGAACGAAGGGGACGCCAGACTGTTCTCGGAGTCGTTCGAAGAGGCGGGCATCGCCTGTGACGTCCACACCGTCTCCGACGGCGAGGCCGCGCTCGATTTCGTCTACGGACGCGACGAGTACGCCGATCGTCCCGACCCGGACCTGGTGTTGCTCGACTTTCACCTGCCCGGGATCAGCGGCGCGGACGTCCTCTCGGAGCTGAAATCCGAACCCGAACTCCGCCGGATCCCGGTCATCGTGATGACGAGTTCCGACGCGGAGGAGGACATCGCACGCTCGTACGACCTCCACGCGAACGCCTACGTCCAGAAGCCGGTCGAGCCCGAGGAGTTCGTCGACCTCGTCAGCTCCTTCGAGGAGTTCTGGCTTACCTTCGTGCGGCTCCCCTCGAAGTGACGGCTCCCCTCGAAGTGACGGCTCCGACGATGGCAGTCAGGACTCGAGCAGTGCCGGCAGATCGTTGACCGACTCCAGGACCGCGCTCGCGCCCTCGCGTTCGTACTTCCGGTGACCCTCCTCGCCGGTAAGCCCGCCGGTCAGGACGCCGACGCCGTGATACTCCCGCGCCGGATCCGTCTCGCTCGCGTTGACCGCCGTCCGGACGTCGTCGAGCGTGTCGCCGACGAACGCGACCGCGTCGGCGTCGAACCGCTCTGCGAGCGTCGTCAGCGCCCGGGGGTGTGGTTTTCCTTCCTCCCAGTCGTCCATCGTGAACCGGTGCTCGAGGGAAACTTTCGACTCGAGTCCGACGCGCTCGAGCGCGATCTCGGCCTCCGCTTCGGGCCGACCCGTCAGGATCCCGACGTCGTACTCGGTGAGCAGTCGCTCGCGGGCCGCGTCCTCGAGCAAGACCGGTTCGTCGTGGATGAAACCCGCGTCCTCGGAATCGATGTCGTCGTCGAACTCGCCGCCCTCGAGCCCCCGGTAGAGTTCGGGGCCGAGGTAGAGTTGCTGGAAGACGTCCCGGAGCCGGTCGCGGTCCCAGCGATCCGTCACGCGCTGGGTCGCTCGCGCGCCGATCCCCTCGCGGACGGCGGTCTCGGCCGCCTCGAGCCCGCCGCCCTCGGCGGCGATGCGGTCGGTGAACTCGTCGATCGAGGCGTCGTAGCCCTCCTCGGTCGCCAGGACGTACAGCGCGGCCGCGTCGGTCAGTTCCCAGTCGTTGTTGAACCCGCCCGCGTCCTTGAACGGCTGGACGTCCTCCTTGCGGATCGTCCGGCCGTAGACGTGCTCGATCGACTCGAGGATCGCGCGCCGGTAGGAGTCGGCGACGTCGACGAGCACTCCGTCGACGTCCAGTACGACGGCGTCTGCGTTCATACGGCCACGAACGGGCCGGCGGGAATAAAGCCGGTCGGTTTGTAGTCGGCCAGGTCGGTGAGGGGGACGGAACGACGCTTTCTCGGCTGCTCGTTACGGTTACTCCCCGTCGGAACCCGGCCCCTCCCGAGCGACGTACAGCGTCCCCTCCCGTATCGTCTTCCGCTCGACCGGAATCGCCGGCTGGTCACCCCCCAGGGTGGTGAACAGCAGGTCGGCGTCGGCCTCGCGAGCGACCTCGAGCGCGGGCCGGTGGAGTTCGGGCGGCAGGTTCCGGGCGTAGACCGCGTCGGCGCCCGTGTAGACCGCAGGGTCGGGGTCGACGACGTCGTCCTCGACGAACCGGACGCCGTCTGGGACCGCCCGCGGGTGGACGTCGGTCGCCGTCACCGCCACCCCCTCGCGGACGAGGGTCGCGGCCAGTTCGGTGCGGCGACCGATCCCCACCTCCACGACCCGATCGTAGCCGCGCAGGTAATCGATCATTGACTCGAGATTTCGGCGAGAGTGGGACACGGCGGGACGTTTATGGTATCGCCGCCCATAGCAGTTGCCATGCTCGTCGACATCGTGCCGGTCGGTAACGTCACCGCCGAGGTCAAGCGGGCGGCCTCGTCGGCGTTACGATCGGTCTACGACTGCGAGGTGACGGTCAACGACTCGCAGTCGGTTCCAAACGGTGCCTACGACTCCGGCCGGAACCAGTACTCCGCGGAGACGTTCATCCAGCTCGCCGAACGCGTCGGCCGCGGCGACAAGAACATCGCGATCACGCCACACGACCTCTTCTATCGCCGGCGAAACTACGTCTTCGGGCTGGCCTACCTCGACGGCAGCGGGAGCGTGGTCTCGACCTACCGGCTCCAGACCTCGAGCGACGGCGGGTTCTCGAACAAGAGCGCGAGCGAAATCTTCGAGAACCGCGTCCGCAAGGAGATCGTCCACGAGATCGGCCACACCTACGGGCTGGAACACTGCGACAACAACCGCTGCGTGATGAACTTCTCGCCGACCGTGCGCGAGGTCGACATCAAAGAGGAGAACCTCTGTGGGAGCTGTCAGCGATTGATCGGCTGACGGTCGATCGACCGCCACTTCCGCCGGAACCAGGCGAGGTCGTTCGGACTCGAGTTACACGCTCGAGAGAAACGAGAAGCGAAAACGGAACGCGGTGTCGGCGTCTCAGGGCGCGTAGTAATACTCGCCCTGTGATTTCTGTTCCTTGTCCAGCTGAGAGCCAGGCTTGTTGATCCGCGGCCGCGACGTGCGGTCGTCGCGCCGGAACGTAACGTCGAGGTTCGCCAGGAACTCGTTCATGCCGTCACGCATCGACTGCGGCGGGGTCGCACGACCCTCGACGGCCGGTTCGCCGTCGAAAACCATCAGCCGGTCGGCCAGCAGGTCGATCGTGTAGATGTCGTGGTCGATGACCATCACCGTCGCGTCCTGCTGTTCGGCGTACCGGCGGATCGCGCTCGTGGCCTGCACCCGCTGTTCGACGTCCAGGTGCGCGGACGGTTCGTCGAGCAGGTAGAGATCGGCGGAGTCGGAGAGACAGGCCGCGATCGCCACCCGCTGGCGCTCCCCGCCGGAGAGATCCGAGAGGTTCTGTTCCATGATCCGCTCGAGCTGGAGCGGCTGGGCGATCTCGGTGTTCCAGTACGAGGAGCCGAACTGGTCCGTGATCGAGGAGAGGAAGGCGTCGACCCGCATGTGCTGGTCGATCGTCACGTACTGTGGCTTGTACGAGATGTCCAGATCGAGATCGGTCTCGCCTTCGTCGGGCTCTAAGTTGCCCGTCAGGAGATTTGCGAAGGTCGATTTCCCGATCCCGTTCGGCCCGACGATCCCCAGTACCTCGTTCTCGCGGATCTCGCCGCCCTCGACCTCGAGGGTGAACTCGCCGTCGCCGTAGCTCTTGGTGAGGTCGGGGTAGTCGACGAGGACGTCGCCGTGGGTAGCCGTCCGGGGCGCGTGCTCCTGGAACTCGATAGGATCCTGGCGGATCCGCATGTTCTCGTTGTCGAGGTAGCCCGCGAGGTACTCGTTGATTCCGTTACGGACGGACTTGGGCGACGTGATGACACCGTAGGCCCCGGGCTCACCGTAAGCGACGTGGAGCGTGTCCGCGACCAGATCGAGGATCGCGAGGTCGTGTTCGACGACCAGCATCGACTTGCCCTGTTCCTCGGCGAGTTCGCGGATCAGCCGCGCGGCCGTGACCCGCTGGCCGATGTCGAGGTACGGCGTGATCTCGTCGAGGAAGTAGAAGTCCGTATCGCGGACCAGCGTCGCCGCGAGCGCGACCCGCTGGAGTTCGCCGCCCGAGAGGTCCTCGATCGACTGCTCCATGACCGGACCCAGCGAGAGCCGTTCGGCGATCTCCTCGAGTGCGCCGCGTTCGTCCGTGCTCTCGAGCAACTGGCGGGTGTTGCCGTCGAACTGGTTCGGGATCTGGTCGACGTACTGGGGCTTGCGGGCGACGGTGATCTCTCCGTCGCGGACGTCCGCGATGTAGTCCTGGATCTCGGTGCCGCGGTACTCCTCGAGCACCTCGTCCCAGCCCGGCGGGTCCTCGTGGCGGCCGAGGTTGGGCTCGAGTTCGCCCGCGAGGATGCGGACGGCGGTCGTTTTCCCGATCCCGTTGGGTCCGAGGATGCCGGTGACCTGGCCCTCCTGTGGGGCGGGTAGCCCGTACAGCGAGAAGGCGTTCTCCCCGTAACGGTGGGCCGGCTCGTCCCCCAGTTCCTGTGGGAGGTTGATGATCTCGATGGCGTCGAAGGGACACTTCTCGACGCAGATCCCACAGGTCTCGCCCAGGCAGATCTCCTCGGAGATGCGGACCTGTTCGGGCTGGCCCTCGTCCGCCTCCTCACCTCGAAGGGTGATACACTCCTTGCCCGTCCGGTTTGGCGGACAGTAGTTCTTGCACTCGTAGCTACATCGATCGGGCTGGCACCGCTCTAGGTCTACGACGGCGATACTATCGTCGGCCATGGTTAGAGTTGTGCCTGGAACTCGGCGGTCAGCAGGATCCCCCAGACGACGAACCAGAACGAGAAGGTCATGAACGTGATGAACAGGTAGTGTTTCACGCCGAACTCGTCCTCGCCGTAGAGACCCGAGTACTCGATCAGCGGGAACTGGACGAGGATCGCCCCGACGACGATCGCCAGCGCCCGGGAGTCGGTCGCTGCTTCGACTGGCGGCAGATCGCCCGTGAGGGCAAACGACGCCAGCGCCGCGCCGACGCCGAGCAGCGCGGACAGCGCCGTCACGCTGACCGAGCGGATATGCTCGCGTCGGTCGCTAATCGATTCGGTCGACATGGACGTGACTCTGTCGTCGGTGGTGAAAAGGGGTTCGGGTTCGGGATCCAGACGACGGCTCGAGCCGAGGACGAGCGGACGGAGAAAGGAACCCCACTCGAGGCTCCGCCGGAGAGTGGTTGTCGGTCCTGGCGTATGTCTCCCTGAAAGGAACTATTATCATGGTCGTTGCTGAACGTCCGATCATGGAGACACCACTCATCGTCACGGACTTCCTCGAGCAGGCCCGCAACCACTACGCCGACGAGGAGGCGGTCGTCGGGGCCGACGGCGACCGCTTTACCTACGCCGAACTCGGAGACCGTGTCGACCGGTTCGCCGCGGCGCTCCAGGAGCGCGGGATCGAGAAGGGGGACCGCGTCGCCGTCCTGGACCCGAACACCCACTATCACCTCGAGGCGGCCTACGGAGCGATGAGCATCGGCGCAGTGTTTACGCCGCTGAACTACCGGCTCACGTCCGACGACTACGAGTACATCCTCTCCGACGCGGGCGTCGACGCCATCTACGCCGACTACGAGTACGCAGAGAAAGTCGAGGAGATCCGCGACGACGTGCCGACGGAGACGTTCATCACCAACGATACGGAACGCGTCGACGGCGAGTGGGAGTCGTTCGACGTCGCGATCTCCGATACCGATCCCGACTACGACGAACCGGAGATGGCCGAAGACGAAATCATCACGATCAACTATACCTCGGGAACGACGGGTGATCCGAAAGGCGTCTGTCGCACCCACCGGACGGAGACGATCCACGCCTACCTGATGTCGATCTACCACGAGATCACGAGCGACGACACCTACCTGTGGACGCTCCCGATGTTCCACGTCAACGGCTGGGGCCACATCTACGCGGTGACAGGGATGGGTGCAACCCACGTCTGTACGCGTGGGGTCAATGCCGACGAGGTCGTCGACGCGATCCGCGAGGAGGACGTCTCCTTCCTCTGTGCCGCGCCGGCAGTGCTCAACCAGTTGATCGACTACTACGAGAACAACGACCAACCCGAGATGAGCGGCGCGAACCAGGTCCGGGTGACGACCGCCGGAAGTGCGCCGCCAGAGGCGACGATCCGGGCGGTCGAGGACGAGTTCGGCTGGTACCTGAAACACCTCTACGGGGCGACCGAGACCGGCCCGCTGATCACGATCTCCGACGCCAAGCGGCTCATCGACGACGAGAACCGCTTCGAGATCAAGAAGCGCCAGGGGATGGGCGTGCTCGGGACCGAGGTCCGGGTCGTCGACGAGGACGGTAACGACGTCCCGCAGGACGACGAGACGCTGGGCGAGGTCGTCGTCCGGGGCAACCAGGTGATGGACCACTACTGGAACAAGCCCGAACAGACCGAGGAGGCGTTCAACGACCGGGTCGAGGGCTACTACCACATGGGCGACCTCGCGACGGTCGACGAGAACGGCATGATCGCGCTCCGGGACCGCAAGAAGGACATCATCATCTCCGGCGGCGAGAACATCTCGAGCATCGAACTCGAGGACACGCTGTTCGACCACGACGCGGTGGCCGACGCAGCGGTGATCCCCGCGCCGAGCGAGGAGTGGGGAGAGACGCCGAAGGCGTTCGTCGTGCCATCGAACGGCGATGCGGAGAACCCGCCGGTGTCGGCCGAGGAGCTGACCGACTACACCCGCGAACGGCTCGCGAGCTACAAGGTCGTCCGCCGCGTGGAGTTCGTCGAGGAGCTACCCAAGACGGCCACCGGGAAGACCCAGAAGTACGAACTTCGCAAACGTGAGTGGGAGGACGAGGACCGGATGATCGGCGAAGGATAACGGAGGGTCCGGCCGCGACCCGTCGTTTTCGGCGTCTCTCTATCGGCCGATCCTGACTAGGCAGTCAAATGCGTATTTCGTCCGCCTCGACGCCACACAATGCATTTTAACTCTACAACACTCACGGAATTTTGTACGAAAAACGCTGGTAAGGCTCAAGCTTTATACTCCTGGGACCTTTCGAATCGTAATATGGCAGAGACTGACGGGGAGGAAATCGAGGACTTACCTCCAAGTGCGAAACTCGTTTTCAAGGTACTCGAGTACGACGGGCCCCTGACGCAGAAACAGATCGTCGAGGAATCGATGCTTTCGGCCCGGACGGTTCGATACGCGCTCGAGCGACTCGAGGAGATCGGCATCGTCGACGAGGACATCTACTTTGCGGACGCGCGACAGAGTCTCTACCGGCTCGAAGAACCGGTCGCTGCGGACGGCAACGGCGTCGACGAGTCGCCGAAGAAAGACGCCTGCTGCGCGGAGTAACGGTGCCGACGCGACGCTGACGTCCCGGCCGATGCCGGTCACGAACCGGGAAACGGACAAACGGCAGGATTATTTTCCAGCAGTAACCGTTCCCGATCATGGACAAGGAACGGTTACCGCGGTGGGGCTGGCTGCTGGTGGGACTGTTCGCCGCGTCGCTCGTCGCGCAACTGGTCAACGCGGTGTTGATCTCCCAGGGGATCCTTCCGGAACGGTACCAGGTTATTACCATCATCACGGCGATGTCGCCCGTGCTGATCTACGTCGGGGTCTGGTACGACGAGGACCGCCAGCAGTACTGGGAGAACCCGCGCGAGCGCATCGTCGGCGACGTTGCGTTCGTCCTCGTCGGCGCGGCGGTGGGGTCGTCGATCGCACTCGTCGCGATCATCGATCTGGGGACCTGGCGACTGCTGCAGGAACTGGTCGCGATGGCAGCCGGATTCCTGCTCTCGTGGGGTCTGTTCTGGTGGCGCAATCCGGACCTGTACACGATGGAAACCGACGGCTAGGCGGTCTTCTTTTTCCGTCGCGGGTCTGCCCGCGTCTCCCGCCGACTGGGGGGCAATCCCGGCGGATCGGCGCCGGAAACATAACGCCACCGATACGTTTACCGGCCTCGAGTCGGAGTTGCTACCATGGCACCGACGACGGTCAACGTCGCCGTCGGCGCGTTGTTCGCGCTCGCGTTGCTGGGTTCGGCGTTCGATCGCCGGTCCGTCCTCGTCGTCGCCGTCGCCGCGGCGGTTCCCGACCTCGACGCGGTTCTGGGCCTCGCGGTTCCGGGCGCGACCAACGCCGCGTTCCACACCCTGTTGCTCCCGGGTGCGGCGTTCGTCGCCCTCTACTGGGATACCCGCTACCGAGATCCCGACCGATCGTGGCTCCGCCGACAGTGGGGCTGGGACGGCATCCGCGTCGCCTGGGTCGCGCTCGCGGCCTACGCAGTCGCCGGAATCGGTCTCGATCTGTTCGGGCCAGGCGGCGTGAACCTGCTCTATCCACTCCACGACCGGTTCTACGCGGTCGTCGGCCGACTCCTCCTGTCGACCCACGAGGGCGTGATCCTGACGTTCGTCGAACGCGGCGAGGGTCTCCTGTGGCTGTCCTCGCCCGGCACGACCGCCACCCACCACGTCGAGACCTGGGTGAACCCGACTCCCGGAACCGGACTCGAGCGGGGCGTCGAACGGCGACTCACGATCGTCGAGTCAGGCTGGCAACTGACCGTGGTCGGGGCTGCGGTGGCTGCCGTCGCTGTTCGCTTCCACGTCGCGGGGGCGGCAGGTGATCGCTGATGCCGTCGACGACCGTCCACGCCGGCTTCACCCTTCTGCTCGCAGCGGGACTGCTGCGGGGAACGCTCGATCGACGGGCCATTGCCGTCCTCCTCGCTCTGGTCGCCCTCCCCGAGATCGACTCGGCCGCCGGCCTGTGGCTGGATGGCGCCCACCGCGCCCTGTTGCACAATCTGACGATCCCACTGCTGGCCGGCCTGTGGCTGTACTGGGACACCCGTCTCCGGGAGACCGACCGCTCGTGGCTCCGCGGACGATGGGGGCAGTGGGGCGTGACGGTGGCGTGGGTCGCCCTGTTCGTCCACGTCTTCGCACACGTGCTGCTGGATTACGCCCACCTCGAGGGGATCAACGCCTTCTACCCCGTCTACGACCGATTCCTGCGTCTCGAGGGGGAACTCGCCCTCTCGACGACCGACGGGATCGTCCAGACGTTCGTCGACGTCGACGTCGGCGCCGACGGCGGCGAGATGACGGACGTGGGTGCGACGGGGACGACCGCGGATACACACGTCGCCAACCCGGTCGAACCCTCGGAAACGGTCGAGGAACCCGACGAACCGGTCGAGCGGCTGTTCCCAGTCGCAGAGAGCGGCTGGCAGCTGTTCCTGGCCCTCGCGGGTCCCTTCGTGCTGGTCGCTCGTCGGTTCCAGGAGCGACGGGACGAGGCCTGACTCGAGTCAGTCACTCGGCCGCGTTCACTCGCGAGAGAGGTACCGGCCGATCGAGTACACGACGGAGGAACTGATCGCCGCCGCGGTGCCGACTGCGATCACGGGGACGGAGAGACCGGTCGCTCCGTAGGGGTTTCGCGGGGCGGCTTCGACGACGGAGGAGAACGTCTCGGGACCGGCGTGACCGAGCAAGAAGAACCCGACAGTGATCAGGATCGCGAAGCCGCCGGTCGCCAATCCGAACATCGACGCGACGTCCTCGACGTTCAGTAACGCGTGCACCTGCGACTCCGAGAGCCGGGATTCCCATCGGCGACGAACGAGAGCCACCGCAACGAGACACGTTGCAGTTGCCAACTCGATGCCGCCGGCGTAGACGCCGACCCAGAGGACAAGCGGCGACGACCACAGTGGATCGCCGCCCGGGAAGCCGGCCTGGACCGAGGATGGATAGGTAGCGACGATCGGAACGACGAGCGCGAGCGCGAACAGGAGGGCGCTCTGGTAGACGAGTTTTTCCGGAATCCGTCGTTTGATCAGCGCGTATCGCTCCACTCGGAGCCGTTCGTACGTCGATTCGCCGAGCAGTGCGTCCGCGATCGGATCGTTCGGATCGGTTGGGGTCATCTGTTCTGGAAGGAGTCGCGTCGGGCTATGTATTGGGAAACGAGGACACTGGATATACGCTACGGTTTTGTACCCATGGTCAACTATCCGGACGTTCAGTCGCTCGGAGGGGGAGGGGTATCTCGTTAGGCATAACCAGTATATAACAATCGTTCATACATTTGTGTATGACCACAGCAGTCGGTCCAGAATCCCTGTGGCTGTGGATCGGGACGATAGGAATGACACTCGGCACCCTGTACTTCGTCGGCCGCGGACGCGGCGTTCGCGACGCGAAGATGCAGGAGTTCTACATCATCACGATCTTCATCACGTCCATCGCGGCGGTGAATTACTTCGCGATGGCGACGGGCTTCGGCGTCACCGACGTCATGGTCGGCGACGAGGCGCTCACGATCTACTGGGCGCGATATACCGACTGGCTGTTCACGACGCCGCTCCTGTTGCTCGACCTGTCGCTGCTGGCCGGGGCGAACCGTAATACGATCGCGACGCTGATCGGACTCGACGTCTTCATGATCGGCACCGGCGCGATCGCGACGTTCGCCTCGACGCCCGCGACCCGCATCGCGTGGTGGGGCATCAGCACCGGCGCCCTGCTGGTCCTGCTGTACGTCCTCGTGGGGACCCTCTCCGAGAAGGCCCGAAGCAAGTCGGCCGAGGTCGCGTCACTGTTCGGCACCCTTCGTAACCTGGTCATCGTGCTGTGGCTTCTGTACCCGGTCGTCTGGATCCTCGGCACCGAAGGGACGTTCGGCATCCTCCCGCTGTACTGGGAGACTGCCGCGTTCATGGTGCTCGACCTCTCGGCGAAGGTCGGCTTCGGTGTGGTCCTGCTCCGCAGTCGCTCGGTCCTCGAGAGCGCCGTCACGCCGACGGCCGCACCGAGCTAACGACCCGACAACGCCGATCCGACGGCCGGTTCGGCGCCGGCCGTCGCGAAACCGCAAAACCGCGAAATCGACCCGCGATCGATTTTTTCGGCGACCGAACGTAATCGACCGATAGCGGCGGCGATCGCGCTCCCGCACGAGACCTGGATCTCGCACACGTATCCTTTTCTCGTCGGGTTCGCTCGCGGTGCTCGCTCATCACTCCTTCAAAAAGCTACGCCAAAAAGCCGACTACGAGGACGGCACGACCGTAATCGGATCCTTCCGATCGATCGCCCCCTCGAGTTCCTCGGCGATCGCGCTCCCGCGGGACACCTGGATCTCACGCGCGCACCTTTTTCCGCTCGGGTGCGCCGCTGGCGCACCGCTCGCGCAAAAATCTGCACCAAAAAACGGCTGTACTCAGGACGACGGCACGACCGTAATCGGATCCTTCCGATCGATCGCCCCCTCGAGTTCCTCGGCGATCGCGCTCCCGCGGGACACCTGGATCTCCCCGCCGCGGCTCACCGTCGCGGTGAAGAGGTAGTCGCCGCCGGCCTGGACTTCGACGGTCTCGCCGTGGTTGCCGTCGACGGGGATGACGATGTGCCTGGAGGTCACTTCGGGCGTAACCATCTGTCCGGCCTGACCCCCGCTGCCGCCGTCACCGCTCGCTGCACCTGCGACTCCGAGAGCCGGGATTCCCATCGGCGACGAACGAGAGCCACCGCAACGAGACACGTTGCAGTTGCCAACTCGATGCCGCCGGCGTAGACGCCGACCCAGAGGACAAGCGGCGACGACCACAGTGGATCGCCGCCCGGGAAGCCGGCCTGGACCGAGGATGGATAGGTAGCGACGATCGGAACGACGAGCGCGAGCGCGAACAGGAGGGCGCTCTGGTAGACGAGTTTTTCCGGAATCCGTCGTTTGATCAGCGCGTATCGCTCCACTCGGAGCCGTTCGTACGTCGATTCGCCGAGCAGTGCGTCCGCGATCGGATCGTTCGGATCGGTTGGGGTCATCTGTTCTGGAAGGAGTCGCGTCGGGCTATGTATTGGGAAACGAGGACACTGGATATACGCTACGGTTTTGTACCCATGGTCAACTATCCGGACGTTCAGTCGCTCGGAGGGGGAGGGGTATCTCGTTAGGCATAACCAGTATATAACAATCGTTCATACATTTGTGTATGACCACAGCAGTCGGTCCAGAATCCCTGTGGCTGTGGATCGGGACGATAGGAATGACACTCGGCACCCTGTACTTCGTCGGCCGCGGACGCGGCGTTCGCGACGCGAAGATGCAGGAGTTCTACATCATCACGATCTTCATCACGTCCATCGCGGCGGTGAATTACTTCGCGATGGCGACGGGCTTCGGCGTCACCGACGTCATGGTCGGCGACGAGGCGCTCACGATCTACTGGGCGCGATATACCGACTGGCTGTTCACGACGCCGCTCCTGTTGCTCGACCTGTCGCTGCTGGCCGGGGCGAACCGTAATACGATCGCGACGCTGATCGGACTCGACGTCTTCATGATCGGCACCGGCGCGATCGCGACGTTCGCCTCGACGCCCGCGACCCGCATCGCGTGGTGGGGCATCAGCACCGGCGCCCTGCTGGTCCTGCTGTACGTCCTCGTGGGGACCCTCTCCGAGAAGGCCCGAAGCAAGTCGGCCGAGGTCGCGTCACTGTTCGGCACCCTTCGTAACCTGGTCATCGTGCTGTGGCTTCTGTACCCGGTCGTCTGGATCCTCGGCACCGAAGGGACGTTCGGCATCCTCCCGCTGTACTGGGAGACTGCCGCGTTCATGGTGCTCGACCTCTCGGCGAAGGTCGGCTTCGGTGTGGTCCTGCTCCGCAGTCGCTCGGTCCTCGAGAGCGCCGTCACGCCGACGGCCGCACCGAGCTAACGACCCGACAACGCCGATCCGACGGCCGGTTCGGCGCCGGCCGTCGCGAAACCGCAAAACCGCGAAATCGACCCGCGATCGATTTTTTCGGCGACCGAACGTAATCGACCGATAGCGGCGGCGATCGCGCTCCCGCACGAGACCTGGATCTCGCACACGTATCCTTTTCTCGTCGGGTTCGCTCGCGGTGCTCGCTCATCACTCCTTCAAAAAGCTACGCCAAAAAGCCGACTACGAGGACGGCACGACCGTAATCGGATCCTTCCGATCGATCGCCCCCTCGAGTTCCTCGGCGATCGCGCTCCCGCGGGACACCTGGATCTCACGCGCGCACCTTTTTCCGCTCGGGTGCGCCGCTGGCGCACCGCTCGCGCAAAAATCTGCACCAAAAAACGGCTGTACTCAGGACGACTACGAGGACGGCACGACCGTAATCGGATCCTTCCGATCGATCGCCCCCTCGAGTTCCTCGGCGATCGCGCTCCCGCGGGACACCTGGATCTCCCCGCCGCGGCTCACCGTCGCGGTGAAGAGGTAGTCGCCGCCGGCCTGGACTTCGACGGTCTCGCCGTGGTTGCCGTCGACGGGGATGACGATGTGCCTGGAGGTCACTTCGGGCGTAACCATCTGTCCGGCCTGACCCCCGCTGCCGCCGTCACCGCTCGCGCCGGCACCGCCGGAGCCAGCGCCCGCGCCGTAGTTCGGGTTCTCGTCGTGAGTCCGAACGTCGATGTCGATCCCCAGGCGGTTCTCGACGTCCGTGATGCGGCCGCCGCCCTTGCCGATGACGCTCGAGATGTCGTCCTCCTCGACGTAGACGACCGCCTTGTCCTGGCTCCGGAGTTCGACGTCGACGTAGCCCCGGGCGATCGAACGGATCTCGCGTTCGATCTCCTGTTTGGCGATGCGATCGACGCCGGACTCGCTGCCGGGGCCGCCCTCCTCGTCTTTGAGCGGGACGGTGACGACCTGGCGGTTGAACGTGTAGATCTCGTACTCGGGTTCACCCGTCTCGAAGTTGGTGACCTGGATGACCGGGCGGGCGAGGTCCTCCTCGGTGAGGCCCGCGGGGACCTTGACCTCCGTCCGCACGTCGTAGACGGTCTCGACCTCGCCGGCCTCGATGTAGACGACGGTGTCGACGACCTGCGGGATCATCCCGAGTTCGACGCGGCCGACGAGTCGCTGGAGGGCGTCGATCGGTCGGGTCGCGTGGACGACGCCGATCATCCCGACGCCGGCCAGGCGCATGTCGGCGAAGACCTCGAAGTCGTCGGTCTTGCGGACCTCGTCGTAGATGGTGTAGTCGGGACGAACCATCAGCAGGGCGTCGGCGGTCTTTGCCATCTGCCCACCGAGTTCCGTGTACTGGGTGATGTCGGGGCCGACCTGCAGGTCCCGGGGCTTCTCCATCGTCTTGACCGCGTAATCGTGGTCCGAGATGAACCGGGCGACCGCCTGCGCGAAGGTCGACTTCCCGGCCCCGGGCGCACCCGAGATGAGGACGCCGCGCTGACGCTCGAGCAACCGCTCTTTCAGTTCGTCGGCGTTCTCGTAGTCCTCGATATCGGTCTGGGCGATCGGGCGGACCGCCGTGATCTCGATGCCGTCCGAGAACGGGGGACGGCCGATCGCGATCCGGTAGTCCCGGAACTGGACGATCTTCATGCCCGGCTCGGAAAGCTCGAGGAAGCCGTCCGGCGACTCCTTTGCCGCGTCGACGACCTCGCGGGCGTACTCGTCCATCGTTCCCTCGTCGAGGGGATCCTCGGCGATCTCCTGGTAGTGCATGTCGCCGAGTTCGCCTCGCTTGGCCATTGGCACGGCACCGGTCTTGAGGTGAACGCTCATCGTCGAGTCGTCGAAGTAGTTCTCGACGGTGAGCGTGCCGACCTCGACCTCGCGGGTCTCGGGGGAGATATGTTCGACGTCGAGTCCCTTCGCCTCGGCGACCTCCGCCTGGACGACATCGCTCGTGAGGAAGGTCGCGTCCAGGTCCTCCGCCAGATCGCGGATGATCGCGTCGATCTCGCCCTCAGAGGCGTGGCCGCGCTCGATGGCGCTGGGTCGTTCGCCGACGTACTCGAGTTCGATCTCGCCCTCGTCGGCCAACTCGGCGAGCCGCTGGAGTTCCTCGAGGCCGTCCCAGCCGGTCTCGATGCCGTCGTTGGCCTGCGCCTCGAGTTCCGCGACGACGGCTTCGGGAACCGAGATCGTCGCTCCCTCGAACTGCCCGTCTTCGATCGTCGACGAGACGCGGCCGTCGATGACCACGCTCGTGTCCGGCACGACGTTCATACGCTCACTCGGGTACGTACGCCCATAAGGGTGTTCACGTCGTTAGACGGGATGCCAGCCCGCTCCAGCCCGCCCTGGGGAGAACTGTCACGTTGTTGGAATCACCGACCAAAATTTAAATTCCGAACCGAACACGTTCTGCCATGGATCCGGAGCAAACGTTCGGCCAGGGTGGGCTGAACGAGTTCCTCGAGGTCGAACGGCTCGTCGACGGGATCGGACTCGACGCCGAAGACATCGCCTGGCGCAAGGACTTCATCGGCTTCGACGAGGCCGACGGGCGCCGACTGGCCGACCTCGAGCCGATGCTGCGCGAGAGCCAAACCGAGATCGCCGACGAGTTCTACGAGAACCTGCTCGAGTACGAACAGGCCCGGGAGATCATCGAGCGCTCGCCGAAGGGCGTCGAACAGCTCAAACAGACCCAGCGGGCCTACCTCGTCTCGCTCGCGACCGGCGACTACGACCTGTCGTACTTCGAGAACCGGGCCCGGATCGGCAAACTCCACGAACTGCTGGACATGCCCCTGAAGCAGTACGTGGGGCAGTACGGCGTCTACTACGATCTCATCATGCGCCGGGTGAACGAGCGCGTCCAGCAGCAGGTCGTCGACGCGATCGAGGAGTGGCTCGCCGAACGCGAGGACGAGGCCGACGGCGGGCTGGGGCGGCTCGTCGGTGCCCTCGGCCTCGCGGACGACGACTCCGAGGTCGACGGGCTCGAGGAGACCTTCGAGGAGACCGTCCGCGGAGCGATCGACGACGGGATGCAGGACGTGCTCTCGCTGTTGCGGATCATCAACCTCGACATGCAGATCGCGACCGAGACCTACGTCGAATCGTACGCGCGGGACCTCGAGGAGGCCATCGAGCGCCACGAACGGCTCGCCCACGACGTCGAGGCGGACGTCGAGAAGCCCCTCGACGAGATCCACGAGGCCAGCGAGGTCGTCGCGCGCCGGGCGGAGGGGATCAGCCAGCACACCGAGAGCCAGGCGGCAAACGTCCAGGAGGCCGCAAGCGAGATCGACGAAGTCAGCGCCGCCGCACAGGAGGTCGCGAGCGTCGCGGCAGAGACCCGCGAGGAGAGCGAGCGAACCGAACGGCTCGCGGCCGAGGGGGCCGACGCCGCCGACGAGGCCCTCGCGGAACTCGAGGCGATCGAGGCGGCGACCGACCGCGTCGCGTCGGCGGCGGCGGATCTCGAGTCCCGGACCGAGGAGATCGACGAGGCCATCGAACGGCTCGACGCGCTCGCACAGCGGACGACCATCCTCGCGTCGAACGCCAAGATCGAGTCGACCCGTTCCGAGGGGGACGACGACGCGCTGGCGATCATCGCCGACGAGGTGCGTTCCTTCGCCGAGCAGACCAAAGCCGACGTGGACGCGATCGAGACCGCCCTCGAGGGCGTCGCAGCGGCGACCGAGGACGCCGTCGAAACGGCCGACGAGACGAGCGAACGCGTCGACCGCGGCGGCGACTGCATCCGGGAGACGGCCGCGTCGCTCGAGGAGATCCACGAGTCCGCCCGGTCGACCGCCGCGGGGATGGACGACGTCGCCGCGGCGGCCGACCAGCAGGCCCGCAGCGTCGAGGCGACGGCCGAGTCGGTCGACGCCCTCTCGCGGACCGCCGAACAGGTCGCCGACGCGGCGGAGTCTGTCGCGGCCGCGAGCCAGGAACAGACCGCGAGCCTCCAGGAGGTGAGCGAGGCCGTCTCGCGGCTGACCGACGTCGACACGGTCGACCGGGAACCGGTGTACGAACGCGTCGCCGAGGGCCAGGGCGAGGACGGGGCCGGGACCGGGGCCGGGACCGAACGGCGAGCGTAGCCGACGCGAACGCGCCGGTGCAATCAACACGCGGGCCGCCGAACCGTGGTCCATGGACGCGAACGCAAGCGTCGTCGACCTGACCCGCGAGTTGGTCTCGATCCCGAGTTACGACGACGAGACCGCCGCGGGCGATTTTCTCGAGGAGTGGCTGCGACGGGAAGCCGACGCGGACACGACGATCACTCGCGACGGGGTCGGGAACGTGATCGCGAGGAAGGGTGCTGCGGGCGGAGAGACGCTCGCGCTGGTCGGCCACCACGACGTGGTCGAACCCGCCGCGTCGCAGGTCGCGAGCGACGACGAGTACACCGTCGAGGAGCGCGACGGGCGGCTCTACGGCCGCGGGACCGCGGACATGAAAGGCGCCGTCGCGGCCGCCGCGCTCGCGTTCGTCGAGGCCGACCCCGCCGGCGAACTCGTCTTCGCCAGTTTCGTCGGCGAGGAGGTCGGCGGTGTCGGCGCGCGACACGCTATCGACGAAGGATTCACACCCGACTACGCCGTCGTCGGCGAGGGATCGACCGGCTACTCGAGCCCGGGCGTCACCGACGTCGCCGTCGCCCACAAGGGGCGACGCGGGAGCACGATCACGGCGGTCGGGACGGCCGCCCACGCCAGTGAGGCCGACGCCGGCGAGAACGCCGTTTACCGGGCGACCGACGCCGTCTCCGTCGTTCGGGACCTCGAGCCCCCGGCCGTGGAGGTGGCCGGCGAGCGACTCGAGGGGAGCGTCGTCGTCACCGAGATCGAGGGCGGGACGGCGATGAACGTCGTGCCCGACCGCTGTGAAGTCACGGTCGACGAGCGGACGGTACCCGACGAGCGTGCGCCGCTCGAGCGCGTCGAGGGGATCGAGGGCGTCGCGTGGACCGTCGACCAGGACCTGCCGCCGATGCGCTGTGACGACGAGACCTTCGCCGAGGCCGTCCGCGAGGCGGCCGACGCGGCCCAGTCGGGGACACCCGAACGCGTCGTGAAACCCCACGCGACCGACGCCGGCTGGCTCTCGGCCGCCGGGACGGAGTGTGTCGTCTGTGGCCCCGCCGAACCCGGCGAGGCCCACACCGACACGGAAAGCGTCTCGATCGACGTGCTCGAACGCTGCCGGGAGACGTACCGGCGGGTCGCGGAGGGGTGGACGGGCGAGTAATACTGTCGGACAGAAGTCAATACGAAGCCGATCGTGAGTTCGGCGTCGTCGCCACCGGTGACGACTCCAGGGGACCGATCGGCTTCACGTAGTTCTGTCCAACAGTATAAGGAGCCGTCGCGGTGACCGCCTGGTTACAGTCCCGGGACGCCGACCGCGTTGAACCCCGTGATCCCGACCGCTGCGAGCGCGTAGAGCGCGACCAGGACGGTCACCCACGCGAGCAGGCCGATCATCGCGGCGGCCGTCCAGTCGCCCGGGTACCGGACGTTTATCACTGCGACGTATGCGAGCAGGGCGAGCAACGGCCCCAGAAGCGGTATCCAGCCGACGAAGAAGCCGACGACCGCCCAGACGATCGCGCCGATCAACGCGGTGACGATCGCGTGATCGTAGTCACCCGCGCCGACGATCACGCGCGCGCCGACGTAGATGCCGAGCGCGCCGATGAGCAGGCTAGCGACGAAGACGATGATCGATGCGACGACCATGTGTAGAACTCGTCAGCCGGAACGAACAGTTCACGGCTTGCACCTTCTCGTCGGATTTTACCCGTAGCCTCGAGTCGTTCCGCGAACCGCTCGAAGACGCCCGGAACCAAGACGTTGATGACAGTTCATCCAATACATCCGACGATGGCAACCGATCAGGCCGAGCCCGAAGGGGACGGAACCGAAGACGCCTACGAACGGTTCGAGGAGCGCGTCCAGCGCATCTCGAACGTCTCGAACGCTGCCGGCGTCCTGCGATGGGACCAGGAAGTCGTCATGCCCGAGGCGGGGACGCCCGCCCGGGCACAGCAGCTCTCGACCCTGTCCTCGATCGGACACGAACTGCTGACCGCCGACGAGACCGGCGACTTGCTCGAGGAACTCGAGGACTCCGAACTCTCCGGCGAGCAGGAGGCCGTCGTCCGGGAGATTCGCCGCCAGTACGACCGCGAGACCAGCGTCCCGGGGGAACTCGTCGAGGAGATCTCCGAGACGACCGCCAACGCCCACCCGAAGTGGAAAAAAGCCAAGGAGGAAGACGACTTCGAGGAGTTCGCGCCCGTCCTCGAGAAACTCGTCGAACTCAAGCGGGAGTACGCCGAACACGTCGATCCCGACGCCGACCCCTACGCGGTCCTCTTCTCGGAGTACGAGCCGTACCTCGACCTCGAGACCGCCGAACGCGTGCTCGAGCGGCTTCGGGACGAACTCGTCCCGCTGATCGACGCGATCGACGACAGCGACGTCGACCTCGCGACCGACGCTTTCAGCGGGGAGTTCGACGACGACGACCAGGAGGCGCTCGCCCGCGACGTCCTCGACTCGCTGGGCTACGACTGGGATCGTGGCCGCCTCGATACCGCGCCCCACCCGTTCTCCTCGGGAACACAGTTCGATGCCCGCGTTACCACGCGGTTCGACGAGGAGGACCTGCTGGGCTCGATCACGTCGACGATCCACGAGTTCGGCCACGCCAACTACACGCTCGGCCTGCCCGACGACGGCTACGGGACGCCGCTTGGCGAATCCCGCGACCTCTCGGTCCACGAGTCCCAGTCGCGACTCTGGGAGAACCACGTTGGTCGCTCCCGGCCGTTCTGGGAGGGCTTCCTGCCGACCGCCCGCGAGCGGTTCCCCGGACTCGCCGAGGTCACGCCCGAAGAAGCGTACGAGGCCGCAAACCAGGTCTACGACGACAACCTCATCCGGGTCGAGGCGGACGAACTCACCTACCACCTCCACATCGTCATCCGGTTCGAGATCGAGCGCGAACTGATCTCGGGCGACCTCGCAGTCGAGGACGTGCCGGAGGTCTGGAACGACAAGTACGAGGAGTATCTGGGTGTCCGCCCCGAGACCGACGCGGAGGGCTGTCTCCAGGATATCCACTGGTCGCACGGCTCCTTCGGCTACTTCCCGACGTACTCGCTGGGTTCGGTGCTCGCGGCGCAGCTGTATGCCGCCGCCGAGGACGAGCTAGGCGACCTCTCCGAGGACATCCGCGACGGCGAGTTCGACGAGCTCAACGGCTGGCTCCGCGAGAACGTCCACCAGCACGGCTGTCGGTACACCACGCCCGAACTGATCGAACGCGCGACCGGGGAGTCGTTCACCGCGGACTACTTCCTCGAGTACGTCGACGAGAAATACGGCGACCTCTACGACCTCTCGTAAGGTAATTCGGTCGCCACCGCGCGTTCTCGTCGAGCCTTCGTCGGTCGCCCCTACCCGAGGATTTAGTATCGTTCCCCGTTTCGAACCGAAACATGGCAACTGCTGACGAGGGCCACGACATCGAGAGTGCGCCCGACGCGTACCGCGACCTCCTCGAGCGCTCCGAGAAACTGACGAACCTCCGAATGGCGTCGATGGCGCTGGGCTGGGACCAGCGCGTGATGATGCCCGAAGGCGGGACCCCCGCCCGCGCGGGCCAACTCTCGACGATTTCGGGCGTGAGCCACGATCTGCTCGTCGACGACGAGGTGGGGGAGTGGCTCGAGGAATTGAAGCCCGCCGAGCTAACCGACGAACAGGCCGCCGTCGTCCGCGAACTCCGGCGGGAGTACGAGCGCTCCGCGGAGGTACCGTCGGATCTCGTCGAACGGCTCGCGGCCCACCAGGCCGAAGCCCAGCAGGTCTGGCAAGAGGCCAAAGCGGAGGACGACTTCGAACACTTCGCACCCGCCCTGGAGGAGCTGCGGGACCTCCACCGCGAGCGGGCGGCGGCGATCGACTCCGACGCGAACCCCTATCGGGTGCTCTACGAGGACAGCCAGCCGTACCTGCCGCTCGAGACCGTCGAGGACATCTTCGACGAACTTCGCGAGGGGCTCGTGCCGCTGATCGAGGCGATCGAGGCGGACGGCCGGGAGCTACCGTCGGTGTTTCGCGATCTGGAGTACACCTACGACGAGGCGGATCAGATGGCCCTCTCGGAGGAAGTCGTCGATCTGCTGGGCTACCCCGAGGAGCACGGCCGCCTCGACACCGCGCCCCACCCGTTCATGTCGGGCAACCAGTTCGACGCCCGGATCACCACGCGGTTCAAGGATGACGACCCGATCGATGCGCTGACGGCGACGATCCACGAGTTCGGCCACGCGAGCTACCAACTGGGCCTCCCGAAGGCGGAGTACGGCAATCCGCTCGGCCAGTCCCGATCCTCCGGCGTCCACGAGTCACAGTCCCGGTTCTGGGAGAACCACGTCGGTCGCACGAAGCCGTTCTGGGAACTGTTCCTGCCGCGGGTGAAAGAACACTTCCCGCACTTGGAGGACGTCACCGTCGACGAGGCCTACGCCGCCGTCAACCGGATCTACCCCGAGAACCTCATCCGGGTCGAGGCGGACGAACTCACCTACCACCTCCACATCATCCTCCGGTGTGAGATCGACCGGGCGTTCGTCGAAGGCGACCTCGCGGTCTCGGAGATCCCCGAGGTCTGGAACGAGAAGATGGAGGAGTACCTGGGCGTCCGCCCCGAGACCGACGCGGAGGGCTGTCTCCAGGACACCCACTGGTCGAGCAGTTTCGCCGCCTTCCAGGGGTACACCGTCGGCAGCGTCCTGGCCGCGCAGTTAGACGCCGCGATCCGGGAGGACTTGGACGTCGACGGTCTCGTCCGCGAGGGCGAGTTCGAGCCGATCTGGGAGTGGATGACCGACCACGTCCACCGGTACGGGCAGCGGTACCCGACTGAGGAACTGATCGAGGTCGCGACGGGCGAACCGCTGACCGCCGATTACTTCCTCGAGTACGTCGAGTCGAAGTACGGCGAGTTGTACGACCTCGACGGCTACTGATACGGATCGTTGGTGCGTTTTACCGGTAATCGCCGTCCTGGCGGATCGATCACCGGTAACGAACTCCAACGGACCGTATGAGTCGACCGGCTCCCCGTCGCTCACGAAGGCACGGCCGGTACGCCGGTGTCGCCTCGAGTCGGCGACGGGTCGAAACCGCTACCCGGAGCCGCAAAACCTTATGCTGCGGGTCGGTCTTGTACGCACATGGACACGAGCTACGATCGGGACCTTCTCGAGCACGTCCTCCTGCCAGTCGCACACCCGGACGATGCCCGCCGGTCGGCGAAAGCCCTGGCGCGGTACGACCCCGGCCGTGTGACGACCCTGCACGTGGTCGAGAAGGGCGAAGGCGTCCCCGACAAGACGCCGGTCGAACAGTCCGAGGAGATCGCCGCGGAGTCGTACGCCGCCGTCCGGGAGGTGTTTCCAGACGCCGGCGAGCACACGGCCTACGCCCGGAACGTCGTCGACGCCATCCTCGAGGCCGCCGACGAGGTCGGTGCGAGCGCTATCGTCTACCGGTCGCGCGGCGGCAGCCGACTGATGCAGTTCCTCTCGGGGGACCTGTCGCTGAAACTGGTGACCAAGGCCGACCGGCCGGTCGTCGCGCTCCCGACCGCCGAGGACGACTGACCGTCGACTGCCGCGGGGACTGCACGCGCTCGGTCGAGGTCCTTTCGGCTCGAGCGAGGCCCGCTCCCGAAACCGATTAGGGCCGCGACGCGGTCGTTTCACTCGATGACACGACCCAGCGACGGCACCCTCGAGCGAAGCGTCGCGATCGTCACCGGCGCGAGTGCCGGCATCGGCGCGGCGACCTGCCGCCGGCTCGCGGCGGCGGGAGCGAACGTCGTACTGGCGGCCCGCAGCGAGGATCGGCTGACGGAACTGGCGACCGAACTCGAGGCCGAACACGGCGTCGAGACGCTGGTCGTTCCCACGAACGTTCGGGAGGAGGAGGAGGTCGACGCGCTGATCGACCAGACGATCGAGGCGTTCGGCGGCATCGACGTGCTGGTGAACAACGCCGGCCTCTCGCGGGGCAGCGACGTCGCCGAGCTAACGACCGAGGAGTACGAGACGATGCAGGAGACCAACGTCGACGGCGTCTTCTACGCGACGCGGGCGGCGATCCCCCACGTCCGCGAGCGCGACGGCCACCTGATTTTCGTCGGGAGCTTCGCCGGCCAGTACCCGCGGTCGTTCAACCCCGTCTACGCGGCCTCGAAGTGGTGGGTTCGCGGGTTCGCCAAGAGCGTCGCCGCCCAGGTCGGCGACGACGACGTCGGCGTCACGATCGTCAACCCCTCGGAAGTTCGCTCGGAGTTCGAGGCCACCGACGGGCAGACCTTCGCCGAGCGCTTCGAGGAGGGCGAGGTGACCGAACCCGAGGAGGTCGCCGACGCGATCGTCTTCGCCGCGAGTCAGGAGCGCTCGAGCGTGAGCGAACTCGACATCAACCGCCGGGACAAGTTCGCGGACGGGTTCTGATCGGCGGAGAGTCCGTTCGCCCGATATACCCCGACCCTGGATCTGCCGGCATGGCACTCAGGAGCCGTCGTCGCCACGACTCGAGTATGCGCGTCTCCATTCCAGGCGTTCCGGGCCTCTACTACGACACCGACGCGGGAACGACGGCGATCGCGACGGTCTTCTCCGCGGCGGGTCGCCGAGCGCCGAAACCCCAGGGATACGCACTGCAGGTCCTGCCGTACCTCTGGTCGTTTGACGTGGACCTGCGGGAAGTACCCAACGAGCACCCGATCCAGTACCTCCATCCGGAAGGAGCACGGAGCCCCGGCGAGTTGCCCTCCGGGGTGGCCCGCGACCTCGGGGCCGGGCCGGCGATGGCCGCGGGTGACCTGTCTCCCGATTACGATCATGACACCGACCACGATCATACCCACGACTCCGAACTCGCACCCGAATCCGGGCCCGAACCCGAACCCGACCGCGGGCACGGACCCGGACGCAGCGCCGTCGGCTCCGCCGGCGCGGAACTCGAGTCCGTGTTGCGATTCGTCTGGGAGGTCAACCGCGAGGTCGAGTCGGCCGCGAGCCGAATGCTCGGCCGGTCCGAGGACCACGACGGCGTCGTGGTCGAGATCCAGGAGGGAAGCATCAACGTCGACGGCGACGAACTCGAGACCGACGAGTTCGACGTCGAGGACGGCGACAGCCCGGGCGGATCGGACCTCGACGCCGATCCGGACTCGAACGCGGACGCCGATCGATACGACACCGGCGGCGAACGATAGCCTGTGCCAACCACGGCGCCGTTTGTTTCACTATGACAATGATTTTGTCCGTCGGCGTCCAACCGGGGCTCATGCGCGTCGTTACCACGCTCCCGTCGGCGACGGAGATCGTCGCCGCGCTCGGGCTCGAACCCGTCGGCGTCTCCCACGAGTGTGACTTTCCCCCCGAGGTCGAATCGCTGCCGTCGGTTACCCGATCGCGCATCGAGTCGGCCGCCTCGAGCGGGGAGATCGACCGACAGGTACTCGAGACGACGGCCGACGAGGACGGCGTCTACGAGGTCGACGTCGCCACGCTCGAGCGGCTGGACCCCGACCTGATCGTCACCCAGGGGATGTGCGACGTCTGTGCGGTCGACGAGGCCGTCGTCGCCGACGCCGTCGCGGAGATCGACGCCGATCCGGAAGTGCTGACCACGGACCCCCACAGCGTCGAGGACGTCCTCGCCGACGTGGACCGCATCGGCGCGGCGACGGGCCGCGAGGAGCGCGCCCGCGAGGTCCGAACCGAACTCGAGGAGCGGATCGCCGCCGTCAGGGACCGCACCGCCGGGCTGGGCCTCGAGAGCGAGGATCGCCCGCGGGTCGCGATCTTCGACTGGACCGACCCGGCGATGATCGCCGGCCACTGGACGGCCGAACTCGTCGAGTGGGCCGGCGGCGAGTACGGCCTGGCCGATCCGGGCGAGCGGTCCCGACCCCGCGAGTGGGACGAGATCCGCGACTACGACCCCGAGGTCGTGATCGTCGCCCCCTGCGGGTTCGACCTCGAGCAGACGGCCGCGAACCGGACCGACCTCACAGAGCGCGAGGGGTGGGCGGACCTGACGGCCGTTCGCGAGGGACGCGTCTGGGCGATGGACGGCGACCACTACCTCAACCGGCCGGGCCCGCGGCTGGTGGACACGCTCGAGGCGGTCGCGCCGATCGTCCAGCCGGGGCCGGGGGACGTCGGGCCGCCGACGGAAGTCGCGATACCGTTCGACGAACTCGCCGAACTGGAGTCACGCACCCTCGCGCCGACCGACTCCCGGGGGGAGTGATCGTCCGGCCCTCCCGCGAGTCGATGCTGGCCTCGAGGCGGTCGGGAATCAGGAGCCGTCGTCTTTCTCTTCGTCTCGCTCTCGCTCTTACTCTTGCTCTCGTTCGAGTTCGTGTGCCTGCTGCCGGAGCTTCGCCGCCTCCTCGCGCAGCTCCGTGGTCTCGTCTTCCAGTTTCTTCCCGACGAGGTACTCGAAGTCGTCGGGCATCAGTCCGCGCTGGATGTCGATCGTGACCATCGCGTCGCAGTCCTCGACGATCTCGGGCGCCCACGATCCCTGGGCGAGCTTCGACTCGTCGGAGACGGCCGCCTCGCCGTCCTCGACGTCGATGAACGCCGTCACGGTGTTCCAGATCCCCGGGTCGCTCGTCGTCGCCTCGTCGTACAGGCCCTCGAGTCGGGTGTCCCTGACGGGGTTGTCCCGAAGTTCGACGATCAGATCCTCGAGCCCACTGGCGATCCGTTCGAGGTCGTCGGCCTCTTCTCGGAGTTCGTCGGGGCCGGGGTCGCCCGCAGCGGCCGTCATCGTCGCCACACCCCCTCGGGTTCGTTCGCGTCGTCGGTCATGGACGGGGGTAACCGCCTCGGGACCGTAAACGTACGCTTTGGCGAGGGCCGATCGCGTCACGGGAGTCAGTCCGCCGACGTCTCCTCGAGGTCGAGGGCGTCCGGCACCCATCCCCGGTTCGGGTCGTCCGTGCGATCCATCCATTCGACCAGTCGCTCCCGCATCGACGCCCGGACGTCCGCGTAGTCGGGGTGATCGATCAGGTTCTGCAACTCGGCCGGGTCGGCCTCGAGTTCGTACAGTTCGTCGACGTCAGGGCCGTTGTAGACGTACTTGTACCGGTCTGTGCGGACCATCCGCTGGCTGTAGAGGCCGAACTCGTCGCCGTGATACTGGGCGAAGACCGAGTCGGGCCACACGTCGTCGGGGACTGTCCCCCCGTTCTCGAGTAACGGGACGAGGCTGCGGGCGTCGAACGCCCCGGGAACCGAAACGCCGGCCAACTCGAGGAACGTCGGTGCCAGGTCGTGCAGGAGGACGGGGGCCGCACGGACCGACCCCGGGTCGATCTCGCCGGGCCACCGTATCTGCAGCGGGATCCGGTAGGTGTCGTCGTACATCAGCGGCCCCTTGTTGAACTGGCGGTGACCCCCGGCGAAGTCCCCGTGGTCGGAAGCGTGAACGACGACCGTCCCGTCGGCCAGGCCGTACTCGTCGAGCGCCTCGAGGACCCGTCCGAGTTGGTCGTCGATCAGCGTCACGAACCCCCAGTACTTCGCGATGGCTTCGGCCCATAGCTCCCGGTCGAAGCCGGCGACGCCCCGGTAGTGGAGGTAGTTCTCGTGGACCTGTGGCTTCCCGTCGAAGGTCTCGGCGTAGCTGTCGGGTAGTTCGACCTCGTCGGGATCGTACATCGAGGCGTACGGTTCGGGGACGACGTAGGGGTGGTGGGGCCCGTAGAAGTCGGCACGGTGGAAGAACGGGCCGGGGTCGCCGTCCCCATCAGCGTGGGACTCGAGCGCCTCGATCGTCCGCTCCGCGAGGAACCAGGCGCGGGTCTCCTCGACGTCGACCGGCGTCGTCGCCGCGACGAAGGTTCCCTCGCTGCCGTCCCGCGGGTCCTCGCCCGTGTAGAGTTCCTCCTCGAGGTCGACCTCCCCTACGGGAGTGCCACGCTCCCGCCGGTACTCGCGGAACGCGTCGTCGATGTCGTCGTGGTGGACGTCGCTGCCGCCCAGATAGGAGAAACCGAACGTTTCGGGCGTCTGATCCCGGCCGACGTGCCACTTCCCCGTGTACGTGCAGTCGTAGCCGTTCGCGTCCAGCAGTTCGGAGAACGTCGGGATGTCGGCGGGCAGGTTCGGTCGGATGGCATCGTCCTCGTGGCAGTTGTTCAGCATCCCGTGGCCGTGGGGGAACTGGCCGGTCAGCAGCGACGCGCGGGCGCTCGAGCAGATACTGATCGGGGTAAAGGCCCGTTCGAACCGCAGCCCTTCACTCGAGAGTCGGTCGATTGCCTCGGTTTCGGCCGGCGGACCGTCCGGGGCCGAGAGATCGTATCGCTCCTGGTCCGTGAGCACGAGTAGAACGTTCGGGCGGGTGTCGGGGTCGGAATCGGCCATCGGACGTCGTACACCGGCCCCGTAGTTAACGGTGGGCCTGGATCACGACGCGTTTTCCGGCTCGCGGTCTCCGTCCCCATCCCGGCCAGTGTCGGCATCGGCCTCCTCGAGATCGGCACCCACCGTCGACCCGACGAGCCGCGAGAGTCCGCGGTGGAGCCGTCGGGAGATCGCCCGCTGGCTGAGTCCGAACTCCTCGGCCAGTTCGGTCTGGGTGATCCCCCGCGGCTGGCGGAAGTAGCCCGCCTCGTAGGCGTGTCGGACCGTCTCGCGTTGCTCGTCGGTGAGTTCGTACCCGCCGTCGGCACCGGCTTCCAGCCCCGTTTCCGCGGCCGTATAGATCCTGTCGACCGTGATCGAGACGTCGTGCTCGTGACAGTACTCTCGGAACCGACTCACAGCAGCCCGCTCGCCGAATCGGATGGTGACGCGCCATCCCTCTTCCGTCCCCCGCCCGCGGAGGATCGTCCCGCCGATTTCGGTGACGCCGCGGACGAACCCCTCGATCTCCGCGTTCCACCGCGCCCGATACAGCCGGCCCTCGTCGGTCCGGGAGACCTCCTCGAGTTCCCGGACCGCGCGACGTTCCCGGAGATCAGACTCGAAAGCGTCGCGCTCGGTCTTCCCCCACACCCAGAAGAAAGGGAGAGCCGTCTCGTCGGTCGGGACGATCCGCTCGAGTTCGACCCGGCGCGACGGCTCGCGTTCGATCGCCACGCCGAGCGGGAACGCCGCTAACGGAAGGCGAAACTCGAGTATCGTCGACATATCGGTCCTATCGGCGTGATCGGAAAATATTCTGTGCCTGTACCGATCGGTCGGTCTCATCAACCCCGTCTATGTAGAACCAGTTCGTTCACGGGACGTGCACGCGTCGGTGCCGTCGTGGGGGACGCGTACTGCAGAACCTGCGACTGGCAGGAAACGGCAGGGGAGTCGACGGCACTCGATCGGGCGATGCTCGAACACTTTCGCGAAACGGGGCACGCGGTCGAGCGAGCGGACATCGAGCGGGGTGGCTCCGGCGATCACGGAAGGCACGGAACAGCGGAGACGGCCGGAACGGGCACGGCTCCCAGGGGTTCCGGTTCCGGTTCCGGTTCCGGTTCCGGTTCTGGGAGTCGATTCCCGGCGATCGGTCGACTCGAGCGGACGCGAGAGCGTTGACGGGGGCAGAGGGCGTAACGACTACGACACCGACACCGACACCGTAGACCGCCGCGTCAGGCGAAATCGTCGAACGTCGGACGGTCGCGCTCGCCGGGGAACTCGTCGACGGGGACCTGTGTCTGGTCGCCCGTTTCCATGTCTTTGATCGTTAGTTCGTCGTTCGCCAGGTCCTGTTCGCCGACGATGACGACCGTCTCGGCGTTGATCGAGTCCGCGTAATCGAGTTGCGCGCCGAACGACCGGCCCGCGACGTCGGTCTCGACGACGTGACCGCGGTCGCGCAGCGTCTGGGTAACCCGGGCGGCTTCCGTGCGGGTATCGCCGATCTGGAGGACGTAATAGTCGGTCGTCAACTCCTCGTCGGGCCAGACACCCGCCCGCTGGAGGAGCAGCGTCAGCGGTGCGAGTCCAGGTGCGACGCCGACCGCAGGAGTGGGCTGGCCGCCGAACCCCTCGATCAGGTCGTCGTACCGGCCGCCGCCGAAGATCGCCCGCGAAACTTCGCCCGTCGAGTCGAAACACTCGAAGACGACGCCCGTGTAGTAGTCCAGACCACGGGCGGTCTCGAGCGAGATCGTACAGTGCTCGCGCGCGCCGAAGTCCTCGGTGGCAGCAAGCACGTTCTGGAGGTTCTCGACCGCGTCGGTCACCCGTTCGGTCTCGGCGAAGGCCTTGACCTCCTCTAGGTCCCCGCCGGCGACGAGGTCGTCGAACTCGGCCGCCTGATCGTAGTCGAGGCCGGCCTCGACGAGCAGGTCGTGGTACTCTGCAGTCGAGATCTTCTCTGACTTGTCGACGGCCCGAATCGCTTCGATAGTGTCGACGTCAGCATCGTAGGTCTCGAGAACGCCACCCAGGATATCGCGGTGGGAGATGCGGAACTCGAAGTGCTCGCCCGTGAGCCCGAGGTTCGTCAGGGCGTCGGCGGCCCACGCCAGGATCTCGGCGTCGGCCTCGGGTTCGGCCGAGCCGAAGATGTCAACGTTGGTCTGGTAGAACTCGCGCTGGCGGCCCTGCTGGACCTGCTCGTAGCGCCAGAACGGCCGCGTGGAGAACCACTTGATCGGCTTCGAGAGTTCCTGCTGTTTGGCGACGACCATCCGCGCGACGGTCGGCGTGAGTTCCGGCGTCAGCGTGACGTGGCGGCCACCCTGGTCCTCGAACGCGTACAGTTCCTCGACGATCTCGTCGCCGCTCTTGTCTGTCCACATCTCCGCGCGCTCCAGAGCGGGCGTCCCGATCTCGCGGAAGCCGTACTCACGGGCGGTATCCTCGAGGGTATCGATGGTCTCCCGACGAGCGGCCATCTCCTCGGGGTAGAAATCACGAAAGCCCTTGATTCGGTCGTACATGGAAAGGGGTTGGCCGAGCGCGGACTTCTATCCTTTCCTCTCGACCGGAGAGTCAAGAGTCTGCGCGTACCGCTCGAGTCGGGCCCCAGAGAGCAGGGTCGAACTCCGTAATTTCGCCCCGCTATTCACCCTGGGCAGGAGCACGATCGGGATCAGCGTCGGTATCGGCCTCGTCGTCGCCGAGATCGTCGGTCGCCGCGTCCCCGCTGACGAGGAACTCGAGAACGTTCCCGATGAATACCTCGTTGTCGGCGACGTTGTAGTTCTCGGTGGTCATGAGGGCCGTATCACCGATAGCGACCGCGTTGTCGTTCCGGGCGGCGACGGCGTACTCGTCGGCTTCGCGGCTCTCGGAGTGTTCTACCGTCGGGTTCGTCGTCAGCAGTTCGTCGCCTGCGGTCAGCACCTGCGTCGGACCGTCGAGAACGACGCGATCGACCCCTTCGGTGAGGTCCGAGTCGGCCGGCGGCGTCACGCCGATCGTTCGATAGTTCGTCTCGTAGTTCTCCATGTCGTACAGGTAGCCGGTGTCGTAGCCGATCCCGAAGGGGGAGGTCACCGACGCGAACTCGCCGTCGTCGTCCATCGTCGGCCCCATCAGCCCGAACGGACCGAGGATCGACCCGCTGTCATCGCTCTCGGGACCGCCGAGGAACAGGACGCGACCGTCCGCCTCCGCGAACTCGGAGACGAGTTCGGCCTCACTCGGCAGGTACCGGGCCCCGGGGTCGACCACGACGTACGCGTCGGCTCCCTCGAGCGCGTCGGTAAGCCCTTCCTCGCGCTGCTCGGGCCGCGCGTCGGGGTCAAGGTCGTAGTATTCGACCGTGTGCCCGGCCGCCGTCAGGGCCGAGACCGCCGGCTGGAGGTCCTCGACGGAAACGTCGTTCGCGTGGGCGACGTCGATCACGATCGTCTTCGAACCCGTCCCAGCGTCGATCGAGATGTCGCCGCCGCGCTCGAGTACCGGTGCGTCGACGCTCTCGGGCTGAAGGTGAGCCTCCTCGACGGTGGGTTTCTCGGTCGTGCCCTGGTCGGTGACGACGCCGGCGGTGGCGACGCCAGTGACCGTCAACGCGACGACGACGGCGAACACGAGGAGCCGCGATCGAAGTTCGTCCCGATTCACGGTCATGGTCGTTCACCTCCGTCGGTATCGGCGTCTCCGTTTCCGTTTCCGTTTCCGTCTGCGATCTGCGTGGCGGCATCGGATTCGGCCGTATCGACGACCGTCCCGCTCTCGCCCTCGACCGAACCCCACACAGCGAGGAACGCGGGTGTCTCGACGCCGCCGTAGTCGCCGAACGTCTGGGGGTGGTCGTGCGGTTCGTCGACGACGACTGGGTCGCCGTCTTCGCCACCCTCGAAGAGGATCGGCAGTCCGAGCGTCCGATCGTCGCTCAGTTCGACGACCTCGTAATCGTTCAGTCCGGCCCGTTCGGCGGCCGCTCCGATCGCGACGTCCGTGTCACCGATCTCGTCCGCGAGTCCGTTGTCGACGGCTTCGACGCCGATGTAGACGTTCGCGTACGCGAGTTCCGTCTCGGAGAGGTCGAGTTCGTCGCCGCGGTGTTCGACCACCGAGCCGATGAACGTCTGTTTCATCTTCTCGGCCCGCTGTTTGACCTGTTCTCTCGTCATCCCGGATTTGTCCGGACCCGTCGTGATCTCCCGGTCAGGGGACGAAGAATCGATGTGGGTCGCACGCACGCCGATGCTTCCGACGGTCGAACTCGGGTTGACGTAGATTTCGTCGCTGGGGGCGCTCATGTAGTACCCGCCCGACGCACCCACGGACTGGATGCTCGTGACGACTGGCATCTCCTGGGCGGTTCGCTCGACCGCCAGGTAGAGACTCTCACTGGCCGTGACCCCGCCGCCGGGACTGTCGACGGCCAGGACCACGGCGTCGATCGATTCGTTCTGTCGCGCTTCCCGCAAGTCGTCCGTCACTGCTTCAGCGCTCCGTTCAGTTATCGAACTGTCCATCTCGATCACTGCAACCGTGCCGTCGGGTTCGCTCGTCGCCCCCCAGGCAACCGGAGCGACGGCGGCTCCGACGAGGAGGGCGATCAGGACGATCGTCACGTACGACCGCGCGATCGTCCCGAGCAGGTTCCGGACGGCGTCTAGATATCCACTCATGTTCCAGTGCGGCCGAAGTTATATAGTAAGTATACTAAAATTATTCTATCTTATTTTACTCTAGAAATTGCGGACTAATAGCTGGCGAGAGGCGGACCGGGGATCGACAGCAGTATCACCTTATCGAACTGGCATAAAAGGGGGAGACGAGCGTTTTCCGGGTCTGAAATCGCGCGACGGACCCATGTTGGCCCACCACTGGTCGAACGCTCCGCTACCAACGGCGGGACGCCTCGCAATCAGGAACTGATCGTCCCGTCCAGTAGGGGACGCAACACTGCGGCCAGATCGTCGAGATCGGCCACCGTCAGTGTCGCTTCCGTGCGAACGTCGTCGCCGACGTACACCGTTTCGAACCCACACTCTCGAGCGGGAACGATGTCCTCCTCGAAGGTGTCGCCGACGTAGACGAACGTTTCAGCGGGAAGTTCCGCCTTCGCGTGCTCGAAAATTTCGCTCGCCGGCTTGCGAGCGCCGAACTCGTTCGAGACGACGACCGACTCGACGAGGTCGTCGAGTCCGTGCGCTGTGAGTTTGCGCCGCTGCATCCGCCCGTCGCCGTTCGTGAGAACTCCGGCGCGGTGATCCCGGGCGACGAGTTCGACGAGTCGACGCGTCGTTTCGGGGACCCGGGTCGCGGCGACCTCGGTCTCGACGTATTCGTCCGCGAGCGCCGCGGGATCACCCGGCACGTCGTACTCGCGACAAACGGCGGCGAACGCCCGCTCGTAGGGATCGTCCTCGAGGTCGTCCAGGGCGGCGAGCACCCGGTCGGAGTAGGTCTTCACCATCGATTCGGTCGCATCGACCCCGTCGGGCAGCGTCCGCTCGAACAGCTGGTCGAACGGGCGCGTGTACTCGAGCAGCGTTCCATCGAGGTCGAAATACACGGTCGCTGTCACGTTCGCTGGTCGATTTCCCGGTACGTAATCGTTGCTATCGGGGACGGGAGACGACCGACAGGTACGACGACACTGCGTCGGATCTCGAGTCCAGCACGGAACGGCGAAACCGAAAACCAGGTGGCGTTATCGCACTCCGGTCACGTACGTCTGCTCGTGATCCGGGAAGAAATCCCGGACCGCCTCGCGGCCGTCTTCCTCGGCGATGATCGCCCGTAGTTCGGCCTCGTAGTCGGCCCGGCGGATCTCCTCGCTGGGGCCGACCGTCACCTCGAGGTGGGTGTCGACCAGGCGGTCGACCGCGCCGCGGCCGAATCCCGAGAGGGGTGCGATGTAGTCGACGTCGTGTCGATCCTCGAGGCTCTGTGCCTGTGCGCGGGAGACGGTCGGCACGCGGTCGTCGCGTCGGGTCCCGTCCGCGATGGCGGCGAACTCCGCGGCCGCGAGTTCCTCGAGCGCGTGCTGGTGGACGTGCTGGATGCCGTTCCGGGGGAAGCCGTCCTCCCGGATGCGGTCGACGGCCTCGTAGGCGACGTCCGGATCGAGTTCCAGACGTCGGAAGTCGAACCCGAGGTCGTCGGCGGTCTCGCGGGCGTGCTCCCAGTCGTCGCTGATGCCGAAGTGGGCCGTCGTCAGGGTCACGTCGTAGAAGTCCTCGAGGAGAAGCGCCGCGAGCGTCGAATCCTTCCCGCCGCTGTAGAGCAAGCCGAGGTCCATCACCGTCACGTCACCGGCGCTGGATGTCGAAGCTCTTGGAGTCGGGTTTCAGCTCCTTGAGGAGCTGTTTCATCTTTTCGTCGTCGATTTTGCCCTGGATCCGGCCGCTCCGGGCGAGCGAGACGACCTGGCGCTCGACCTGCTCGCCGAACTGGGGCTTGCTCATCTTGACGGTGTTGAGTCGCTTGCGGGCGTCGTCGGTGAGGTGCTGGCGCAGCACCGCGTTCTTCTGGGCTTCGGCCTGCTGCTTTGCGGCCTCCTGCGTCTCGGCGTCTTGCCCTTCGGCCCGTTCCTGCAGTTGCTCCATCTTCTTCTGTCGCAACTCCTCGAGTTTCTCCTCGTCCGGGCGTTCGCTCATGACTATACGAGTATACTCCTGCAGGCGGGAAAATGATTACGGACTTCCGACCGACAGACGCCGGGCTGTCGGAGAAAGCGAGGGTGTCGCCGGGAAAACGAACGTCCGCGGCGTCGGGGGAGGTTACGGTATCGTGCCGTCTCGTCTCGTATAGTGGAGTGTAGTGTAGTCTACGCGTAGCGCTCGAGTTCCGGACGGTCGAGTTCTTCCAGGACGTCGCCGGCCGTGTCGTCCAGCAGACTCTGGCCATCGGGGGTGACGCGGCGACCTTCGCCCTCGGCGGTCTCGACGAGCCCTTCCTCCTCGAGTTGCTGGAGGATGGTCCGGATCAGGTTCCGGGAGCCGTCGGTACGGTGAGCGGGAGCGACGCGGTAGCGGGTGGACCCGCCCTTCGCGCCGCCGTACTCGGTCGCGAGCCGTTCGACACCGACGGGGCCGCGGTCGGCGACCTTGCGCAGGAGACTCGCGGCGCGGACTGCCCAGAAGTCCTCCTGTTCGGGCGGGAGTTCGCGGTCGGCGCCGGTCTTGGTGAACTGCGCCCAGTCGGGTTCGTCGAGCCGTTCCTCGAGGTCCTCGGCGAGCGCCTCGATGAGGTCGTCCGCCGGAACGTCGTACATCGTAGCCATTGGCGTTGGGTTCCCTGCCGCGGCATTTAAGACCATCGTATTCGTGTCCGCGCTGCGGTCCCGGCTTCGGTCGACGCCGCCCGGGACGACTCGGTCCCGGACCGTTTTTCGCCCTCGAGGCGAAACGGCGGGTATGGACGAACGCGGGGCACTGGCGCTGTTGGACGCGGAACTCGAGGCCGTCGGCGACGACGCGGCCGTGATCGACGGGCTGGTCGTGACGACGGACATGCTCCACGACCGGACGGACTTCCCCGAGGGGACGACCCGGTACACGGCCGGCTGGCGGTCCGTCGCCGCGTCGCTGTCGGACGTGGCGGCGATGGGGGCCACGGCGACGGCCGCGGTCGCCGCCTACGCCGCCCCCGCGTTCGATCGGGAGGAACTGCTCGCGTTCGTCCGCGGCGCGAGCGACGTCTGCGAGGCGGTCGACGCCGAGTACGTCGGGGGCGACCTCGACGAACACCAGGAGTTCACGGTGGCGACGACCGCGATCGGTCGCACGGGCGCGGGCGGCGACGGCACGGACCCCGTCCCCAGAAGCGGCGCTCGTCCCGGCGACCGCGTCTGCGTGACCGGGACCCTGGGGCGAAGCGCCGCCGCCCTCGAGATGTTCGAGCGGGCGAGCGACGCCAGCGCCGGCGACTCGAGTGCGGCCGACCTGCGGGAACGTGCCAACGACCTCTTCCGGTTCGAGCCCCGGGTCGCCGCCGGCCGCGCGCTCGCCCCGCACGCAACCGCGATGATGGACTCGAGCGACGGGCTCGCCCGCTCGCTCCACCAGTTGAGCGAGGCCAGTGACTGCGGGTTCGCGATCGACGGCGATCGGGTCCCCATCGACGACGCCGTCCGCGACGTGGCCGACGACGAAGCGGCGGCTCTGGAACTGGCCACGACGTTCGGCGAGGACTTCGAACTGGTCGCGACCGTTCCCGAGGACGAACTCGCGGCCGTCCGGGAGGCCGCTGACGTGCCCGTGACCGAGATCGGGACGGTCCTCGAGCGCGAGGAAGGGATCACCCTCGACGGAGAGCCGTTAGCGGACGAGGGGTACACGCACGGCTAGGGCTACTCGATCACCACGATCGGCACCTGCATGAAACACAGCAAGCCGAGCGCGAAGGTGACGATCCCGAGGACGAACCGTCCGGTCCCGAGTTCCCCGTCGTCCATCGGCTCCGCGGGGCCGACCGACGCCAGTACCGCGGTGAACACCCCCCAGATGCCCCAGATGAGCACCGAGTTCAGCCCGTAGTCGGCCACGTAGTAGAGGTAAGCAGCGAGGCCGAACAGCACGCCGGGCACCAGCGCCGCGATCGTCTCCTGGTAGCGGCCCGCCATCGCCCGCAGGATGTGGCCGCCGTCGAGCTGGCCGACGGGGATCAGGTTGAGGAAGGTGACGAACATCCCGACCCAGCCGCCGATGACGACCGGGTGGACCGCCGTCGCGGGATCGTCCCGGTACAGCGGCTGGTCGAACGCCGCCGCGAGCAACTCGAGCAGCGGCGGGTAGCCTAACTGGATCTGGATGGCGTCGGGATCCTGGACGACCTCCGCGGGCGCGGTGACCGGCGGGAGGTGGAGCCCGACGATCGTCACCCCGATCGTGGCGACGAGGCCCGCGAGCGGCCCGGCGACGCCGATATCGAACAGCGCCTTGCGGTCGGGCATCCGTCCTTTCATTTTGATGACCGCGCCCATCGTCCCGATCAGCGTCGGGACGGGGATGAAATACGGCAGCGACGCCTTGACCTTGTGGTAGCGGCTCAGTACGTAGTGGCCCATCTCGTGAACCCCGAGAACGCCGAGGATGGCGACCGTGAACGGCCACGCGCGCCACATCTCGGTCGGGTTGGCGATCGGGTCGATGTGATACCACATCGACCCGGCAAACAGCGTCGAAACGACCGTCAGCGCGAGCAGGAGGACGTTCGTCCAGGGAACGCCGTCGATCCCGACGCTGATCGGCTCCGCGACGAGTACGTACTCCCCGTGGCGTGTCCGCAACTCGAGGTCGTACCCCGCTTCACGGAAGACGGGCCACAGGTCCTGCATCACCTGCTCGGGCTGTTTCAGCGGGTCACCGTAGTACACGAGCCGGTCGTCGTCCTCGCCCTCAGTTCGGACCTCGTAGACCGCGAACGCCGACCGGATCCGCACGAGGGGCGGCCCAGCCTCGAGGCCGGCGTCGGAGGGCGCCCTCCCGAACCCGGTCGAATCGCCGTCGTCCATCGTGTGCTCTTGACGATGGCCGGGTATAAATCGACTGCTGTCGGTTCGCCTCCCTGCGAACGGGCGAAATCGAGGGTCCTGGCTCCCGTGCTGGAGTCAAACGCAAAGCGGGGCAGAGCGGAGCATGCCGGGGCGAGGGAGGACAGCGAAAGCAGAAAAAACGCGATGATGCGGGGACCAGGCCGCTCTACGCGGGTTCCACGCGCCACGTGGTCGCGCTCGTGTACGACCACTTCTCGATCTCGAGATCACTCGCCGATTCCGAGAGTTTGACCATCAGCGCGCCGATCTCCTTCGGGGAGAGCCCGACCTCGTCGGCGATAAACTTGCCCTTAAAGTAGAGCTCTCCGTCTTCGGCGCGTTCGCGCAGGTAGCGTTTCAGGCGGTGTTCCTTGCTTTCCGTGGAGGGTTGCGTTGTCGTGCTCATCGACATCACCGCGTTGCGGCGGGGGTATGTTATAAAGGCGGGACGGTTAGCGCCGTTTCGTCCGCGTTCAGCAGTTCCGGCGGTAATTGATCTTTTATTCTTTCGTAGTAGATCTTTTACTACCACTTCAGATGGCCCGAGACGTTTTATCGTCGTATCTAATCTATTATACCGTTCGCAATACTCACGGTACCTTTCCGTTCCATTTACCGAGAATGTGGTCGTATTCTAGTAATGTTGGCGTGGAGAAAAGCGGTTCAGGACCGGTCGTGGACCCAGAACTCCTCCTCGACCGTCACTTCCTTCTTGAACAGCGGCACCTCGTCTTTCAGCCGGTTGATCCCGTCTTCGACCGTTCGGAACGCCTCCTCGCGGTGGCCAGCGAGAACGACGACGAAGACGATGTCTTCCCCGTCCTCGACGACGCCCGTCCGATGGTAGAGTTCGACCTCGAGGACGCCGTCGCGGTCCTCGAGTTCCCGTTCGATGGTCGCCATCCGCTCGTCGGCGACGCCCTCGTACTTCTCGAACTCGAGGTACTCGGTGCGGGCGTCGTCTTCGGCGTCTTTCGCCCGGACGCGGCCGGTGAACGTGGCGATCGCCCCGGATCGCTCGGCCTTCGGCGATCGCTTGACGTGTTCGACGAGCGAACCCAGCGTCTCGTAGGGTTCAGTTGCCTCGAGGGCGGCGACGAGGCCGTCGTCCGTCTCCTCGCCCTGGTCGGGTGCGGGGAACGCCGTCTCGAGATCGGCGGGAGCGTCGATGACGGCCAGCCGGGAGTCGTCCCCGTCGGCTTCGGTCGCCTCCGGTCCGACGGCGATCGACGGGTATCGCAGTTGGGAGACGCCCACGACGACTGCGTAGTCGCAGTCGATCGCGAGTCGGTCGAGCGCGTCCTGGACGGTCAGCCCCGTCCCCGTGGCCATCCAGTCGCCGTCCGCGCCGAGGTCGTAGGTGACGTCGCCGCCGAGCGCGACGGAGCCCCCGTCGTCGCGGGCCTGGACCGGCGTCCCGTCGGCGATCGTGGCGTCGTACCTGACGACGCCGACCCGTCCGGTCCGGGAGAGCCGGTCGACGACCCGATCGACGGCCCGTTCCACGGCGTCGCCGTCGGCCCCGCGGTCGATGATGCCGAGTACGTGCATATGCCCGAACCATAGTCGTGTCGGGGTTTGTAGCTGTCGCCGCCCCACCGCGACCCCCGTGGCACCCTGGATCGTTTTGTCTATCACCGTCGAACGTTACCACATGACTCGAGAGGAGGAGACCCACCGGATCGGCTTCGTCGGCGACGTCATGCTCGGTCGCCTGGTCGACCGGCGACAACGCGAGCGGCCGCCCGACGCGGTGTGGGGAACGATGCTCGAGCGGCTCCGGGAACTCGACGCACTCGTCGTCAACCTCGAGTGCTGTCTCTCGACGCGGGGCCGGGAGTGGCGGCGGACGAACCGCCCCTTCCACTTCCGGGCGGACCCCGACTGGGCGGTGCCGGCGCTCGAGGCGGCCGGGGTCGACGTCTGCGCACTGGCGAACAACCACGTGCTGGACTACGAGGTGGTGGCGCTGCGGGATACCCTCGAGCACCTGGACGAGGCGGGGATCGCCCGCACGGGTGCTGGGGAGACGATCGACGAGGCGCTCGAACCGGCGGTCGTTACGGTCGACGGCGACGACCGGAGCGAGGACGCCCTCGAACTTGCCGTCGTCTCCCTGACCGACAACACCCGCGAGTACGCGGCCGACGAGGAGTCGCCCGGAACCGCGTGGATCGACGTCGACGTCGACGACGACCGGACGAGCCGGCGCGTCCGGGAGGCCATAGAGCGCGCTCGAGAGGCGGAGCCGGATCTGCTGGTCGCGTCACTGCACTGGGGTCCGAACATGGTCACGGAACCGCCCGACTCGTTCCGCGAGTTCGGCCGCTGGCTGGTCGAGGAGGGTGTGGACCTCGTCCACGGCCACAGCGCCCACGTCTTCCAGGGGATCGAGGTTCACGACGGGCGGCCGATCCTGTATGATACGGGCGACTTCGTCGACGACTACCGGGTCGATCCGGAACTGCGAAACGACCGGAGTTTCCTGTTCGTTCTCTCGGTCTCGTCGGACGGCGAGCTTCGGGAGTTGCGGCTCGAGCCGACGGAGATCGACGACTGTGCGGCCCGCGAGGCGGGTCCCGACGCGGCCGAGTGGGCCCGAGAGCGGATTCGGGAGCTGTCGTCGCCGTTCGGGACCGAGTTCGAACGCGACGCCGAGTCGCTGGTGCTTCCGTTCGAGCGGGATCGCTAGGGCAGCAGCCGATCTTATCAGTGAGTGAATATCCGAATCGCTGTGCGGCGTACTCGGCGACCGACGAGGTCGGCGTGGCAGGCCCTCTCGGGAACCGAGCGAGCCGTCGTCGGCTCGCTCTCGAGCCGCTGGCTGGCACCGCTTGGCAGACGAACGTATGCCGCCCGCCGGCCAGTTGGCAACCCTTAAGATAGCATCCCGGTTAGACCGGGTTAGCATGAAAGTGGTCGTCTCTATCGGTGGGAGCGTGCTCGTGCCGGAACCCGGTGCGGATCGAGTGGCCGAACACGCTGCCGTCATCGAGGACCTCGTCGAGGACGGCTGTCGGGTCGGCGCCGTCGTCGGCGGCGGGGGTGTCGCGCGCGAATATATCGGAGCCGCCCGGGATCTGGGGGCGAACGAGATCGAACTCGACCAGCTCGGGATCGACGTCACGCGGCTCAACGCACGGCTGCTGATCGCCGCGCTCGGCGAGGAGGCCGTCACCGCGCCCGCGGAGGACTACGACGAGGCCGGCGAGGCACTGCGTCGCGGCGACGTCTCGGTCATGGGCGGGGTCGCCCCGGCCCAGACCACCGACGCCGTCGGGGCCGCGCTCGCGGAGTACATCGACGCCGACCTGCTCGTGTACGCCACGAGCGTCCCCGGCGTCTACAGCGACGACCCCAACGAGTCCGACGACGCGACGAAGTACGACCGGCTCTCGGCCGGCGAACTCGTCGACGCCATCGCCGGCCTCGAGATGAACGCCGGCTCCTCCGCCCCGGTCGACCTGCTGGCGGCGAAGATCATCGAGCGGTCGGGGATGCGAACGATCGTCCTCGACGGCACCGATCCCGACCGGATCGCCCGCGCGGTTCGACAGGGCGATCACGAGGGAACCGACGTGATCCCGGACGGCGTCGGCGAGGAGCCGACGTACTGGGCCGGGGACGAGGAAGCGGAGGACGACCGCGAGCGATGACCGACGAGACCGATACGAACGACACCGACGATCTCGCCTCTAGAGCCGAAATCAGCCCCTATACGCTCCAGCGGGACGACATCGAGACGCAACACGCGTTCTGGGCGGACACGGTCGCGGACCGGATCGAAGACCGCGATCCCGAGGAACCGATCGTCATCAAGGGCGGCATCTCCCCCTCCGGCGTCCCCCACCTCGGGAACGTCAACGAGATCATGCGCGGCTACTTCGTCGCCGAAGCCCTCCGCGAGCGGGGCCACGAGGTCCGCCAGGTCTTCACCGCCGACGACCGCGACCCCCTGCGGAAGCTCCCGCGTACCCTCTGTGATCTCGAGGGGAACCTCGTCGATCTGGGCGAGGTCGACGCCGGCGCGCTCGGCCGCAACCTCGGCTCGCCGTACACCGACATCCCCGACCCGTTCGGCTGCTGTGACTCCTACGGCGACCACTTCTCGCAAATCATTGTCGACAGCGCCGAAGCCGTCGACGTCCCGATCGATCTCGTCTCGAACACGGAACTGTACGAGAACGGCGACCTCGAGGACGTCACCCGGTTCGTTCTCGAGCACCGCGAGCGCGCCCGCGAGGTGCTCGCGGCGTACCAGGACAAGGTCGACGACGAGTACGTCCCGTTCAACCCGATCTGCGAGGAGTGCGGGAAGATTACCGAGACGGTGACGAGCGTCGATCTGGACGGCGACGAACCGACCGTCGACTACCGCTGTACGGACATGGACGCCGGCGACCGCACCATCGAGGGCTGTGGCCACGAGGGTACCGCTACCCTGCGGGAGGGGAAGATGCCCTGGCGCTTCGAGTGGCCCGCCCAGTGGAAGGAACTCGGCGTCGACTTCGAGCCCTTCGGCAAGGACCACGCCGAGGGCTCCTGGCCGAGCGGCCAGGACGTCGCGCGCAACGTCCTCGAGATCGAACCCCCCGTCCCGATGGTCTACGAGTGGTTCACCCTCGAGGGCGAACCGTTCTCCTCCTCGGAGGGCAACGTCATCCTCGTCTCGGACGTCCTCGAGTTGCTCGAACCCGAAGTCCTGCGGTACTTCTTCGCGAAGGATCCCGTGAAGGCCCGGGACTTCAGCATCGAACGCCTCGACCAGCTCGTCGACGAGTTCGACCGCCTCGAGCGGATCTACTTCGGCGAGGTCGAGGCCGACGAGGACGAGACGGCCTTCGCCGAGCGGGTCTACCCGCTGCTGGTCGAGGACCCCCGCGAGGAGCGGATTCGCCTGCCGTACACGTTCGCCGCCGTGCTCGGGATGTTCGACGACCCGGACCTCCGCGAGGAGGTCGCCCGCAAGGAAGGCCACATCCCCGACGACGCCCCCGAGTGGGCGGTCGAGGACGCACTCGCACGCGTCGAACGCGCCCGCAACTGGGCGCGTCGCACGGGCAACGAGTTCGATTACGAACTCAAGCGCAGCGAGATCCCCGACCACGACTTCGACGCGGCGACCGAGGACGCCCTCGAGGAACTGGCCGAGTTCATCGAGGCGGGCCACGATCCCGAGGAGATCCAGGGCGAGATCTACGAGACGGCCAAGCGCCACGACGTCGACGTCGGCGCGTTCTTCGCGGCCGGCTACCGCCTGTTCTTCGACGAGGACCAGGGGCCGAAGCTCGGGCCGTTCCTCGCGAAACTCGATCGGGAGTTCGTCGTGGCCCGCCTGCGCCGCGAGCGATAGCGGTTCCGCGTCGCTCGGCGCTCGGGACCGCGACACGTCCGCACCTGTACCGGCCGGAAACACACACAGACAAAAGCCCTTTGAGAACGCCTCCCTGAGTTAGGAGCGATGGACTACGGGTTCCCTGCTTTCATCTCGCCGCCCGAACTCTTCGGTTCGGAGCTACTGACGTGGGTCGTCGTCGGCCTGGGGCTCTACTGGGCCGCGATCATCGCGCTGCGGAACGCGGACCTGCTCCCCGACTTCGTCGGCACCCAGGGTCCGATCCTCACGTTCCACACCAAGCGTGGGCGCGAGTTCCTCGACTGGCTGTCCGGACCCAGGCGGTTCTGGCGGGCCTGGGCGAACCTCGGCATCGGCATCGCGCTCGTCGTGATGGTCGCGATGTTCGGGTTCCTCCTGCTCGCGGCGATCAGTTCGCTCTCCTCGCCGCAGCCGTCGACGGCCGTCCAGCAACCGCGGAACGTCCTCGTCATCCCCGGCGTCAACGACTTCCTGCCGCTGTCTGCCACCCCCGGCATCGTCTTCGGACTCCTTGTCGGACTCGTCGTCCACGAGGGCGGCCACGGGCTGCTCTGTCGGGTCGAGGACATCGACATCGACTCGATGGGGATCGCGATGCTCGCCGTCCTCCCCGTCGGCGCGTTCGTCGAACCCGACCAGCAAAGCAGCAAGAACGCCTCCCGCGGCAGCCAGACCCGGATGTTCGCCGCCGGCGTCACGAACAACTTCGCGATCACGCTGGTCGCGTTCGCCCTGCTTTTCGGTCCCGTCGCGGGTTCGATCGCCGTCGCCCCGGGTGCCGCCGTCGGCGGCGTCGCCCCCGACTCGCCCGCCGCCGAGGCCGGCCTCCAGCCCAACGATCGGATCACCGCCATCGACGGCACCCCCGTCGAGAGCAACGACGACCTCGCCGACCGCCTCGAGGGCGCCGACGGCGAGCAGGTAACCGTCGAGATCAACGACGGAGAGACGATCACGTTCGACCGCTCGCTGATCGTCACCGCGGCGGTCGACGGCGGTCCCGCGGGACTCGAGGCCGGCGATGCGATCGTCGCGGTCGACGGACAGGAGGTCGCGACCGAACACGAGTTCCGCCAGGCCGTCGGCGACGACGAGGTCGCGACGCTGACGATCGATCCGACCGACGGAGACCGTCTCGAGCGCGAGGTCCCGATCGGTGCGGCCGTTCAGGTGCTCGAGGGTGAACCGCTCGAGTCCGAACTCGGCCCGACCGACGAGACGTTCGTCATTACCTCCTTCGAGGGCGAGCGCGTCCACAGCTACGCCGACCTCGGGCCGCTCCTCGACGGCGGGGAGCCCGGCGACGAGGTGACCCTCGCCGGCTATCTCGGCGGCGAACGGCAGGAACTCGAGGTGACCCTCGGCGAGAGTCCCTACCAGTCCGACGACGGGTTCCTCGGGATCGGCGCGACGCCGGGGACGACCGGCTTCGAGGTCGCGGACGTCGGCGTGCAACTCTACCCGGCCGAAGAGTACCTGACGGTCCTCGGCGGCGAAGGTGACAGCAGCTTCGGCGTGCTCACCGACAGCTTCCTCGGCAAGATCGGCATCGCCCTGCTGTTGCCGATCGTCGGCGTCATCGGCGCGCTCCCGTTCAATTTCGCCGGCTTCACGGGCGGCATCGAGAACTTCTACCAGGTTCAGGGAACGATGGCCGCGCTCGGCGACACCACGGTGTTCCTGATCGCGAACCTGCTGTTCTGGACCGGCTGGATCAACGTCCAACTGGGCTTTTTCAACTGCATCCCCGCCTTCCCGCTGGACGGCGGCCACATCCTCCGGACCAGCACGGAGGCGGTGATCTCCCGGCTCCCGATCGACGCGACCCGCCGGAGGGTCCGGATGGTGACGACCTCGGTCGGGCTGACCATGCTGATCAGCTTCCTGGCAATGTTGTTCGCACCGGGAATACTCGCCGGGTAACGCCGCGTACGGGCGGCGTTCGTTCGAAACCGGAGCCAACGGCCGTCGTTCGACGCGGCTACCGCTCGAGGCCCGGATTCCGTCCGCCGACTCCGACGAGATCTGCCCGTCCGACAGCCGGAGGCCCTTCCGTCGGTCGATCTTGCGACCGGCAACGGCGCGGCCGACCGAACGTATCGGAGCGATACGGACTCGTTGGCCACGAAAAAGGAACTGGTAACTAAGAGCCAGGAATCCCCGTCCCCGGCAGAGAGATGTCCGCCGCTCACCCGTTGCGGGTCGGAGTCCTGAGTGAGTCCTTTCTCTACGAGTGGCAGGTCCGCGCGCTCGAGCGGTTACGGGACCAAACTGGAACGGAACTCTCGCTGGTCGTCCGGAATGCCGATTCGGACGCGGAAGCCGAATCCTGGAACTCGAAGGATCGGATCACCCTCGCGGACGTCCGAGAGTTCGTCGACACGTTTCGCCTGGAACGGGCCTGGACCTTCGTCCTCGCCGAGCGGGCGCTGGGGCGGGTGCTGGGCGACGAACAGCCACTGTGGCACCGCCGGTCCGTGGAGAACGTCGACGCCGTCGCCGACGCAGATCACCTCGCCTGCGAGCCCTTGACCGACGACGGCTGGAACGAACTCCCCGACGACGCTGTCGATACGATTGCCGACCGGTGTGACGTCGTCGTCCGGTTCGGGTTCGGACTCGTCCGCGGAGACGTTCTTACGGCCCCGGAGTACGGCGTGGTGAGTTTCCACCCGGCCGACATTCGAGAGTACCGGGGCATGGGGCCGCCGGCGATATTCCACGACGGCCGCTCCCGCGCCGGCACGACGCTCCAGCGACTGGACGAGTCGATCGACGGCGGCGAGATCGTCGCCTACGACGAGGTGTCGCTCGAGGGATGTTACACGCTCTGGGACGTGTTCGACCGGCTCGCGACCCTACAGGTTCGGCTGCTGAGCGAGGGAGTCGCCAACCTTCGGGACCCGTCGTTCGAACCCGAATCGGTTCCGGACGACCGACTCGGCGAGTTCTACTACCGGAGCCAGCGCCGGACGGTGCCGTTCGCGGCGCGAGTGCTCGCGAAGAACGTCGCCGGACGGGTTCGCAGACGGCTCGAGAACCGAGAGCCGCTCGAGGAAGGGGTACAGCGGGGCGAACGAACCGAGTCGTAGGGAGCTCGTCACTCCTACTCCTCGTCGATGCCGTGGCGCTCGTAGAACTCCTCGGGAGTCGCGTCGATCCGCTCGAACTCCGTGTCGAAGTAGTGTTCGTGGTGGCGAACGACCTGTTCGACGACCCACCGGCTGAACTCCTCGGTGAACCGCCACTCGCCCTCGACTTCGGGGATTTCGAACCGGTCGTCCGTCGAGAACGCCGCGTAGACGTGGAAAAACCCCAGGATGACGTCGGCGAAGTCACGCCCCTTCTCGGCGCTTTCCTCCCGGCGGGCCGCGAGTTCCTCGCGCCCGTCGTCGGTGAGTTCGAAGTACTTCCGGTCCGGTTCGTCCTCGCGTTCGATGCGTTCTGCCCATCCCTTCTCCTCGAACTTGTAGAGGATGGGGTAGACCGACCCGTAAGACGGCTCCCAGTGACCGCCGCTGATATCCTTGATCTCCTTGAGGATCTCGTACCCGTACCGCGGTTTCTCCTCGAGGAGTTCGAGGACGAGATAGGCGATGACTCCTTTCGGCGGCCCACTTTTCCGCATGTGATCCGTGATTTAAACGGACGTACGTAAAGGGTTTCGGTCCCAGCAACGCGCCGTTCGTACGGCCCGTCGAATGCCGGGTGCTGAAAACGAAGCAGTCCCTTCTTATCGGTCGCTTCCTAACCCCCGGCCATGGAAGGACGGACACCACCGCGAACCAAAGAGGGCTGGTACATCCTGCACGACTTCCGGACGATCGACTGGGACGCCTGGCGAGACGCCCCGGAACACGTCCGCGACCGTGCACTCGAGGAGGGGCAGTCGTTCCTCGCCGACTGTGAGCGGGTCGCCGACGCCGAGGACGGCGACTCCGCGCTCTTTGCCATGCTCGGTCACGAGACGGATCTCCTGTTCATGCACATCCGGCCGACGATGGCCGACGTCGAGCAGGTGGGTCGGCGGTTCGATCAAACTGCGCTCGCCGAGTTCACCGAGCGAACGGACTCCTACGTCTCGGTCGCGGAGGTCTCCGACTACGTCACCGACGCCTACTTCGAGGACGACGAGGAGGTCGAAGACACCGGCCTCTCGCGGTACTTAGAGCAGAAACTCTACCCGCAGATCCCCGACGCGGAGTACGTGAACTTCTACCCGATGGAGAAACGGCGCGATCCGGAGTACAACTGGTACGACCTGCCGTTCGAGGACCGCTCGGAACACATGAGTTCCCACGGCGACATCGGCCGCAGTTACGGCGGCAAGGTCAGCCAGATCACCGCGGGCAGCATCGGGTTCGACGACTACGAGTGGAGCGTCTCGCTGTTCGCGGACGACCCCGCGAACATCAAGAACCTGCTCGCCGAGATGCGGTTCGATCCCTCGACCTCGAAGTACGCCGAGTTCGGCCGGTTCTACGTCGGACGGCGGTTCGAGCCCCACGATCTAGACGCCTACATGGCCGGCGACGCGGTTCCGGCGGAAGACGCCGACGCGGGTCATCCCCACGCTCACGGTGAGGAGCATCCGGGTGAAAGCGGCGACGAGGGGCACGGTCACGGTCACGGCGACGACCAGGGCCACGACCACGGCGACGCCGACACCGACGACGCCGGCGGCCCGCCCAGCAGCGTCGCCGGCGACGGCGTCCGCGACGAACTCGAGGAGATGGGCGTCTACGGCGGCCAGCCCCACGGCGAGGACGTCTACGCGGTCGTCCTCTACTCCGAAGCCAACTCCGAGGAACTGTTCGACGAGGTCGAGGGGCTCCGGTCGAACTTCGACCACTACGACACCCACGTCAAGACTGCCGTCTACGACTCCGTGACCGGCGACGAAGGCGCCGAGAACGCCGTCGTCAGCCTCTGGGACACCGAACGGGCCGCAGACACCGCGGCCGGGTTCCTCGCCGACCTCCCCGACGTCGTTCGCCAGGCCGGCGACGACGACGCGGACTCGTGGGGGACGATGGGCATGTTCTACACCGTCAAGCCCGAACACCGCGAGGACTTCGTCGGCACCTTCGGCGACGTGGCCGGCCTGCTCGCGGAGATGGACGGTCACCGGAAGACCGACCTCCTCGCGAACCGCGAGGACGAGAACGACATGTTCATCGCCAGCCGGTGGGACTCCCGCGAGGACGCGATGGCGTTCTTCCGCAGCGAGGAGTTCTCCGAGACGGTCGACTACGGTCGCGACGTCCTCGCGGATCGACCGCGCCACGTCTTCCTGGCCTGAATCGGGTTTCGGCTTCTCCACTCCCGTCGGAGATAACGGTCAGACTCACCGATACCGACACAGGTTGCCGCCCCCTGTCCCAAACGGCAGTCGATGAGTACGACATCCGAGTCGCTTCCGAGACGTACGTGGCGTCGGTATCGATCGATCCCCATCATCTATCGCATCGCGGTCGCGTTCGTCCTCGGGACCGCGCTCGGCGGCCTCGTCGGCGAACGGGCCGGCGTCCTCGAGCCGCTCGGCGATCTCTTCTTGCGCCTGCTCGAGATGCTGATCGTCCCGCTGATCGTCTTCACGCTGCTGGGCGGGATGCGGAAGCTCACGCCCTCGAAGCTCGGCAAGGTCGGCGGGCTGACCGTGGGCCTCTACGCGGTGACGACGACGATCGCGGCCGCGATCGGCCTCGCCGTCGCGAACCTGTTCGACCCTGGGACCGCGGTCGAGTTCGTCGGCGGCGAAGCCCAGGAGGCCGAGCCGCCGACGGTCGCGGAAGTCGTGCTAGGTATCGTCCCCGAGAACCCGCTGGCCGCGATGGTCGACGGCGACATCCTCTCGACGATCTTCTTCGTGGTCGTGTTCGGACTGGCGCTGACGATGGTCCGCGAGGCGACGACCGACGAAACGGTCGCGGACGCGATCGACGGCTTCTTCGCCTTCGTCGACGCCGGCACCGAGGCCCTGTTCAAGATCGTCTGGGGCGTCATGGAGTACGGCGTGATCGGCGTCTTCGCCCTCATGGCGGCCTCGATCGGCACCGAAGGGCTGGGCGCGATCGTCCAGCTCGGGGCGCTCGTGGCCGTCATCGCCGTCGGGATCGTCATCCACATGAGCGTCACCTACCTCGGCGTGATGACCCTCGGGATCCTCGGGGAGTCGCCGCTGTCGTTCCTCGCCGGCGCGAAAGACGCCATGGTGACGGCGTTTACGATCCGCTCCTCGAGCGGTACGCTGCCGGTGACGATCGCCGACGCCGACGAGAACCTCCGGATCGACGAGTCGGTCTACGGCTTCGGCCTGCCCCTCGGCGCGACAATCAACATGGACGGCGCGGCCATCCGGCAGGCGGTGACGGCAGTATTTGCCGCCAATCTGGTCGGCGTCACCCTGGGCGTGGGCGAACAGGTGCTCGTGCTCGCGACCGTGATCCTGATCAGCATCGGGACGGCTGGCGTCCCCGGTGCCGGGTTGATCATGCTGTCGGTCATCCTGACCGCGCTCGGACTACCCCTCGAGATCGTCGGCTTCGTCGCGGGCGTCGACCCGATCCTCGGCCGGATCGCGACGACGAACAACGTCACCGGCGACCTCGCCGTCGCGTCGGTCGTCGGCAAGTGGACCGACGGCATCGACCTCTCCTCGGGCGTCTGGTCCGACGTGCCCGACGAGGCGGCCGGTGAGGGCGGTGGCGAGGGCGTCGCCGCCGGGGACTGATCAGCGCCCTCCCTCGGTCGCTTCGTCGTAGAAGAAGTACCCCGCAACGCCCGCGAGTCCGAGCGCGAGCGTGATGTAGGGCCAGTTTCCGGCGTCGCCGTCAGTCAGCACTGCGTGTCCGGTCACGAACCCCGCCAGTCCGACGTGGGTCACGAGCGTCGCGAGGAGAAACGCCGAGAGGTCCATGTCCGAGGTATTCGAGGGTGCGCGGATAGCCGTTTCGAAGCCACCGGAGAAGCTCCGGCCGATCGCGATACCCGTCGCTGGACGGCGTGTTCCCGAACAGGGAGAGAACAGTGAGTTACGCTCCGTCAGGCGTCGACGTCGTGGTCCGGGTCGTCCTCGACGGCGCGTTTCATCGAGTCGCGACGGGCCTTCGCGTCCCGACCGGTCGCCTCGAGGAGGAAGTCGTTCTTGGCGTCGACGGCCTCGCTCGCGGCCTCGAGTTCGTCGGGGCCGAGTTCGGTGGGGTCGCGTTCGTGGAACTCGACGCCGAGTTTGTCCTTCTTCCCGGAGTATTCGACTGCGCCGACGACGATCTTCTCGAAGACGGGGTTGTCGGGCTCCTCGATCACGTAGAGGTCGCTGCCCTTGTACTCCTGGGTTCCCGTGACGGACCCGAAGTAGTCCTCGATCGTGTCCTGCATGTCCGGGATTCGCTCCTCGAGATATTCACCGCGACGCATCTTGTACTCCTTCATGGATTGGAGATACACGGCGGACTGTTTACCTCTTTTCATAGCCGTCGATATCGGGAGGGAGTGGCGCGTGCGAGACGCGAATCGGCGGTTCGTGTTGTCTGTCTGGTTGACACGAGGGAACCGCGCCACAGGGATTCGAGAGAGAGAGAAAGAAGAACACCAGTGGCCGATCCGCATCGTACGGTTTCCTGTTCCTGTTCCTGTGGGTGGTTCCGGCGAAACCGCGATCAGAGCGGCGGTTGCCCTGGAAAACCGTTCCAGCACTCCGTATCAGTGCCGCGGCCGCTCGCCGAGATACCCCTTGCGGCAGTCGGGACAGATGTCGCCGGCCCGCAGCGAGGCGCGGTTCTCCGCGGCGACGTAGTCACACCGGGGGCAGTAAAACTCCGTGGGCACGTCCTCGTCGGCCGGATCCTCTTCCGTCGGCACCGGTACCGAGCCGTCGCGTTCGATGCCGGAACCGCTCTCGAGGGCGGGTTCCTCGCTCGAGTCGTCGTCTTCCATCGCCTCGAGGTCGGCGGTCACGTCGGCAGCACTGATACCGTCGGAGCCGCCCGTCCCGCCGGCGGCCGTCCCGACGTCGCCCTCGGAGACGCCGCGGTCGACGCCGTCGGGGACGCCGGTCTCGCTCGAGTCGTGCTCGAGGACGACTGCGTCGTCGTCGGTCGGGTCACCGACCTCGGCCTCGGGCCACTCGGTCGGGTTCTCCTCCTCGACCGGCGGGCCGACGTCGCTCGAGTCGGGCCACTCACCGTGTTCGCGGTCGCTGTCGCGGTCGCGATCGGCCGGTGAGTCCTCGAGGATCTCGCCGTCGTCGTCGGCGGCCGTCGCCACGGTGTCGTCCGCGTCCGTGTCGGCGTCGGCCGTCGGCTCGACGGTCTCGGTTTCGCCGGCGTCCGCGTCGATGAACTCGACGTCTTCGCCGTCGGCGGCGCTCTCGGGCTCGGAGCCGGACGGTTGTTCGGAGTCGATGTCGGACTCGGGCCCGGGTTCAGGTACGGATTCGGGTTCGGGTTCGTGTTCGTCGGGCAACTCGTCGCCGTCGATCGCGGAGGAGATGCTCGTCACTTCCGTGTTCTCGCTGATGACGTTCCGTTCGCCACAGCGGGTACACTCCTCGTACTCCTGGACGGTAACGACGACTTCACTGCCCCGTTCTTCGCGCTCGCGTTCGACGTCGGGATCGCCGTAGTCGTGTCCGAGCAGCGAACATCGCAGGACCATTGTCACACCGTTCCGAGCGGGGCCATAAAAAACGTACCGCCTGGGTCCGGCGGGGCGACGACAGTGCCGCCCCGACTCGAGGGTCGCCAACGACAAACGTCAAATCCCGGGTCGTCGAATACCAACACGGATGAAAGCAAAGCGGGAGTACCGGAACCGGGAGCGGACGGAAGTCGCGGTACTCGACGCACTCGTCGATCGAGCCGACGACGGCATGACCGTCTTCGAACTCCGCGCGGCCGTCGAGGCGGAGATCGACGACCTCGAGGACGCTCTCGCGACCCTGAAGACCGACGGCCTCATCGTCGTCGAATCGGACGGCGACCAGACCCTCATCAAGCCCGCCGACCGGGTGATTCCCGAGGTTCCCGACGAAGAGCCCGAGGAATCGATCGGCGACTGGCTCCGGGACCGGCTGCCTTTTTGAATCGAAACGCCTGATACGCTCAGGCTCCTGACTGGAGGCATGAGCGTCATCGAGTCGATCCACGAGGACCACGGCGCGACGTTCGGCGAACGGGGCGACCGGACCGTCGTCGAACACTTCGGCCGGCCCGAGCGGACCCACCGTGCGGTCCGCAACGGCGTCGGCCTGATCGAGATGGTCTCCGGCGTGGTCGTCGTGGAGGGCGACGACCGCCTCGAGTACGTCGACAACGTGGTCTCGAACCGCGTCCCCGACGAGGACGGCCAGGGCTGTTACGCGCTCGTCCTCGATCCCCAGGGAGGCATCGAGGTCGAACTGTACGTCTACAACGCCGGCGAGCGGCTCTTGCTTTTCGTCCCGCCGCAAAAGGCCGAACCGCTGGCCGAGGAGTGGTCCGAGAAGATCTTCATCCAGGACGTCGAGATTCGGGTCGCAACGGACGACTACGCGATCTTCGGGATTCACGGCCCCCAGGCTACCGAGAAGGTCGCGAGCGTCCTCAACGGAGCCGCCTCGCCCGAGGACCGGCTCTCGTTCGTCCGCGGCTCGATGGGCGACTCCGGCGTGACCGTCGTCCGGACCGACGCGCTCGCGGGCGAGGAGGGCTACGAGGTGATCTGCGCCGCCGCCGACGCCGAGTCCGTCTACGACGTCCTCCTCAACCAGGGGCTGAACGCGGCCCCCTTCGGCTACCGGACCTGGGACTCCCTCTGTCTCGAGGCCGGGACGCCGCTGTTCGACACCGAACTCGAGGGCGAGATCCCGAACGTCCTCGGGTTACGGAACGCCCTGGACTTCGAGAAGGGCTGTTACGTCGGCCAGGAGGTGGTCTCCCGTGTCGAAAACCGCGGGCAGCCGAGCCGCCAGTTGATCGGACTGACAATCGCCGGCGAAAGCGAAGCGGAAGCCGCCGAGGGGCCAGTTCCCGAGTCCGGCGCGGCCGTCTTCGACGGCGACGCCTCCGTCGGCGAGGTCACCCGCGCCGGAGAGAGCCCGCTGCTCGAGGAGCCTATCGCGCTCGCGGTCGTCGACTACGGCCTCGAGAGCGACGACCTGACGGTTCGCGTCGGCGGCGAGGAGGTGCCGGCGACCCGGACCGAGTTGCCGTTCTACGAGGGCTCGGATCGCTCGGGTCGGCTGCCGACCTACGAGTGACGGGACGAGGCCGGAAGCCGCCGGCCCGGGCCTGACGGCCGTCCGGGTTCGAAGGACCGTATGAACGACAGCATCGACGACGCCGATCTCGAGGAACTCACCGAACGAGTCCGCACCCAGTCGGCGGAAGCACCCGGCTCCGACACCGAACGCGTGACGATCCGGTCGCTCGAGGTGATCAACTCCGACTCGCTCGCGACGCTCCGCGAGGAGTTCGAAACGGACCCGCCGACCGAAACGAACGCCGAGCCGACGTTCGTCCTCTCCGAGGAGAACGCCGATCGTCTGCTCGAGGACTCGTCGGAGTCCGACCTGGAGGCGCTCGAGGACCGACTCGGCCGACCGGTGACCGTCAGCGGGGAGATGCCCGACGACACCGTCTTGCTGCTGACACCCGACGCCGTCGACGGCGCGGAGCTGCTCGAGCCGGAGGGGATCGCCTGCGGGATCGTCGTCAGTCGCTAACTCAATCCTCACCCGGCTCCGCGGACGGCCGGTACTTCCGACTCACCGCCTTCCAGCGGCCGCGCCGGAACAGCCAGTAGTTGATTCCGCCCGGGACGTAGGTCTCGAGCAGAAAGGCGAGATAGAGTCCGCCGACGCCAAGCGGCGTGACGAGACCGATGGCGGCCGCCGGAAGCGCGAAGACGTAGCGGCCGACCAGCGAGGCGACGAACGGCAGTCGCGTGTCGCCGGCCCCCAGCAGCGCACCCGCGGCGGCCCCGTCGATCCCGTAGCCGACCGCGCTGACCGCGCCGACGGCGACGAAGACTGCGGCCTGGGCGATCTCGCCCGGGTCGGCGACGAATAGCCCGGCGATCGGTTCCGCGAGGGCGATCACCAGGAGGCCGGCCGCGGCGTAGATCAGGACCGACAGCCGGACGATGGCCGCGCCGAACGCGCCGGCCTCGTCCTCCTCGTTGGCCCCGAGTCGCTGTCCCACGAGCGAACTCGCGGCCAGCGACAGTCCCCAGTTGATGCTGTTGATGAGCCCGCGGATCCGGCGACCGACCTCGACCGCGGTCACGACGACCGGCCCGAAGGCGGCGGCGATCCAGAGTAGCGGGAACACGGCGACTCCCTGGGCCAGCCGACGGCCGATCTCGGGCGTCGAAATCTCGACCAACTGCCTCGCCAGTCCCAGGTGAAGCCACGGGCCCGAACGCGTGATCGGCACCGGGCTGGGTTCCATCCCGAGGCGGCCGTACGATCGTCCGCTCATCCCCCAGCCGAGGACGAGGGTGACGAACCCCGTCGACAGGGTCGTCCCGAGTCCCGCGCCCGCGACGCCCATGCCGAAGCCGAAGATGAAGGCGGCGCTGAGGACGATGTTCAACACCGCACCCCCGGCGCGGGCGACCATCTCCGTGTACGTGTCGCCGACGCCGGTGTAGGTCCGACTGGCGATGAGATTGAGGAGTTCGAACAGCACGGCCGGCGCGACGAAGACCAGGTACGTCGCCCCGTACTCGACGAGCGCCGGGTCGGCGTCGAACAGGCCGATCAGCGGCTCGGCAAACAGGAGGAAAGCGCCGACAAGCGGCAGTGCGATCGCCGTCGCCAGCAGGACGCTCTGGGTTACCACCAGCGAGGCCCGCTCGGTCGCCTCGCCGCCGTAGTTCTGCGAGACGAGGCTGACGGTGCCGCCGGCCAGCCCCAGCCCCAGCATCGTCACGATCTCCCAGTACGCGAGCGCGAAGGCCATCCCGCCGGTGCTCGCGATGCCGACGGCCGTCCCGACCATCGCCAGGTCGGCCGTCTGCTTGGACATGATCGCGAACCCGGTGACGATCCGGGGCCAGGCCAGGTCCATCGTCGGCCGGAACCGATCGCTCGAGATGATCCCCAGGCGCTCGAGCGCCCCGGCGATGCGATCGACCGCGACCCGACGCCAGCGGCGGCTCCGACCGTCCGTCATCGGACGTTCGTTCCCGGACGGGAGCCTTCGGTCTGTCGGCTCGCCGTCAGCGGAACGCCCGGGAGACCATCGCCTGGAGGTGATCCCGCGAGAGCAAGGAGGTCGGGCGGTCCATGTGTACCCCGATCTTCCCCGACAGCGCCCCCAGGCCGATCCGCTGGACCGGTTCGGGCAGCGAGTACGCCCGGCGGAGCCAGTGGCCCAGCGACTGCTCGCGCTCTATGTCGTCGCGCCAGGCGCGTTCGTAGGCCGCGAGCGTCGTCGGCCGGTCGGGGTCGATCTCGCGGGCGGCGTGGTCGGCCGAGGTCATGCCATAGAGGATGCCGCCGCCGGTGAACGGCTTGGTCTGGGCGGCCGCATCGCCGAGCAGGAAGCCCCGGCGGGTGGTCACTCGCTCGGGGGGACCGATCGGGATCGCACCCGAGCAGCGATGGGAGACGTCGACCTCGTAGCCGTCGATCAGTTCCTCGAAGTGTTTGTTTACCTGGACGCCCGGCGGCGCAGCAAGCCCGTACTCGACGCCGGCATCGCCACGCGGAATGCGCCACGCGAAGAACGTCGGCGCGGTCAGGTGGACGTCGACGAAGTCCTGGTGGTCCTCCTCCTCGGAAAAGGCGAGCACGCCGTGGAGGAGTTCGCCCGGTTCCGGCAGGTCGAGTTCGTCCCGCACCCTCGAGCGGGGCCCGTCACAGCCGGCGACCATCTTCGCCTCGAAGGTGTGAACGTCGTCGGGGCCGCTGGCGACGACCTCGACGCGGTCGCGGTGCTCGCGGACCTCGGTGACGGTGTGTTCCTCGCGGACGTCGGCACCGGCCTCGCGCGCGAGGTCGGCGAGGTGTCGGTCGAGGCCGACGCGGTCGATGACGTTCGAGGCGACCTCGTCCTTGTAGAAGGGGTAGGCGTCGCTTCGCGGCCCGCCGACGTGGAACCGCGCGCCGTAGATCTCGTTCTGGAAGAGTTCCTCGCGGGCACCGGGGCCGGTAAACTCCCAGACGTCGGTGCTCACGTGGCCCGAGCAGGCAAGCGGCGTGCCGACGGTCCCCTGCTCGAGAGCGAGCACGTCGTAGCCCTTCTCGGCGGCCCGCCGGGAGAAGCGCGCGCCGGCGGGACCGACGCCGACGACGACGAAATCGTACTCGTACATGTCGGTCACGTTCACCTGGGCCGATAAATATCCTGTCGAACGGACCGCTGCCGGAGAACGGACGGGAGAATCACTCGAGCAGCGTCCAGAACCGCTCTACGTCGCCGTCGAACCGGTCGAGCAGGTCACGGACCTCCTCGCGGACCTCCTCGGTCACCCGGACGTGGACCATCCCCTCGCCGGGCTGGCCGTAGACGACGCTCGCACCGTCGGGCGCGGCGACGATCGCCGGCAGGACGACCAGGTCCTCCTCGCCGTCGACCAGGATCGTCGTCGGCTCCATCCGCTCGAGGGCCTCACAGAGCGCCCAGACGACGTCCTCGGTGATCTCGGCGGGCGGGTTCACGGCCTCGAGGCTTGTACCTTCGGTGACGGTGTCCCGGATCTCCTCGTCGACGGTCTCGCGTTCGGTGCGCTCGTCGACGAGGGCGACGTCGGGACGGCAGTCGGCCTCGAGCAGGTGGTAGGTGACGACGTCGCCGACCGCGATCAGCGGCTCGCCGACGTCCTCGAGCAGGGCGTCCGCGTCGGTCTCGATCGGCCCGAGCGGCTCTTTGAGTTCGCTCCGCAGGTCGTCGGGCAACACGAGTAGCTGGTCGGCCGGATCGGAGACGACGTCGGTCGCTCCGGGCCCGGACCCGTCGGTCGCGCTCGCGTCCTCGTCGCCGCCGCGGTCGCGGTCGGCGTCGTCGGGTTCGTCGCTCGTCACGGCGGGTCAGCGGACCTTCAGCGCATACGCGCCGGGTTCGGTGATCTGCATTTCCGTCGCGATCTCGCTGTCCTCGGGATGGGCGATGACGACGTAGCCGGCCCAGTCCTCGGTCAGCGACGAGGAGTTACACGCGTCGCAGGTCTCGTTGTCCGGTTCGTTGACCCGGTGACACTCGCGACAGACGAGACGATCGGATGCCATGGTTATTCACCTTCGGTCGCGGTTGCTTCCCGCTTTTCGTGTTCTTCCTCGAGCCAGCCGTGTTTGCCCAGGCCGGGCTGTTTCGCCGTGAGGCCGATCTTCGAGTCGCGGGGGTTGCGCTCGTCGATGCTCTTGGTGACGATTCGGGCGCGGACCGCATCGTCGACCGCCAGCGTGCGGTTGGACTCGTTCGAGGCGAGTTGCTGGTTCTCGCCGTCGAAGGCGAGGTACTCGTCGCTGATCTGGGAGACGTGCAGCAGGCCGTCGACCGGTCCGATGCCGACGAAGGCGCCGAACTCGACGACTTCGACGACCGTGCCGTCGACGACTTCCTGCATCTGCGGGTCGAAGGTGACGGCGTCGAAGTCGGCTTCGTAGTAGACGCCGGGTTCGTTGGGCAGCACCGTCCCCTCACCGATGTCGTGGACTTCGGTGACGGAGACGACGCTTCCCACCTCCTCGTCCATGCGTCCCTCGAGTTTGTCCTGCAGCAGTCGCTTCACGAGGTCCGGCGAGACGTCGCCGAGCTCCTCCGGCGGTACTTCTACCGTGTCCTTCAGTCTGACCCGTTTGTACATTCTATGGTTGAGTGATCGCTAACTTGTTTCTCCCGCGTAATGCAATTACCGGTACGTTCGCCTCGAGCACACGGTCACGCAGCGGGCGGTCGTTCGTGACGACGTAGTCGACGTTGCCCTCGCGGGCGAGTTCGACCAGGGCGTCGTCGGCGTACGACGCTTCCGTGTCGACGACGAGACAGCGCTCGGTCGCGAGGTCGCGGCCGACGTTCGCGGCCGTCCCCTCCCGTCCGCCCTTCTCGGAGAGGCGGCGCAGTTCCTCGAGGACGGCCTGGGGGGTGATCGCCTCGTAGCCCTCCGTTCGCGGCTGATCGCCGCTCGCTTCCTCGGGTGTGCGTCGCGCACCGCCGAGGAGCCGCTCGAGTTCGTCGAACAGTCGCACGTCGAGTTCGACCGGCATCATCAGCGCGCTCGTGTCGAGTGCGACCCGCGTCCGGCCCTGCGTACTCATTCGTCGTACCGTGTTGCGTGTTACGTCTCCTTGAGCGTGCCGAGCCCGATCAGTCGCCAGCGCGCGCCGATCCGGCGGTTGATCGCGATCTTCGCGCCGGGTTCGGCCGCGACGGGGCGTTTGAGGTTGACCTCACACTCCCCTTCACGGGCGCTGGTGACCGCGCCGACGGTCGTCGCGGTGCCGACGGTCATCATCAGGGGCTCGCCCGTGCTGATCTCCTCGACCTCGCCGCCGTCGGTGCCGACGACGCGGTCGAGCAGGTCGACGTCCATCGTGAAGCTGTCCCAGGTGGGCGGCAACGACCCCGCGGGACCGGCCAGTCGGCCGGCCAGCGCGTCGCCTTTCGTCAGCGACGGGTCGAGGCCGGTACCGACGCCGAGCAGGCCGCCCGGCGTCGCGGCGTCGACGTCCTCGCCGCCGGCCTGGAGCGACCGGATCGTCGTCTCGATGGGAACGTACTCGGTCTGGCCGCCCCGCTCGACCTCGCGGCCGGGACGGATCTCGATCTCGTCGCCGACCTCGAGTTCGCCCTGGACCAGACTCCCCCCGAGGACGCCGCCGGCGAGGTCGTCGGCGGTCGTACCGGGTTTGTTGATGTCGAAGCTCCGGGCGACGTGCATCCGCGGATCGGTGTCGGGGTCCCGTTCGGGCGTGGGGATCTCCTCCTCGATGGCCTGCATCAGCAGGTCGAGGTTGACCTCCTGGCCCGCGGAGACGGGGACGACCGGCGCGTCTTCGGCGACGGTTCCCTCGACGAACTCCTGAATCTCCTCGTAGTTCTGCCGGGCCTGGTCGCCGCTGACGAGGTCGACCTTGTTCTGGGCGATGACGATGTTGTCGATACCGATGATGTCCAGGGCCATGAGGTGCTCCTCGGTCTGTGGCTGGGGGACGGGTTCGTTCGCGCTGATCACGAGCACGGCCCCGTCCATCAGCGAGGCACCGGACAGCATCGTCGCCATCAGCGTTTCGTGTCCCGGCGCGTCGACGAACGATACGGTCCGCAGCGGCTCGCTCTCCGAGCCGTCCGGACACTTCTCGGCGATGGTGTAACACTCGGGTTCGTCGAGGCCCTCGCAGTGACGGAACGTGGCGTCCGCGTAGCCGAGCCTGATGGAGATGCCGCGTTTCATCTCCTCGCTGTGCTGGTCGGTCCACGAGCCGCTCAACGCTTGGACCAGCGTGGTCTTGCCGTGGTCGACGTGACCGACGAGCCCGATGTTCACCTCCGGTTGTTGATTTCCTGCCATAAGACGGTGAGTAATCTTAGATATGGCTTCCGCCGTGCGCTTGATAAAGGTTGCGAGCTACACCCGCAGCCGCCTCCGGCCCGCGAACGGATCGAAGCCGGGTACCCGGGTTCCCCGAGGCCGACAGAACCGTCCGAACGACCGGGAACTACGCGTTCGCCTCCGTTCCCGGTTTCCCGTCGCCATCGGCGTCGGCGGGATTCTCGGCGTCGATCCCGGAGCCCGACCGCCCGTACCGCGCCCAGAGAGCGAGCGCGCTCGGGAGGACGAACACGCTCACCACGAAGGCGGTCACGATAGCGAGAACGACCAGCGTCCCGAAGCTCTCGAGTTGTGGGTGCGGGTGCAACAGCAGGGTCGCGAACGCGCCCGCGGAGGTGAGCGTGCTCCCGAGCAACGCGCCGCCGGTTCCGGTGACGGCCCGCTCGAGGGCCGCGAGCGGCCGTCGCCTATGGTCGGGATCACCGCGCTCGAGTTCCTGGGCAAACCGGTCGCTGACGTGGATGCCGTAGTCGATGCCGAGGCCGATCACCAGACTCATCAGCAGTGCCGTCAGCAGCGTCAGCGGTACGTCGAGCAGGTACATCCCGCCGACGACCAGCCCCGTGACCAGCGCGATCGGGAACGCGGTCACGATTCCGAGCGTCGCGCTCCCGTGGACGTACCGGTAGACGACGGCGAGCGTGGCGAAGACCGCGCCGAGTGCCAGGAGCAACACCCGGACGACCCCGTCGGTGATCTCGCCGAGCTGGGAGTCGACGACGATCGTCTCACTGACGGGGGTGGCCGCGAGGTCGGCGTCGGTCGCCCTCCCGGACTCGGCCTCGGGAGACTCGATCGACGCCGCCATCGCCTCCACGTCCGCCACGCGGTCGTCGTCGAACCCGGCCCGCTCCGGCGGGCCGACGACGCGAAGCGATCGGTACTCGCCGTCGGTTCGCTCGATCACCCCCGCGGCCTCGCCCGGCGCAGCCTCGTAGAGGGCGTCGTACACCGTCTCGAGGTCCTCGTCCGGAACGCCGTCGCCGTCCGTATCGGCCGCCTCGAGCGTCGCGGCGAACGCCTCGTCCTCGGCGGCGACCGAGGCCATCACCGTCGTCGGCGACCGGAGGTCCCCGGCGTCGCCCGACGCGTCCGCGATCGCGCCGCGTTGCTCGCCGACCTCGAGGCCCCACTGGACCTGTTCGAGCGTGTCGTCCTCCGTGACGTCGCCCTCGATCAGCAACTGGAACCGGTCGCCGTCGGCGGCCGCGACGGGCCGGTACTCCTCGCGGACGTACTGATCGTTCCGGTCGTACTCCGAGACCTCCCAGGCGAGCGGCCCGGGCAGTTCCTGTTTCCACTCGGCGGCCGGTTCCTCCTGTTGCTGGACGCCCTCCTCCTCGAGGGCCGTCCAGGCGACCGCGCCGCCGGCGCCGGCGACCAGCGCGACGACGAGGACGAGCGGGGCGACGCGGCGCGCGAGGACGACGCTGCTCCGGAGGAACGGCCGAAGCACGGCCCCCTCGCCCAGTGGCCGTTTGCGACGGTCGATTCCGATCCGCTCACAGATCCCGTCGACGCTGATCTTCAGCGCCGGGACGAGCGTGAGAAAGATGACGAACGCCGAGAGGACCCCGAGCGTGATCCCGAGGGCAAGTTCCCGGATGATCCCGACGGGGTTGACGACGTTCGAGAGGAAGCCGATGGCGCCGGTGATCGCGACGAGTCCGAGCGCGACCGAGACCGATCGAACGGCCCGGCCCATCGACGGTCGAATGCCCGCGTCGGCTCGGGCATCCGTCGCGACGCCCCGCTGTTCCCGATACCGCATGAACACGTGGAAACCGAAGTCGATGCTGAGTCCAGCGATCAACACCGGGCCGATGAACGCCGTCATCCCGGCCGAGATCCCGAGCCAGCCGAGGATTCCGAACATCCAGACGATCGTAGTGACGACCCCGACCATACCGACGAACACGTCCAGCGGATCGCGGTAGGTGACCGTCAGCACGACCAGCACGAGCGCCAGCGTAAGCGGCACGAGCAGTTCCATCGTGTTCTCGTTCAACTGGTCGACGGACTCCTGTGCTGCCGGTTCTCCGAGCGTGAAGTAGGAGAGAGCGGGCTCGCCGTCGTCGCTCGTCTCGAGCGCGCCGGCTTCCTGGCCGTCCTCGCTCCACTCGCCGGCCGTCTCGTAGAGGACCTCCTGTGCCCCGGCCACGGCTTCCTCGCCGTCGCCGTCCGCGTTCGAGTTCGCGTCCGCGTCCGCGCCAGCTTCGAACCGGAACAGCATCCGGTGGCTCTCCGCCGTCGCCGTTCCCGGCTCGTAGCTCTCGGGCACGAGTCGCGCCGCCTCGGGGTGGTCGGCGACGGTGCGGTCGACCAGCGACGCGACCGCTTCCTCGTCGGCCCCCTCGAGGGCGTCGATCTGGGTCTCGAGGTCGGCGCTTGGCTCCTCGGCGAGCTGGACGGCGACGAGGTTCGCTACGCTCGTGACCGCCGGCCCGGAACCGTCCCCTCGGTCGTCGTCCGCGAGCGCGTCGGCGACCGTCTCGTGTTCCGTCACCGCCCGCTGGTAGCGCAGCGAATCGAGCAGCGCGGCTTTGGAGAGGGCGTTGCCGCCGTCCTCCGTCGCGACGTAGACCGCCGCGTACGCGGCTCCGCGCTCGTTTCCGTCGGCGTACTGCTCCTCGAGGTAGTCGGCCGCCTGCGACCGGTCGGTCTCGGGGAACTCGTCTTCGGCCGCTTGCCCGCCGGTGTCCAGGGCGGCGACGCCGACGACCATACCGGCGGTCAGCGCCAGCATCACGAGCAGCACGATCCGGTTGTGAGTCGTGACGAACTCGACGAAGTCATCAATTGTCACTTTCGTCATTGTTTCTCCCTCCGACTCGGTTCGGTGTCTGATTCCATCTCGTTGCAGGCCCAGGACGTCACCCTACGTAAGTATTATCGAAGAAATTACATGTAACAGATCCGTTTCAAAATCACAGTTGAGCCGTCCACGGGGATCGGCCGACGCTCGAACCGTCTCGGCCGTCGGACCCGCCCACGTGGCTCAACGGTCGTTTTGTTCGACCACTGTCAGGAACGGCGGTCCGCCAGCGATCTGCGTCGCACGCGCTCGGTCGCCGTGATCGACAGGTCGGCGGCCAGCTCGAGCCGGAGCGCGTCGTCCTCGAGGCGGAGCGTCACCTCGTACTCCGTCGGATCCGTTGCGGTTCGCGTGCCGGTCCACTGCCCCTCGGAGGCGTAGCCGAGCAGTTCCCACGGCGCGAGCGTGAGCACGTCGACGCCGCGCTCCCAGCAGAACGCGATCGCTTCCGGGTGGTACGTCGACCTGAGCGTCAGCGGCGCGGAGTACGACCGGAGACACTGCCGACACCGGTCGACCGCGCGAAACGGATCCGCCTCGAGTTCGCCGCCCTCGACCACCTCGAGGGAGAGGTCTCCGCCGCAGGAGGGACAGACGCCGCCGCGAACCTGCCGGTAGTGGGCGCTCATCCGGTGTGCGAGCGTCTCGACGACGGCCGACGGCGACCGGTCGCGGACCTGTGCCGGCGTGACCTCGTAGCCGGCGATGCCCCGCTCGCAGTCCCGGCACGCGACGGTGAGAAACTGGTTCTCGAGGGACACCTCGAGCGAGTGCGCCCCACAGAGCGGGCACGTCCCCGAGACGTCGGTTCCCTCGAAGCCGGTCGGTGCGCCGTAGTTCTCCGACAGGAGCAGGCGGACGATCCGCTCGCCGGCATGGGTCAGCGAGTACCCGCCGTCGGTCTTGCGCAGGAACAGGCCCTCGAGTTCGCCGAGGTGGTAGGAGAGCTTCGATGTGTTGTCGATGTCGACGCGGTCGTACAGGGTCGAAAACGAGAGTTCGGCCGGGCCGCCGGTGTGTGCGCCCTCGCTCTGTGCGACGGCGACCTCCCGAAGGACATCGATCCGCGTCCCGTCGGAGAGTAGCCCGAACGCTTCGATGGCCGAACGGTCCTCGGTCATGGGGCCCTCAACACCCGCCAGCACGTAGTCCTTTTCCACCCATCAGGCAGCATACAAAAATGAAGTTCGGGGAACTATTTTGCCGATTACTCACATACGCCTCCGTATGAGTCGATCGGACGTCTCGAGCGAGGAGGAAAACCCGCTCGAGTGTACGGACTGTCTCGACCCCGCCGAGGCCTTCGCGCTCGTCAGCAACGAGACACGGCTGGCGATCCTCGAGGCGCTGTGGGCGGCCGACGAGCGACCGGTTTCTTTCTCCGAGTTACGCCGCGAGGTCGGCATGCGCGACTCCGCGCAGTTCAACTATCACCTCCAGAAGCTGACGGGCCACTTCGTCGCGCAGGAGGACGGCGTCTCCGCGAGCGAAGCGACCGGAGGCTCGCCGGACGGCCGGTCCGACGGCGGCTACACGTTCAGACACGCCGGCGAGAAGGTCGTCCGGTCGGTGATCGCGGGCACGTTCAACGAACAGCCGACGGTCGAACCGTTCCCGGTCGAGGGGGACTGCGTCTCCTGTCGCGGGCCGCTGCGGGCGGTCTACGAGGACGAACGGCTCCGGATCGAGTGTCGCGACTGCGGGCAACGCCACGGTGAGTACGACTTCCCGCCGGGCGGGCTCAACGACCGGACGCCAGAGGAGATCGCCGAGGCCTTCGACCAGCGGGTGCGCCATCTGCACTGTCTGGCGGCCGACGGCGTTTGCCCGGAGTGTAGCGGCCGCATGGAGAGCCGGATCGTCGAGGAGGGCGAGTGCTGTCTCGGCGTCGGGCTCCGCGTCGACCACGAGTGCGCCCAGTGTGGCCACACGCTCTGTTCGGCCGCCGGCCTCCGACTGCTGGATCACTCCGCCGTCGTCGGCTTCCACCGCGAGCGTGGCGTCGCCCTCGAGGACCGTCCGTACTGGACCCTCCCCTGGTGTGTCACCGACGAGTACACCCACGTCCTCGAGCGCGAGCCCTACCGCCTCGAGGTCCGCATCCCGCTCGAGGGCGACCTGCTTGCGGTGACGATGGACGGCGACCTGAACGTCCTCGAGACACGGGTCGAAACCGGCGACTGACCCGCTTTTTCCGCTTCGACGACCGACGTCGATACGACCGCAGTCGACCGTCCGATCCGCCGACTGAAACCGATTTCAGTAAGGCCGGCTACAAAAATATAATTCAGATTACAATTATGGGCGTGGCTCCCCTTGGACTAGACACGATGTACGACCCACGCCCACCCCGACGGATTCCGTCGATCGACGACCGAACCGTGCTCGAGACCGTCGTCGTCTCGCTCGCGACGACCGGACTGTTCGTCGCGGCGATGGTGGCCGCGCTCGGCGCCGCGGCGCTCGCCGGCGACGACCCGATCGTCTCGGCCCCGGTCGCAATTCTGGCCGGAATCGTGACGCTCGCCGTCGGAGCGCTCTCCCTCGGCGCCTTCGGATCCCGGCTCGGCCGTGCCATCGGCCGTCGCCGAGCGAGGGCCTCCTGAGGAGTCGACGGCTCCGACGACCTTTTTTCGTCTCGCTCCGTCCCTCGGATCGTACCCGTGCCCGCGTCCGTCTCCGAGTTCGCGTTCGAACTCGAGTTGTGCGCCCGCCTCGAGGCCGACGACCGCGAGGGGATCGTCGCCCGCCAGCTCGGGGGCTGCGTCGCCGAACCCGGCGGCCGGGTGCTCGACGCGGTGCGCATCGAACCGGGTCCGGAGTTCGACGACCGGGTCGCCATCGCGAGCGAGACCATCCCCGACGTGGCCATCGCCGCCGACGTGGGCCCCGGGCGGGCACGCTACTGGAAGGACGTCGTCCCGGACGACTGTCATCCCGACCGCGCCCGCCGGGCGGTGGAACGGGCCTGCGAGATCGGCTTTTTCGAACGCGAGCATCGGAACGGCCGCGAGTACGTACGGCAGGTCACCCGTTACCCGGACTGGTACGACCGGATCGTCGGCATCGAGAACAAGCCGGACCTCGGCCGTCCGGGCGACCTCGAGGCCCAGTTGCGGACGGACGTCAGCCTCGCCCTCGTCGACGAGGTGATCCTCGCGACGGAGAGTTACGTCACCCGGGCGCACCTGAACCGGATTCCGGACGCGGTCGGCGTCTGGCGCGTCCACCGCGACGGACCGATCGACGAGCGCGACCTCGAGATCGAAGTGGTCCGCGAGCCGAGGTCGCTTCCCGTCGAGGAAGCCGGGGTCGAACCCCTCGAGTCGCTGCCCGGCCGCACCGACGTGGCGGTCGTCCCGTCCGCGGAGAAGGCCCGTGCCCGCCGACGACTGGCCGAGCGCGCCTACGGGAAGGGGTGGCGGACGTACGGGTTCCCGGACTGTACGGCCTGCCGAGCGGCGACCGTCGCCGGAGCGACGCTGCCGTACTGCGAGTGGGCGGATCGTGTCGTCGACGCGAGCGCCGACTGCGGGGAGTCCTGTCCGGGGTACGAGCCCGTTCGCGAGGCTGCCGACGTTGACGTGGACCTCGAGGCCGAACGCGACCGACGAACCCCCTGGACCGCGGACCCGGCGGGCAAACGGCGACGGCAGTCGGGACTCGATCGGTTCGGCTGAACGGGGGTCGAGGGGCCGCGACGAGAGCGAAGCGTCACTCCCCCTCGAGTTCGCGGCTGACCGTCGCGAACAGGACCGCATCACACGAGTGGCAGGTGAAGACGTCCGGTTCGATCGTTTCGGTGCCGTCGTCCCGGTGGACGGTCACTTCTTCCGGTCCGACCGATAGCTCGAGCGGGTCGTCACAGTGTGGACAGATCGCCATACTCGACCTGACGGGGCCGGGCGGAAGACCGTTACGCGCATTTGGATCGGTCGGTCGAGCCGTGGTGCTCGGGCGATCCCGTCACCCGTTGCCCCCTATTTCGAACACGCTCCGTTCGATAAACGGACGATTCGTCCCCTTGCGATCAGAGCACGTACTCCTCGCCGTCGACCGCCAGCGGGTCCTCGAACGCCTCCTCCGGCGGGTAGTAGTGGGCCGCGTGCACCAGCCGCGTCCGGTCCGCGTTCAGGTCCTCGGCCAGCGCCAGCGCCCCCTCGCGAGTCATGTGTTTGTGGCCGAACGTCCGGGGGACGCCGTCCGGACCCTCGTGCCGACCGCCGGCCGGATGGTGTTCACAGAAGTACGCGGGGACGATGGCATCGGCCAGCAGGAGGTCGGGATCGGCGAGGGCCTCGCGGGACTGAGCGGGGATATCGTAGTTCGTGTCCCCGGAGATCGACAGCTTCGCGCCCGTCTCGGGGTCCTCGACCGCGACCCCGTAACACAGAAGCGGCGGGTGTTCGACCGGCACCAGCGTCACGTCGAACCCGCAGGTCCGGACGGGATCGAGCGGGGTCGTCGCGTGAACCTCGAGCGCCGAGAGGTAGTGGTAGTCCTCGGCAACGGTTTCGGCGACGCTCCGGCCCGTCTGCGGGTCGGTTTCGCCGGAGGCATACACCGTTAGTGAGTCGAGCACCCGGAAGACGTTCCCAAGGCCGTCGAGGTGATCGAAGTGAATGTGCGTGACGATCCCGGCGTCGGGCGGCGCGACATCGTCGCGCAGGAACTGGTAGCGAAAGTCGGGGCTGAAATCGACCAGCAGGGTCTCGCCGGTCCGCTCGTTCTCGACGTGGACCGAGAAGCGGGTGCGTTCGACGTCCCGTTCGCGGGCGGCCTCGCAGGTGTCGCAGTCACAGCCGACCGTCGGCGTGCCGGTCGTATCACCCGTCCCGAGCAGCGTGACGCGCATCAGTACGGTGGTCGTCCGCGGACGCGGTCGAAAGCCGACTCGTACTCGCGGTTACACATACGACTCACCCTCCTCGAGCGCCCGTTCGACGAGCGGGTGGTCCCGGTTCTCCTCGAAACGGTCGGCCGGCAGCACGTACACTGAGAAGACGATCCCGTGTTCGATCCCGACCGTCTCGCCCAGTCGCTCGAGGTCGCGCTCCCGGTGCTCGTCGGCCTCCTCGAGGACGATCAGCACGTCGACGGAGGCGTGAACGCCCCGGTCGTCGCGGACGGCGTCGCCGAAGACGACGAGGCGGTCGATCGCATCGCCGTGTTCCTGGCGTGCCCGCGCGGCGAAGGCCTCCGCGGCGTCGATCCCGTCCTCCTCGTCGAACCCGGCGTCGACGGCCCGGTCCGAATCGCCGTCGAGACGCAGTTCGTTGTCGGTCATCGCCACCACGTTGGCAGTCGTCACGTAAAGGGATTCCCCGACGGAATGACGGAATAGGCCCTTTACGGCCGCGCTCGCGCCGCTCCCACGACGCTCGCCGTTACGAGTCCGGTTCGTACTCGTACTCGTACTCGTACTCGTATTCGTACTCCCGGAGCAGATCCGGCTCCACGTCGCGCAACACCGCTTCGTGGGTCGCCTCGAGCACGACCGGCGGCGCACAGCCCGCTTCCTCCGCCTCGAGCCACCGGCCGAGACAGAGACACCACCGATCCCCCGGCTCGAGGCCGGGGAAGTCGAACTCGGGGTTGGGGGAGACGAGGTCGTTCCCCTGGGCCTTGCTGAACTCCAGGAATTCTTCGGTCATCACGGCACAGATCTCGTGCCGTCCCCGGTCCGATTCGACGCGGCGACAGCAGCCGTCGCGCAGGAACCCCGTCATCGGGTCGGTGCTACATGGCTGGAGTTCCGTCCCGTAGACGTTGCGGTCGCCTCGCTCGTTCGACTCGGCTCGTTCGTCGGGCTCCGACCGCCCACCACGGTCGCTCGCACCCGGATCCTCCGACATGTCCCCCGTATCGGCCGCCGGGGGCGAAAAGGGTGGTGCTGTGATACTCCGTTGCCGGTACCTGCGACCGCGAGCGGGCCCACGGCCCACCCGTGCCCTTATTCCGTTATAGGGCCAACCCGCGACCGATGGACGGCGAAATCTCCACGGACGAGGTCAACGAACTCCTCGAGAGCGACGCGGACGTCCGGATCGTCGATATCCGCGACCCCGGAAGCTTCGAGCACAGCCACATTCCCGGCAGCGAGAACGTACCGTTTCACGAGCTGACGAACCGTGTCGACGAGTTCGCGGACGCGGACCGCGTCGTCACCGTCTGCCCCCACGGGGAGGCGAGCGTCCAGGCCGCACGGCTCATCGGCTCGTACGAGGGCGCCGACGACACCAGGGTCGAGAGCATGGCTGGCGGCCTCGAGAAGTACGGGATGAAGTTCGGACTCGTCCGCGAGGACGACGAGCCGGACGCGGAGTCGACGGACGTCGAGTCGCCGTTTTGATCGAGGCCGCGAACCGACGAGGTTCGACCGTCGTTGGAATCGCCGGACAGGACGGACCCACCGCTCACCGGCGGAAAAGCTGGAAAAGCGATACGAGAGACCGCCGCGGGTTCGGAAGTCGTCTCAGATCATCGCGGGCTCATGCGACGTTGAAGCCGCGGTCCCGAAGGAACTCCTCGATGCGGCCAGTGTGGTTGCCCTGAAGTTCGATCTGGCCGTCCTCGACAGTGCCTCCACAGGCGAATTTGGACTTGAGATCCGACGAGAGACTGTCCAGATCGACGTCCTTCGGATCGAATCCTTCGACGATCGTTACCTCTTTCCCGTACCTGCGCTCGTCAATGCGGATATTGAGTTGCTGTTGGCCCTTGGCCACGTCCTCGCAGACGCAGAGTTCCTCGGGCAGCCCGCACGTCGAGCAGACTTCCGACATTACGTTCCTTGCTACGAAATGGCCATATTAAACACTATCGGGACCCGCATGCCGTCGTGCGGTTCTTTTTGAGTGATATCCGTCAATTTCGGAGCCGAGCGACGGCTGACAGCCGCTTTCGCACGATCTCGTCGACGATCTCGATCGACTCGTCGGCCGCCACGCGGTCGACGCCGTCGCCGTAGACCGCCCGTTCGTACCGCTCGAGTACCTGCTCGATGCGGGGATCTAGCTCGTCACCGTGGGCTGCCTCGAGCGCGGTCAGGTACCCGCGTGCGGACTCGGACGGCCGCCGCGGCCGGTACTCGTGTCCGAGCACGCCCTCGAGCCGACGGAACGCGCGTTCGACGTCGCGGTCGGGATCCTCGGTTCGCCGCTGCCAGTAGCGGCCGACCAGCCGTCGGGCGCGGACCGTCGCGCCCGTTCGATGAGCGCCCGCGAGCAGGCCGACGAGGAACACGGAAGCGACGACGAGCGCCTCGCGCGTGATCGGGACGGGGCTGGAGAACCCCTCCTCCTCGGGCGTCGAGACGGTCCCGTCGCCGGCGGCGGCACCCGTCGGGCCGACCTGCTCGACCTGCTCGCCCGTCCCGTTCCGCTCCGAGGACGCGTCGCCCGGCTCCGTCGGCGACTCGTTGCCGTCGGGGTTGTGGTCCGGCGCATCGGGACCGTCGTCGGAGTCGTCGCCTCGAGTATCCGATCCGTCTTCCCCGTCCGATCCGTCTCCGTCGCTGCCGTCGGTCTCGAGGTCCACGTTCTCGATGTTCTCCTCGCGGGCGTCGACGAGCCGTTCCGTGTGCTCCGCCTCGCGGGGCTGGGGCGGCGTCGGATCGAACTCGACCCAGCCCTCCCCGGGGAAGTACACCTCGACCCAGGCGTGGGCGTCGGTCCCGCGGACGACGTACCTGTCGTCCTCGACCTGCTGGCCGCTCGTGTAGCCGGTCACGTACCTGGCCGGAACCCCCTCCGCCCGGAGCATCTGGGTCATCGTCGTCGCGAAGTAGACGCAGTAGCCCTCGTCCATCTCGAGCAGGAACGTCTCGGCGACGTCGCCCTCGGGCCGCTCGACCTCGAGCGAGTAGTCCTTCGAGGAGCGCAGGTGCCGTTCGATCAGGACGGCCCGCTCGTAGGGCGAACTCGCCCCTTCGGTAATCTCGGCTGTGCGCTCCTCGAACGCCGGGGAGATGCTCTCGGGCATCTGGAGGTACTGCTCTTCGATCTCGTCGGGGTAGTCCGTCCCGGCGTTGTGCAACGCGACCGGCGCGGGGTCGACGACCGCGCTCCTGACGACGTACGTGTCGTCCTCGATCAGCGTCGTCGCCGGGCGGATCTGGCCGTGTGCGGACACCTCGGTGTAGTCGGCGATGCCACCCTCCACGTCGACGGGCTGGGCGGCGGCCGGCATGACTCCCAGGTCGGTCGCGACGGTGACGGTCTGTTCGACCGTCCCCGTGGTTCCGGCCGGCTTCTCGATTCCGGCCTGGCCGAAGGGCTGGGACTGGCCGGTCCTGACCCACTCGTCGCCGGTGTACCGGTCGTAAACCCCGGTTCGCCAGTACGAGCCCTCGTCCGCCTCGACGGTGAACCTGATCTGGGGCGAGAGGTCGACCTCGCCCGCGATTCCGGACCGTTCCGATGCGGAGTCGATCGTCGCCTCGAGCGTGCCGTCGCTGGCACCGGCGGTCGTCGGGTTCGCCGTACCCGTGCCCCCGGGGACGAACGTCACCGACAGCGAGAGCGCGACGATGACCGCGAACAGCACCGCGATGGCGTCGGCCTGGGCGACGGAGCCGCCCCGGCGCTCGAGGTCGCCGAAGCCGACCGCCCCGAGCGCGGCGAGGACGCCGACGAGCGTGGCCGTCGTGCCAGCGTCGCCGGTCAACACCAGGAAGACCAGCGCGAACCCGCCGGGGAGGACGCTCAGCCCGTACCGGCCGCGCAGGGCGAGATACCACGAGAGAAAGACCGGTCCCGGGGCGAACGCGAGCGTCCAGGTGCCGGCCTCGACGACCCGGAGCAACTCGAGGCCGGTCGCGAGCGTGACGACGTCGGCGAGGACCGTCTCGCTGGCCGAGAAGATCGCCTCGGCACCGACGCCGCTCCGTTCGAAGTAATAGACGAAGCCGACGACGGCGACGGTGACCGCGATCGTCGCCGCCGTCCGGAGTCGGATCAGCCGCGCGAGAGCCGTCGCCGCGAGCAGCATGACGCCGACGAGGGTCAGCAGCGTCCGCGTGCCGCCGACGACCCGGGTCACGTCCTGCAGGACGCTCACGTACGCGGTCGTCAGGACCAGTACGGAGCCCAGCGCGAGGATCCGGAAGGCACCGGGACCGATCGTCCCGTCGGGCGAGAAGGGGATCGTCCGGTCGGTTCGATCGACGCTCATCCGACCACCCCCGAGCGTGCGTCGGCATCCGTTTCCGTATCCGTGTCCGCGTCCGCGTTCGTCTCCACGCCCGCGCCACCGTCGGGGCTCGAGCCGTCCAGATCGAGCCCAACCGCCCCGTCGGCCCCGACGAGTCGCTCGAACGGGAGGGTCCGCCCGTCGACGACGACGCGGAGCCCGTCCGCGTCCGCGAGGACGACGACCTCCGCCGCCTCGCGGTCTCCCTCCTCGAGGTCGGCGGCCTCGAGGGTGGCGAGCGTCCGAAGCAGGTCCCGCCGGTGCCCCCGCCCGGCGTCGGGCCGGCGGTGGTCCTCGCCGAGACGAAGGCCGACCCGAAGCTCAGACTCGAGCAGGAAGTCGACGACGCTGGCGACGGCTTTCGCGAGGTCGTCGCAGTACCCCGGCGCGCAGTCGGCGGCGACGGTAACGGCGTCGTCGGTCGACCCCGTCGCGTACTCGGTCACGACGAGTTCGTCGTCGGGGCGTTTGGCCGCGGACTTCCAGTGGACGTCCCGCAGCGAGTCGCCTCGGCGGTACTCCCGCAGGTGGGCGAACTCCTCGCGCTCGTGATCGAGGTCGGCGCCCTCGCTGCGGCTGCCGACCGTTTCGACGAGGGTCCGGAACTCGCTGGTCCCGCTGCCCCGGAGGTCGACGGGCCGCGGGTAGACGCGAACCCGGGTCGTCCCCGGCCCCTCGAACCGGCGTTCGACGAGTCCCAGCGCATCCTGGACCGCGATCGAGCCCGGGCCGATCTCGTGAACGCCCCGCTCCCGGAGCGCCAGGTCGTACTCGAGGGCCGTCTCGCCGGGCTCGAGCGTGAGTTCGGCGACGTACTCGTCGGTTCCGCCGTCCGCGACCGCGACACCCTTGCCGACGGCGTCACGAACGGTCGCCGAGACGGATCGGTCGTACTCGAGGTCGATCGCAACGGTCCGTCGGTCGCCGACGGGGCCGTCCGCGACCGGGTGGCGTCTGACCGTCGGCGGATCGAGGCGAACCGTCGCGATCACGGCTGCGGCCAGCGCGATGGCAAGCGGCGCGACCACGGCGTTGAGCGCTCGCGGCCCGGACTGCCAGCTCATGCCGATCGAGAAGGCAAGCACCGCGAGCGCGGTCCATCCTCTGCGGGTCGGTTTCATAACTCGTCTCTCGTCAGGCGTCGACGGGCACCCGCTCGAGGGCGTCGGCGACGATCGCATCCCCGTCGCGGTTGCGGTCGCGGTCGCCGGTCTCGATCCGGTGGCCGAGCACCGTCGGGGCCTCCACCTGAACGTCGTCCGGGATGACGTACTCCCGACCCTCGATGACGGCACGGGCCTGGGCGGCCCGCAGCAGCGAGATGGTGCCCCGCGGGCTGGCCCCGATGCGGGCGTGTTCGCGGGTGTACCCGACCAGCCGGGTCGCGTACTCCCGGACCGGTTCTTCGACGCGCACGTTCGCGACCGTCTCGCGCGCCCGGACGATCGCTTCACGGTCGGTCACCGGCTCGAGCGACTCGATGGGGTGGTGACCGACGGTCCGGCCGAGCAGTTCCGCTTCCTCGTCGGGATCGGGGTAGCCCAGCCGGAGCTTCTTCATGAACCGGTCGAGTTCCGCGAACGGGAGTTCGTAGGTACGGTCCCGCTCGACGGCGTTTTGCGTTGCGATGACGGTAAACGGGTCCGGTAACGGTCGCGTGTCGCCGTCGACCGTCACCTGCTCTTCTTCCATCGCCTCCAGCAGCGCGGACTGGGTCTTCGGCGGCGCGCGGTTGATCTCGTCGCCCAATACGACGTTGCCGAAAACGGGGCCGGGCTGGAACTCGAACTCGCGAGTTCGCTGGTTGAAGACGTTGACCCCGGTCACGTCCGTCGGGAGGAGGTCGGGCGTGAACTGGATCCGGCGGAAGTCACAGTCGACCGAGGTGGCGACCGCCCGTGCGAGCATCGTCTTTCCCACGCCGGGGACGTCCTCGAGCAGGATGTGTCCCCGACCAAGGAGCGCGACGACGGCGTGTTCGATCGCCTCGTCGTGGCCGACGATCACCCGGGAAACGTTGTCGACGACGTCGGTAGAGAGCGTCGCGACCGTAGGGACCGGGAGGGGGTCGGGTCGGTCGTCGGTCGCTCGAGTCGGCGAGTCCGAGTCGCCGTCGTCGCGGGTACCTTTCGTACCGGCGCCCTCGTCGCCGGCCGGTTCCGGTGGCTCAGTCATGACTGGCGGCCGCGGGGCGGAGCGGACACCTGATCCGAGCGGGACGAGAGGGCTGGCGACTTTTCATGGCGTTTATCCCTGTTCAGGGACAGCGAGACATATGCTTTATGTCACTATAATTATCAATAAGAGAACGGAACGAATCAGTCGTCGCCGCTCGAGAGCGAGACGTCGCCGAACGTTCGGGATCGCGGGAGCGACGGAACGGGTGCGGTCGCCCGCGAGGGCTGGACCGGGAACGCCGAAGCCGTCGCTATCCGGTTAGCAATCGGAAAACGATACCCCTTGCTGGAACAGCTTACAGTCGTTCGAGGTTCGTCGCGCGCGGGCCCTTATCGGCCTGCTCGATGTCGAACTCGACTTCCTGACCTTCCTCGAGGTCCGGACCGCCAACGTCCTCCATGTGGAAGAAAACGTCCTCGTCCGCGTCCTCAGTCTCGATGAAACCGTAGCCGCCAGTATCGTTGAAGAATGCGACCGTACCTTGCGCCATTGCAGGCGTACAAAGCCACGACTGGGATATAAATGTTCGGGCGATACTCGCCGGCCCACGTTCGTCGAGCGGTCGTTTTCGTGCCCTGGACACGGGTGAGACGACATTTTTCGGTCTCGAGTTCGACACTGCTCGAGCGGCCGAAACGGACGGCTATTCGGACTCGAGCGCGGGCGGCTGGCGTCCATCGTCGTCGTCCTCGAGCGCAGCGTCCGCCTCCTCGAGGCCCGCCGCGTCCGTCGTGAATTCCGCAAGCAGTTCCTCGAGGCGGTCCGCACGCCGGTGTAGCGCCGTCACGCTCTCGGAGACACTCGCGGTTGCCTCGGTCTGTTCCGTCGCGCTCTCTAAGATCGCCTCGGCCTCGCTCGCGGTCGTGTCGCTCAGGTCCGTCACCTCGTCGGCCATCGAGACGAGTTCGGCCGCGGAGTCGGCGATGGCGTCCGTCGCCTCGTCGATGTCCTGGACGCCGTCGTCGGCCCGGCGCACGTCGGTTTCGATCTCCCGGAAGGCTGCGACCGAGCGGTCGATCGTCTCCGAGCCGTCGGCCACGCGCTCACGCATCGCCTCCATCTCCCCGACGGTGGCATCGGTCCGGCGCTGGACCGTCCCGATCAGCTCTTCGATCTCGCCGGCGGCCGTCTTCGTCTCGGCAGCGAGCCCCTTGACCTCCTCGGCGACGGTCGCGAAACCGCTGCCGTCGGCGTTTCCGCTCCCGTCCCCGGCGTGGGCCGCCTCGATCGACGCGTTCAACGCGAGGATGCTCGTCTGGTCCGCGATCTCCGTGACGGTCCCGACGATCTCGTCGATCCGGTCGACGGCCTCCTCGAGGTCGCGGATCTCCTCGAGGGCGGCCTCGGAGCGGGCCTCGATGGCCGCCATCTCGTCGACGACGTCCTCGGCCGCGTCCATCCCGTCCTCGGCGCGTCGGGCGGCCTGCCGGGAGGTTTCGGCGACCGAGTTCGCCGTCGAGGCGATCTCCTCGACCGTCGCCGACGTCTCCTGGATCTCCGTCGACATCGCGGCCATACGGTCGTTCTGGCGCTCGGCGACAGTCGCGATCTCGCGGATCGAGTCGGTCACCTCGTCGCCCGTTTCCTCGAGGGCGACGCACTCGCCCCGTACGTCGTCGCCGGTCTCGGCGACCTCGCCCGCGAACGTTGCGATGGTCGCGACCGTCCGCTCGAGGTCGGCCACCATCGCGTTGAACGTCGTCGCGATCTCGGCCATCGGCTCGCTCTCGGGATCGGGCTCGAGCCGTCTGGTCAGGTCCCCGTCCGCGCAGGCACCCATTACCTCGCAGTAGTCGGCGGCCGTCCGCTCGAGGCGTTCGGTCCGCTCCTGGGCCTCGCGGCGGGCCTCCCGGGCCCGCTTCGTGGCCGTCTCGGCCTCCTCGCGTGCCTCGTCGGCCCGGTCGCGCGCCTCCTCGGCGCGCTCTCGCGCCCGTTCGGACTCCTCGAGTTGCGCGACCAGCGAGTCGCGCATGTCGTCGATCGCCCGGTAGAGGTCGCCGATCTCGTCGGTGCGCCCGGTCTCGAGGTCGACGTCGTACTCCCCGTCGCGGATGGCGGTCGCCCGGCTCGAGAGGGCCCGAATCGAGGTGGCCGTGGTCCGGCCGACCGCAACGCCGAAGACGCCGATCAGGGCGACTCCGACGGCGGTGAGCAGGTAGCCGAACCGGTTGACCGTATGGACGAACCCGAAGGCGTCGGCCTCGCTCGTATGGACGAGGACGGCCCACCCCTCGTCGGTCGTGTGGTAGCCGACGACGTACCCGTCCGGGACGAATTCGTAAGGCGGCTCGGCGAGTGCCCCGCTCGGTCGCTCCTCGACCGTCGTCGCGCCGGGGCCGTCCGACCGGGCGAGCTCCAAGAACCGCTCGTGGTCCGCGTACTCGCGGCCGAAACTGGCATTCGCCTCGTCCTCTCCGTAGCCCAGTTGCCTGTCGTCGGCGACGATCCGTCCCTCGTCGTCGAGGATCGTGACGACGGTATCGCCGCCAGTGTAGTCAACCAGCCGCTCCGAGAGCGCGAAGGTGTAGACCAGCGCCCGGTCCGCCCCGTCCTCGCCGCCGACGCCGACGTAGTAGGAGACGACCGGATGCTCCTCGGCCGAGAGCCCCAGCGCGTCCGGCATCGCGTACGGCTCCGTCCGCCGTACCTCGTGTTCCGAGAGGTCGTCCGCGAGCGCGTCCGCGTTCGGGAACTCGAGGTCCGACAGCGTCTCGGCGTCGTAGTCCGCGCCCGCCAGGATCTCGCCCGTCTCGGCGTCGACGTAGAGCGCGTGCATCCGCTCGTCCGGGAGGTCGTAGTAGACGTCCCCCAGGTACTCCCCGATTTCCTCCTCCGAACCGGACTCGACGACCGGCGCGCCGGCCGAGGCGACGACGAAGTTCTCGTTTCGCTCGTTCCAGTCGTCGAACGACGACGCCTCCCGGACCGCGGCATCGCGCTGTTCCTCGAGTGCGCTCTCCGCGACGCTGTCGGTGATTGCCCCCGTCGCGACGAACCCGATGCCGCCGATCGACAGCCCGAGCACGAGCAAGACGATGCCGAATTTCAGCGCGTACCGTTGTCTGACTGCCGACGGCACCAGCCGGCGGAGCGCCGCGAGCAGGGATCCTGACGGTCCACCCATCTATGTGTTATGAAATAATACATCATATTTATGTAGATTGTGGCCACGAGCGAGACGACTCGAGCTTCGACGGTCGAACGGGGTAACACGCGGGCTCGAGAACGCAAAATTGGGGGGAGGCCGTCGAATCACGAAACGACCACTCGAGAAACCGGAGGCTACCACTCCTTGCAGTCCGGACAGACCAGCCGTCCGTCGTCGCGCCAGACGCGTACGGTCCCCTCCTCACACCGGTCGCACTCGTAGTCGCCCCACGCGTACGTCGAGAGCGCGGTCGCGTCGGGATCGCTGGACTCGGAGTCGGAGTCGGACTCGGAGGAATCTCGCGAGGGAGCCCCGGAACCGGACGCCGACTCGCCCGAGTCGGAATCGGACGTTCCCGCGTCGGCGAACTCGGAAAGCGTCGCGTCGTCGCTGGCGTCGGTCACGCGCGACCCTACGGACGGTTGCGGTTTAGTGCCACCGACTCCCACCGCCCGTCGGGACTCGCACTCGCACTCGTATTCGTACTCGCACTCGTACTCGAGCGGGTCCGGTCCCGACCGTCGAAAGACCGGATTATAGCGCCGGACCGGCATCGCCAAGTACCCCGGTTGACAACTCACACGCATGGAACCCACAGCGTTGAACGTTATCGTTGACAACTTCGTCGAAATGACCGAACAGTTCAGCGAAGTCGCTGCCGGGGACGGACTCGCGCCGCTTTTGGTGCTTGCCGGCACCCTGCTGATCGTCTTCGCCATCGGCGTCTTCGGCCTGCTGACGCTGGGCGCGGTCAGTAGCCTCTTTTCCTCGAGTTCGAGCTAGACGTCGACCCGGTCCAACGCCTCGCTCGCACGCTCGACCGCGTCCTCGAGGTCCGGGCCAAGCGGCGAACCGACGACGATGCCATCGACGTGTTCCAGCGCCGCCTCGAAGCGGTCGGCGACGGTCTCCGTCGTCCCGGCGATGCAGAACGCGTCGATCATCGCTGGCGTGACGCGGCCGAACGCCGCCGTGAGATCGCCCCGCTCGAGCGCATCGGCGACCGCCGTCGCCGCCTCGCGATCGATGTCGTGGCGTTCCAGCACCGGCTCCGCCGCGCCGCCGACGATGAACGCGACCGGCGGCCGCGCGGCCCCCCGTGCAGCGTCCTCCTCGGCGGCGACGCTGACACTCGCGAACGCCAGCGCCTCGAACTCGCCGCGTTCGTCGGGTCGTTCTTCGAGCCCCTGTGCGATCTGCCCCGCCGACCACTCGAGATCCCGCGGATGGGCGGCGTTTATCAACGTGCCGTCGGCGTGTTTCGCGCTCATCCGGAGCATGTGCGGTCCCTGTGCGCCGACGTAGACCGGGACCTCGGTCGGCTCGAGGTTGAGCGAGGCGTCCTCGGCGGCGAAGGTACCGTCGTGGGTGACCGTCTCGCCGGCCCAGAGGTCGCGGGCGACGTCGAACGTCTCGAGGACGCGCCGTAGCGGTCGGTCGCGCTCGACGCCGAGGTTCGCGAGCGAGGAGCGGTCGCCCGCACCGACGCCGAAGACCGCACGGCCGTCGCTGACCTCGTCGACGGTCGCGACCTGCGCGGCGAGTTTTACGGGGTGGGTCTCGTAGGGGTTGACGACGCCCGGGCCCAGTCGGATGTTCTCGGTCGCGTCCGCCATCCGCGAGAGGGTGACGAACGGGTCGCGGTTGAAGTAGTGGCTGCTGGCGAAGGCGACGTCGAACCCCTCGCCCTCCGCGAGGGCGGCCAGCGAGGCGATCCGGTCCGGCGGGTGCTCGGGCGTGAGTTCGATGCCCCGGATCGGTCCCGTGCGGTCGCTCATGGCTCGAACCTCCATTCCCGGAGTGCCTGGCGGATCAGGTCGTCCTCGACGGAGCGGAACAGTTCGTCGCTGCCCTCGAGGTCGCCGAACTCCCAGTCGCGGACGACGACTGCCGGGTTCCCGTCGGCTCCCTCGCCGGTCACGAGGTTCGCGGCCGCGGCGAGTTCGTCGACCACGGACTGGACGGTGACGCCGAGTTCGCGCCCGTCGCGGTCGCGTTCGCCGCGCCAGTCGCGGCTCGCGGGCATCCCCGCCCAGCCGAGCGCGACGCCGCGCTGGCCGTGGCGGAACGGCCGCCCGCTCGTGTCGGTGACGATCACCGCGACGTCGTCGTAGCCGCGGTCCTCGAATCCCCGCCGAATCCGCTCGGCGCTCTCGGTCGGCCGTTTCGGCAACAGGAGCAGGTCGTGGTCCGGCACGTTCGAGCGGTCGATCCCCGCGTTGACGGTGATGTGGCCAAAGCGCGTCTCGGTCAGCAGGAACGGGGCCTCGATGAGCAGTTCCGTGCTCTCCTCGAGGACGGCCTGTGCGAACCGGGGGTCTTTCTCCTCGCCCGCGACCTCCTCGATCCGGGCGGCGATCTCCTCGGCACGGCCGCTGACGGCGTAGTCCTCGAGGTTCGCCGTCCGCCCCTCGGCCTTCGAGACGACCGTGCTCGCGACCGTGAGGACGGCCCCCTCGAGCCCGAGCCCAAGGTCGTCGGCCCGACCGGCGATCAGTGCGGCGAGGTCGTCGCCGGGACGGATCTCGGGCAGGTCCGTCACTGGCGTCAGTTCCATACCGGAGGGAAGGCCAGCGGCGTCAAAAACGCACCGTCACCGGAGAATGGCGTCGCCGTCGGTGTCGGAGACGTTACGAGTCGCCGCCGGTCCGTTTCCCGGCGCGCCGGTCGGCCTCGAGCGCGTCCGGATCGCGCTCCCCGGGATCGCCGTGGCCGCCGCCGCCGGGCGTCCGTACGGTGACCGTCGTGCCCGCTTCGACGTCGACGGTCGTTTTCGCCGACACAGGGTCGCCGTCGAGCAGATTCTCGCCGGTCGCGCCGTCCTCGCCGCCGGCGACGCCCGTCGGCGCGTGGCGGCGCCGTTCGGTCAGCAGCGAGACCGTCGCGTCCGTCTCGACGGTGACGACGCGCTCGAGTCCGAGCCCGCCGCGGTATCGGCCTTCGCCGCCGCTGTCGGGCCGCAGGGCGTAGCGCTCGACCCGTAGCGGGTACTCGGTCTCGAGGGACTCGACGGGCGTGTTCAGCGTGTTGGTCATCCCGACCTGGACGCCGTCCATGCCGTCCCGATCCGGCCGAGCGCCGAAGCCGCCGCCGATCGTCTCGTAGTAGGTGAACGAGCCGTCCCGCGCGCCGATCGTGAGGTTGTTCATCGTTCCCTGTCCCTGTGCGGGGACCCGATCGGGTGCAGCACGGGCCAGCGCCGCGAAGACGACGTCGGTCACCCGCTGGCTGGTCTCGACGTTGCCGCCGACGACCGCCGCGGGCGGGTCGGGATTGAGCAGCGTTCCCTCGGGCGCGCGGACGGTCACGGGCTCGTAGCAGCCGTGGTTCGGCGGGATCTCGGGATCGGTCACACAGCGCACGACGAAGAAGACCGCGCTCTTTGCGACGGCGAGCGGGGCGTTGAGGTTGCCCGCGAGCTGGCCGTCGGTGCCCGAGAAATCGACGTCGATCTCCGCGCCGTCGATCGTCACCGTCGCGGCGATCTCGACGTCGTCGTCCGTGACGCCGTCCCCCTCGAGGACGTCGATCGCCTCGTAGCTGCCGTCGGGCAGCGCGGCGATCTCGTCGACGATCCGCTCGCGGGAGTAGTCGATCACGGCGTCGAACCCCTCGAGCACCGTTTCGCGGCCGTGTTCGGCGAACAGCGACTCGAGGCGGTCCGCAGCGCGTTCGTTGGCCGCGAGCTGTGCTCGCAGATCCGCGCGTCGTTCGCGGGGGTTGCGGACGTTCGCGAGCACGAGCGAGTGGACGTCCTCGCGGAGGTCGCCGCCCTCGACGAGTCGCGTCGGCGGGAGCCGCAGCCCCTCCTGGTAGATTTCCTGTGCACCGGCAGGCATGCTGCCGGGAGTCATCCCGCCGACGTCGGCGTGGTGGGCCCGCGAGACGGCGTAGCCGACGATCTCGTTCGCGCTCTCGTCGCCGGCCGCGCTCCCGTCGACGGCGGCCGGCGCCAGCGCCGAAACCATCGTCACGTCGGGCAGGTGCGTCCCGCCGGTAAAGGGATCGTTGAGCACGAATACGTCGCCCGGTTGGGGGTCGAGGTCGCGGACGGCATCGACGGCCGCCGGCATGGCCCCCAGGTGGACCGGGATGTGTTCGGCCTGTGCGATCATCCGCCCGTCGGCGTCGAACAGCGCCGTCGAGCAGTCCCGCCGTTCCTTGATGTTCGGCGAGTACGCCCCACGGATCAGCGTCTGGCCCATCTCCTCGGCGACGCTCTCGAGTTGGTTGCGAAGCACTTCTAGCGTTACCGGATCGATCGTGGTGTCCGTCATCGGTCTTCCCCCTCTCGAGTCATCACGAGAGTGCCGTCGTGTTCGATCTCGCCCGCCCACGCCGGCGGGACGACGGTCGTACTCTCGGCCTGCTCGAGGATCGCCGGCCCGGAGATCGTTACGCCGGGCGCGAGCCGATCGCGGTCGTAGACGGTGGTCTCCCGCGGCCCAGTGCCGGGGAAGTACGCCTCACGCGTGTCGACGAGCGCGTCGCCCTCACCGTCGTGGCGGACGGTCGGCTCCGCCCCGGGGACGGTCGCCGTCGCACGCAGGTTGACGACCTCGATCGCCTCGTCCATCGCGTAGCCGTAGGCCCGCTCGTGGGACGAGTGGAAGCGTTCGGCGACGGCGTCGGCGTCGAAGGTGTCGTCGACGGGAACGGTCAGTTCGAAGCTCTGGCCCGCGTACCGACAGTCCGCGGCGCGTTCGACCTGCGCCGCGTCCGGGTCGGACGCGTCCCCGAGCACGTCGCCGACGAGGTCGTCGTAGACGTCCTCGAGTGCTGCCGGTTCGGCCTCCTCGAGACCGACGCCGACCGTTCGCACCGCATCGTAGCCCTCGTCGGCCGCCAGCAGCCCGAACGCCGACAGCACCCCCGACGGCCGCGGGACGACGACCCGGTCGACCTCGAGGGCGTCGGCGAGCGCCGCGGCGTGCATCGGCCCCGCGCCGCCGAACGCAACCAGCGCGAACTCGCGGGGGTCGTGGCCCCGCTCGACCGTCACCGAGCGGATCGTCCGGGTCATCGTCGCGTTCGCCACCCGGAAGACGCCCTGTGCCGCCTCGAGCGGCCCCTCGAGGTCGGCCTCGTCGGCGAGCCTGGCGAGCGCCTCCCGGGCGGCGTCGACGTCGAGGGTCATCTCGCCGCCCAGCGCAGTCTCCGGACCGATGTATCCCAGCACGACGTTCGCGTCGGTGACGGTCGGCTCCGCCCCGCCCTTGCCGTAACAGGCGGGGCCGGGCGCTGCGCCCGCCGACCGGGGGCCGACCCGGAGCGCGCCACCCGAATCGACCCAGGCGATCGAGCCGCCGCCCGCGCCGACGGTGTTGACGTCGACCATCGGCGTTCGGATCGGCAGCCCCGCGATCTCCGCGTCCGTCGTCCGCTCGGCCCGACCGTCCCGGACGAGGCTGACGTCGCTCGAGGTGCCGCCCATATCGAAGGTGACGAGACCCGAGACGTCGTCGGCCGAGACGGTCGCGGCCGCGCCGACCACGCCCGCCGCCGGCCCGGAGAGCACCGTCGTCACGGCGTGCTCGCGGACGGTCTCGGGGTCGGCGATGCCGCCGTTGGCCTGCATGATTCGCGGGGCCGGAATGCCGGCGTCCTCGGCCTCATCGACCAGTCGGCCGACGTAGCGGTCGATCGCCGGCCGCACGTAGGCGTCGACGGCCGTCGTCGACGTCCGCTCGAACTCGCGAAACTCCGCGAGCACCTCGTGAGAGGCCGAGACCGGGACGTCGTCCCCGAGTTCCGCTCGCAGCGTCTCCGCGACCCGGCGTTCGTTCTCGGCGTCGGCGTAGGCGTGCAACAGACAGACGGCGACCGCCTCGACGTCGCGCTCTTCGATCGTCGCCGCGAGGTCGCGGACCGCCTCGAGGTCGACTCCCTGCTCGATCCCGTCGACGGTCGTCCGCTCGTCGATCTCGAAGCGCAGTTCGCGGGGGACCAGCGGCTCCGGTTTCTCGGCCTCGAGGTCGTACAGCGCCGGTCTGTCCTGTCGGCCGATCTCGAGGACGTCGCGGAACCCCTCCGTCGTCACGAGCGCGGTCCGCGCGCCGCCGCGCTCGAGCAGCGCGTTGACCGAGACGGTCATCGCGTGGGCGAAGTCCTCGATCTCCCCGGGCTCGATCCCCGCACGGTCGCAGGCCTTGCGGAGCCCCTCGAGGACGCCGACGTGTTGCTCGTCGGTAGTCGGCACCTTCGCGGTGGCCAGTCGGCCGTCCACCGAGAGCGCGACGTCGGTGAAGGTACCGCCGACGTCGACGCCGACGCGGGGGCCGCTCGCGGAGTCGGTACGGGTGCGGTCGTCCGTCTTCCTCGAGTCCGTCATCGGATCGTCCCTCCGGGGCGGACGCGCCCGCGTTCGGGGTTCGCGGGTCGGCGTCCGGGCGAGTGTCGTCGTACGGTACGCATTTACACGCATTCGACGCGCCGGATGGGAAAAAGGCTGTCAAGATGGAACGGAACTGGACGACCTCGCTTTGGCCCCCGCCCGTCTCCACGGACAGCGTCCGGAGGGTACCGCCGAGTCATCCTCGAGCGACACCGCAACGCGTCGGGTCATGTGCCGGAGGACGAGCGGGGGACCCGTATAGCTCACGACCCGGGCGAGGGACTATCCGGTCAGCAGTTCCACCTCGAGGTCGCCGCCCTCGACCGTCGCGACGTACATCGTCTCGCGGTCGGCCGGCGCGGCCCCCGTCGCGCTCCCGGGGTTGAGCACCCGGATCCCGTCGACAGTCGTATCGACGACCCGGTGAGTGTGTCCCGCGACGACCACCGGGTCGACCTCGGGATCCGTCTTCGAGCGCGCCGTTTCGACGATGCGATCGCGCCAGCCGTCCGGCGAACCGGTGCCGTGGGTGACGACGAACGTGACGCCCTCGACGACCCGGGTTGCGGCCGCCGGAGCCTCGAGCGTCGCGGGATCCATGTTCCCGCGGGCGCAGGTCAGATCGCCGTCGGCCAGTTCCTCGATCCGGTCGTAGGCGCGTCTCGAGTCGAAATCGCCCGCGTGAATCGCGTGGTCGGCCCGCCGAAGCTCCGCCGCGACCCAGTCGGGCACTTCGTTCGCGCGGGACGGGACGTGCGTGTCGCTACAGATGGCGACGCGTCGCATAGACAGCGGTACGCGAGCCAGTCCCGAAAGCGATTCCCTCCGCCGGGTCGTTCACCCGGATATGACTGACACGAGCGAGTCGGGCGAGGGGACAGAGGCGGACACGGACGCGGACGCGGACGCGGACAAAGCGGACGCCGGAACCGCGACCCACGTCGTCACCGCCTTCCTCCGGCACCGCGGACGGCTCCTCCTGTTGCGCCGCAGCGACGCCGTCGGCACCTACACCGGCGCGTGGGGCGGCGTCTCCGGGTTCGCGGAGGGCAACCCCGACGAACAGGTTCGAGTCGAGATCCGCGAGGAGACCGGCCTCGAGGACGACGACGTCTCGTTCGTCCGCTCCGGGCGACCGGTGGAGTTCGTCGACGAGGACCTCGAGCGCGAGTGGGTCGTCCATCCGTACCTGTTCGACGTCGGGAGCGACGACCCGGAGATCGACCTCAGCGAGGAACACGACGAGTACACCTGGCACCCACCGACTGCGGCCCTCGAGGGCGTCGGCGAGGCCCTCGAGACGGTGCCGGAGCTATGGACCGCCTACGAGCGGGTCGCCCCCACGGTGCGGTCGGTCGCGGCCGACGACGAGCACGGTGCGGCCGCGCTCTCGATCCGCGCGCTCGAGGTGCTGCGGGACCGTGCGGGGCTGCTCGTCGCCGAGCGCGAGGCGTTCGGTACGGACCCGGAGGGTGAACGCGAGGAACTGGCGGGGCTCGCCGACCGGTTGCTCGAGGCTCGCCCCTCGATGGCGGTCCTCCGGAACCGGGTGAACCGCGCGCTCGCGGCGGCAAGCGGCGAACGCGACGAGGTCGAGACGGACGACGCTGGCGCGCCCGCCGTCCTCGAGGCCGCACTCGAGGGGATCGACCGCGCGCTCGCGGCCGACGACGAGGCCGCGGCGACCGCGAGCGAACTCGTCGTGGGGACCGTCCTGACGCTCTCGCGGTCCGGCACCGTCCGCGAGGCGCTGCGCCGGTCCGCTCCCGACCGCGTGTTCGTCGCCGAATCCCGACCAGCGCGGGAGGGGATCGACGTCGCGGAGGAACTGGCAGCCGACGACGCCCTCGAGTGTCCCGTGGCAGTCCACACGGACGCGGCCGCGGCTCACGTCCTCGCGAGTGAGGACGTGGATCGGGTCCTCGTCGGGGCCGATACCGTCCGCCCCGACGGCGCGGTCGTGAACAAGACCGGCACGCGAGCGGTCGCCATCGCCGCGGCCCGCGAGGGGGTCCCGGTCACCGTCGTCGCCGCGACGGACAAGGTCTCGACCCGCGAGGAAGTCAACCTCGAGTCCGGGCCGCGGGACGCCGTGTACGACGGCGACGCCTCGATCGACGTGCTGAACCCGACGTTCGACGTCACGCCGGCCGACTGCGTCGACGCGGTGGCAACCGAACGCGGCGGTCTCGAGCCCGACGCGATCGCGGACGTGGCCGCGGAGTTGCGCGAACTCGAGGCACAGTCGACGGGGGCGGAAACGACAGACGGAAACCCCTCCACGGAGTAGTGACCGGCGGCGGCCGTGACGAGAGGTTACCCCCTCCGAGCCCCTTGTGACGAGGGTTTTTCCCCGAGCCGCCGTTTGCACTGTGTCGCGAACGAGGCGTACTCCTGTTCGGACAAAGTTTGAACCCCGAGTCGGTCGTATCCCGAGCCATGCACCTCGAGTGCGATCGAATCGGCGTCCACGAATCCGTCGACGACGTGTTTCCACCCGAAAAGCTGGTCGACTACCTCGACGATCTGCCCGTCGCCGTCGAGGTCGTCGGGGACGCCGACGTCGAGGCCTGCGACGCCGTCGTCACCCTCGAGCACCGCGACGCCTTCCTCGAGGTCGACTGGATCCACTCGATCCAGGCCGGCGTCGACCGGTTCCCGTTCGACGCCCTCGAGGACGCGGGGATCGTTCTCACCAACAGCACGGGGATCCACGACCGAACGGTCGGGGAGACGGTCGCGAGCTACCTGCTCGCGTTCTCGCGTCGCCTCCACGACCACGTCGCGAACCAGGGGGAGCGGCGGTGGGACCAGCCCGCCTGGAACGAGGCGTTCACGCTTCCGGGAACGACCGCCTGCGTGCTCGGCACGGGAACCCTCGGGCGGGGCGTCGCCGACGTGTTGGGCTCGCTCGGCGTGCGCACGGTCGGCGTCCGCCGGTCGGCCGACCCCGTCTCCGGCTTCGAGGAGGTCTACGCGAACGACGACCTGCTCGAGGCGGTCGCGGATGCCGACTTCGTGATCGTCACGCTGCCGCTGACCGAGGCGACCCGGCACCTCGTCGACCACGAGGTCTTCGAGACGATGGACGAAGACGCCTACTTCGTCAACGTCGGCCGCGGCCCCGTCGTCGACGAGGCGGCGCTGATCGACGCCCTCGAGTCGGGGGCCATCGCGGGCGCTGCCCTGGACGTGTTCGAGACCGAGCCGTTGCCCGCGGAGTCGCCGCTGTGGGGGATAGACGAGGTGATCGTTTCGCCACACTGCGCGGCGTTCACCGAGGACTACTTCCGGGACGTCGGCGACCTCGTCCGGGAAAACGTCGATCGGCTCGCCGAGGGCGATCCGTTCCACAACCGCGTCGTATGAGAGACGGCGAATGACCGCGACCGACCCGTTCGACGTCCGCGACGCGACCGACGACGACGCGCCCGCCATCGCGGCCGTCCACGCCACGGCGGCCCACGAACTCGGGGGTAGCGCCTACGACGAGCGCCAGGTGCAGGCGTGGATCTCGAACGTCCACCCCGAGCGGTACCCGATCGGCGATCCCGGGTTCCGCGTCGTCGTCGCCGAACGCGGCGACGAGGTGGTCGGGTTCGGGCTCCTCGATCTCGCGCCGAACGGCCGCGACGACGGCGTCGGCGAGATCAGCGCCGTCTACGTCCACCCCGACCACGCCCGGGAGGGCGTCGGCGGCGCGATAATGGACGCGCTCGAGGGGACGGCCCGGGACGCCGGCCTCGAGGCGCTCGTCCTCACCGCGTCGCGAAACGCGATTGGGTTCTACGAACGGCAGGGGTACGAGGGCGTCGAGACGGTCTCCCTCGAGATGAACCAGGGGGTCCCCCTCGAGTGTCTGCGGATGCGGAAACGGCTCGAGCACGGCGAGTAGTGCCGTCGGTCGGGGAGGGGAAGGCAGGAACCGATCACACCACAGCGACCGCGAGCGACCGAACGCGGCGCATAGCGCCGCGGAGCGACGAACGGCCGGAGGCCGTGAGTCGGGGAGCGTGGGCCGACGACCGATGTGGAGTCGCGCTGCGACCCGAAGCGGAGTGAGGAGGCTTTTGATCGAAACTGAGCGGGATTTTCGATCCCGCTCTTTTGCAGATTTTGCCGAGAGACATCGCGCTCGCGCCGCAAGCGCGAGCGTGATAGATCGCAGAGCAAACTTTCGGTTCTAGAAGAACTTGAACAGGTCGTCCCGCTGCTGTTCGTGGAGGTGTTCCCGGACGGCCTCGTTCAGCGGCTCGATCCGCCCCTTCTTCGCGGTGATCGGCGCGACGATCTCCTGCCACTGCTTCCACGGCGGGTAGAGGCCGAGCCGATCGCAGAGTTCGTTCAGCCGCTCGTCCTTGTCGTCGACCTTGTCCATCTTGTTGACCGCGACGACCGTCGGGATGCCCAGATCCCGCAGGAAGTGAAACATCTCCACGTCGTAGGGGACCTCGTCGGGGCCGGAGTGGCGGTCGATGATGTCGATGACGCTCTTGCCGTCGACGACCAGGATCGCAACGAGGATGTTCTCGGCGTACTCCTCCAGATAGTGGACGATGTTCGTCTTGATCTGCTCGCGGCGCTCTTCGTGGACGCCGCTCATGAAGCCGAAGCCGGGGAGGTCGGTGATGACGAAGTCCTCCGGCGCCCAGTCGTAGTGGTTGGGTTCGCGGGTAACCCCGGGGTTGCCGCCGGTGTCGAAGTCGTGGCCGGTCAACTCGCGCATGAGCGTGGACTTGCCCACGTTCGAGCGACCGACGAGGGCGACTTCGGCCTCGCGGTCGGGGCGCGTATCGAACATACGACACCGTAGCGCGGTCGTGACTTTATACTCTCGGTCAGCGGTTCGGCGCTGGAAGACGGCTCGAGTCGACTCCCCTCGTCCCCCCGTCGGTCGGAACGCGAACCGAAACCGTCGTCCCCTCGTCGGTGGAGTCGAACTCGATGGTCCCGCCGATCCGATCGACCCCCCACGTAACGATCCACAGGCCGAGCCCGCTCCCGTGCTCGAGGGGGTCCTCCCCGTCCAGATCGATCGCCTCGAGTTCCGCGGGCGGGATCCCGGGACCGTCGTCTTCGATCTCGATCGTGTAGGCCTCGCCGGGCCGTGCTCCGTCCGTGGCCGCTGTCCCGGTCCCTGTCTCGGTCTCGGTCCCGGTCTCAGTATCGGTCTCGGTCTTGGTCTCGATTCCCGTCCCTCGACCACGGATCCGTCCCGTCGGCGGCTCCGTCTCGGTGTGCTGGACGGCGTTGGCGACGAGGTTCACGAGGACGATCCGCAGGATCACCGGATCGGTCGAAACGGTCGCATCGGCCGCCTCGAGGTCGATCCGCGCCCCCGGCTGCTCCTCCCGTGCGGCGTCCGCGACCGACTCGAGGAAGGGGGCGACGTCGACCGACTCGAACGACGGGTCCCGGTCGCGCAGGACGTCGAACTCGCGGGCACGCTCGCCGATGTCGACCAGCGCCTGGCCGCTTTTCCGGACGTCGTCGACCCACCGCTCGAGTTCCGGGTCGTCGACCGACGACCCGAGGACGTCCGCAGCACCCATGATGACCGTCATCTCGTTTCGGAGGTTGTGCCGGAGGATCCGGTTGAGCACGCTCAGTTGCTGTTCCTGCTCCAGTCGCTCGGTGATATCCTGGAGGACGATCGTCTCACCGACGACGGTTCCCGCGGGATCCGTAAGGGGCGAAACCGAGATCGAAAACCGGCGGGTTCGATCGGCCCCTGTCGTTCGTGCCGTCCGGACCTGCCGGTCCGACGGGGCGTCGTCGAGCGGGATGGCAAAGTGATCCGTCAGTTCGGTGCCGACGACGCTCGAGGCGGCGGCGTCGATCAGTTCCGCCGCCGCATCGTTGAACGCGACCAGGCGGTCGTTGGGATCGAGGATCAGGACGGGGTTCGGCAGGTCGTCGATCGCGGCCCGCTCCGCGGCCCGCCGGGTCGTCGGGTTCGACTCGAACATATCGGTTCCGACGAACGCGTAGCCGTCGAGGGCCGCGTGAACCAACAGCGAGGCCGGAGCGAGGTTCAGCGCCGGCCAGTACCCGATGCCGCCCAGCCAGGCGAGCAACGTCACCGACGGCGGGACGGTGCTGAGTGCGACCGCGATCGCTTCCCGCCGGTAGAGCGGACCGTAGGCCAGGATCGTCTCGACCAGCAGCAGGACCCCGACGCCCGCGGCGACGAGACTGACGAACATCGCCGCGTACCCCCACGGCTGGATCCCGTAGGTCACCGTCGAGAGCCCGAAGACCGGTTCGATCCGGAACCCCTGCCACAGCAGGTCGTGGTACGGATGCGTGAACGCGAGGGCCGTCGTCCCGACGGGGAAGACGAACAGCAGACGAAACCCCTGCCGGTCGAGGACGCCGCTTCGACCGGTGTACTCGAGGGCGAAGGCGAGAAAGAACGGCCCCATCCAGGTCATTCCGAGCCAGGCAACGGCCTCGGCGTAGCTCCGCGGGACGGGATCGAAGACGAGGAGACCGATCCCGTACCCGAAACACGCCAGCGACTGAAACGCGAGCGTGTACATGAACCAGGTAGCGCCGGCGCTGCCGCGGTGGCGGTCGAGATACGCGACTAACGACGCGGAGGCGATCCCGGCAGCGAACGATCCGAGGACGATCGCAGTACCAGCGTACCCGAACAAATCCTAGCGGAGCCACGAACAACGGTCCGATAACCCTTGTGGCCCACCCGCCGCTTGCGATCGACGCTGCCTCGAGCCGATGCCGAGACGCAAGCGCCCTGAATTATGATCCCCGAGTGTCTCACCCATCGACGTGCGTCTCGTACAGTTGACGGTGCCGACGGGGAAGCGGGAGACGGTCCTCGGGACCCTCGACGATCGCGGGATCGACTACGTGGTGACCGACGAGGACAGCAAACGGGAGTACACGGCGGTCGTCTACTTCCCGTTGCCGTCCGCCGCGGTCGAACCCGTCCTCGACGAACTGGAAAGCGTGGGGATCGACGAGGACGCGTACACGGTCGTCGTCGACGCGGAGACCGTCGTCTCCCGGCAATTCAGCGCGCTCCGCGAGGAGTACGAGGATGGCGACGTCGAGTCGGACCGCATCTCCCGTCAGGAGCTACAGGCCGAAGCCGACGAGCTGACGCCGACGTTCGGCGTCTACACGATCATGACGATCATCAGTGCCGTCGTCGCGACCGCCGGTCTCCTGCTCGACTCGCCGGCGGTCGTCGTCGGCTCGATGGTGATCGCGCCGCTGATCGGGCCCGCGCTCGGCGCGAGCGTCGGCTCCGTGATCGACGACGAGGAGCTGTTCACCGAGAGCGTGCTCTACCAGATCGCCGGCGTGGCGCTCGCGATCGCGGCCGCGGCCGCGTTCGCGTGGCTGGTCAAGACGACGAACATCGTTCCGCCGGGACTCGACATCACCGAAGTCGGCGAGATATCCGAGCGGCTGGCGCCGGACCTCCTCTCGCTCGCCATCGCGCTCGGGGCCGGCATCGCGGGGATCATCAGCATCGCGACCGGGACCTCCGTCGCCCTGGTCGGGGTCATGATCGCCGCCGCGTTGATCCCGCCCGCCGCTGCCGCCGGGATCGCCATCGCGTGGGGCCAGCCCTCCGCAGCGATCGGCTCGACGGTGCTCGTCTCGGTCAACGTCCTGTCTGTGAACCTCGCCGGCCTCGTGACGCTGTGGTACGTCGGCTATCGACCCGAGGACCTCTTTTCCCTCGGCGAGACCGAACAGCGGGTCCGCCGCCGGGTCGTCGGACTCGCGGCGATCGTGTTCGTGTTCGCGCTCTTTCTCGGTGCGATCACCTACGCCTCCTACGTCAGCACGACGTTCGAGGAGAACGCCCGCGAGGAGGTCGAACTCGTCCTCTCGGAGGAGGAGTTCGAACAGTACCAGGTCCTCGAGTTCGAGGTCCTGATGGACGACGACTATCCGTTCCGCAGCCCGGACCGCGTGGTCGTCACGATCGGCGGGCCGCCATCGGAGTCGCCGCCAGCGCTGGCGGAGACGTTGCGCGACCGGATCGACCGCCACACCGACGAACCGGTCGACGTGGAAGTCAGGTACGTGAACGTGATCGAGGGCTAGGAGCCGCTCGGTCACCGTCGACGCCGAACGCGCTCGAGCAGGCTCGGCCCGTCGGCGGTCGCCGCTCCCGTTTCGGAATCGCGTTCGATGCCGTCGGCGGTGCCCTCGACGGAAGGGGCGGCTTCGTCGGGGTTGTGCTCGGGTTCGTGCCTGTCACCCTGACCGTGGCCGTCGGCGTTCCCGGTCCCGGTCCCGGTCCCGGTCCCGGTCCCGGTTCCGTTTTCGTCCCCCGAGTTCCGTCCGATCCGGCGGCGAATCCACGTCCGCGGCCCGCCGATCCTGTTGACGAAGTACGTCGGGAGATACAGTGCGATAGCTCCCAGGAGGAGAAATCCCGTTCCAGAAAGGTACTGGCCCGAATACAGGTGCGAGAGCCCGATGACGAACATCGGCCCGGCCATCGAGAGGCCGGCCGCGGTCTGGAGCATCCAGAGGATTCCGGGTCCTTTCATTCGTTGACGACGCTCGGACTCACTCTTCGAAGGGTAGTTCCGGCTCGTAGTCGACGGCTTCGATGGCCGCCTCGAGGACGCCCTCGACGTTCTCACCGGTTTCGATGCTCATCGTGTGGTCGGCGTCCATCTCCTCGAGGTCAGCGTTCCAGACCTCCTCGCGGTCGCTCTTGTTCGCGACCGTCAGCACCGGCACCGACTCGAACTGGGCGGCGATCGAGTCCCGCAGCTCGAGCTGGGACTCGACGGGGTAGCCACACTCGCCGCTGGGGTCGAGCATCACGAGCATACAGTCCGCGAGGTGCTCGATCGCGCTGACGGCCTGGGATTCGATCTCGTTGCGGTCCTCCGGCGGGCGGTCGAGCAGTCCGGGCGTGTCGACGAGCTGATAGCGGATGTGGTCCTGCTCGACGTGGCCGACGCCGATCCCCTTCGTCGTGAAGGGGTAGGAAGCGGTCTCCCCGCGGGCGCTCGTAACGTCGTTGACGAACGACGACTTCCCGACGTTGGGGTAGCCCGCGACGACGATCGTCGGCTCCTCGGGATCGATATCGGGCAGATCCCGGAGGTCGTTGCGCGCCTCGTTGATCCGCAGGAGGTCGTCGTCGACCTGCTCGACGATGTCCGCGAGACGGGCGAAAGCCTGCTTGCGGTGTTTCCGGGCGGTGTCGACGTCCGTCTTCCGCAGGCGGGGCTGGTACTCCTCGTGGATCTCGCGGGCCTTTCGACTCGCCCACATCACCTCCGAGAGGCTCTGGCGAAGTTCGTCGACTCCGCCAGACGCTTGCGCGTCTGCCGTACCCTCCGAGCGTGGCTCGGAGACGTCTAAGATCGCGTCCGCGAGTTCGTAGTAGAACGGGTGGGCGTCGTACTCGAAGTCCGGCCACGCCGTGACGACGTTCTCGAGGTTGTCCGAGATGATGTTCGCCGCGGTCTGGAGCATCGACTGCTGGGCCTCGAGGCCGCCTTTGGCCTTGCCGGCCCGCGCCGCCCGCGAAAACGCCTTGTCGATCAACTCTTCCGACGTGGGCGTCGTCGGAAGGTCTTCGAAAATCATAGCGTGAACTAGAACGTGCGGTCTTAAAAGGTCGTTCGTTATCCGCCGAGCCCTTATCAGCGCGGCGCACGTACCGTCCGGCATGACTAACTGGCGAGCGGTACTCATCGGCTTCCTCGTCGGGGCCGTGCTCGGACTCGTCGGACTCACGCTTCCCGGGATCGGCCAACTGGTCGCCGGTCTGGTCGGCGGCTTCGTCGCCGGCTACATCGCCGGCGGCGGCTTCCTGCGTGGCCTCTGGCACGGATTGCTTGCGGGGGCGCTCGGCGGCATTGTCGGCGGATTGCTGATCGCGCTGTTCGTCGCCGTCGCCGGCTGGGCCGCCGGCCCCGTCGGCGGCATGGTCACCGGCATCGCCGGACTGGGCATTTTCGCCGCAGCAGTCCTGCTCGCGTTCGTGATGGCCCTCGAGAGCGCCGTCGCCGGCGCGCTCGGCGGCGTGCTCAACCCGCGTCCCGGTCCGGACCGGACCGGTCGCGGACGGGAACCGTACCGGTAGTCGCGAGCAGTCCTGTGACGCAGGATACAAAAATTGGTTCCCGGAAAAAGTGACTATCCCGGCCGTTCTCGACTAGCACGGAATGTCGCCGGATCTGCCACCGCGGACTCGAGTCGGAAGCGATCCCCCTGGGGAGGGTGACCCTCGGCCCGCCGTCGAGGCGTATCTCGACCGCATCGGGCTCGAACCGGACGCGGTCTCGAGGCCGGACCTCGAGTCGCTCGAACGACTCCAGCGTGCCCACGTGCGGTCGGTCCCCTTCGAGAACCTGGACATCGTCGGGGATCCGCGCGGTCGGTGGCCCGAACGGCCGATCGACCTCTCGGTCCCGGCCCTCTACGAGAAGATCGTCGCGTCGAACCGCGGCGGCTACTGTTTCGAGCTCAACGGACTGTTTCACTGGCTGCTCTCGGAAGTGGGATTCGAGGTCGACCGCGTCGCCGGACGGGTCGTCACCGACGGCGAGCCCTCGCCGCCCGCGAACCACCACGCGAACGTGGTCCATCTGGACCCGGACCGTCGCTACGTCGTCGACGTGGGGATGGGGACGCCGGCGATGCGCCGCCCGACCGCCTTCGACGGTACCGCCCGGACCGACGAGGCCGGCGTCGCGTGGCGTGTCGTCGACTGCCACCGGCCGGGCGAACCCTACCGGACGGAGTACCGCCCGCCGGGCGCGGACGAGTGGGCCACCCGGTACGTCTTCAGCGACGAACCGCGGGAACTGGACTACTTCGCGGCGACCAACGACTACCTCCAGCAGGCGCCGGAATCGCCGTTCACGGGCGATCCCGTCGTCTCGATCGCCACCGCCGACGGCCACCTGAAACTGACAGGCGACACCCTCCTCGAGACCGTCGGCGGCGAACAGCGCGAGCGGTCCGTTACCGAGGACGAGTGGGACGCGGTGCTGGTGCGGGGGTTCGATCTCCGGCCCGGCGGAGCGTCGGCCTGATCCGAACCGGAGCCGAGGGTGTGTATCAGGGCAGCGAATTCGCTCGTCGCCGTTCGAGCGGCGCGACCCGTCGCGCGATCAGGCCGACGCCATCTCCCGACAGCTCTCGGCACACGTCGGCAGGATTTCGGCACAGGCCTGACAGTGATCGTGGTCGTGCCGTTCGCACTCCTCGGCACACTCCTCACAGAGGTCAGCACAGAGTTCGCCCAGTTGTCCGTGATAGCCCGAGTTGCGGGCCATGAACCGCGCGTGCAGCGAAGCGATGTCGGCCACGTCCCGGCAGAGCCGGATACAGCGGGCCATCCCTTCGCCCTCGTCGGCACAGGCGTCGGCACACCACTCACAGACTTGCGCGGCCTCGAGACAGTTGTCGATACACTCCTGCATCTGGTCGTCCGCGTGTTCGAGTTCTTGGAGCGCCATCGACACGAACGACGTCGTTCAGGACAATGAATCCGTGACGGGCGGTTGCAAGTAGGGTCCCGGAATCGCTGTTCGATCGCGGGCCGTCCCGACCGGCGCGGCGAAACCACCGCCGGACTCGAGACGGCCCGCGAACACCGACTACCGGCGTGCCTCGAGTTCCGCCTCGAGGTCCTCGAGGTCCATGTCCTTCATCGAGAGCAGGACGAGCAGGTGGTAGACGATGTCGGCGGCCTCGGAGGCGATCTCCTCGTGGTCGTCGTCCTTGGCCGCGAGGACGAGTTCGGTCGACTCCTCGCCGAGTTTCTCCAGGACCGCGTTCTCGCCTTTCTCGTGGGTGAAAAGCGAGGCGGTGTAGGAGTCCTCGGGCAGCGTTTCCTTGCGATTCTCGATCACGGCAAACAGGTCTTCGAGCGTGTCCTCCATCTACATCTCACCGGAGACGTCGCGGATGTCTTGGAGTTCCTCGAACTTGCTCCTGTCGTCTCGACCGTTCTCGAAGACCTCCCCGGTCACCTCGATGTCGGCGTTCGTCCGGGCGGCAAGCGCCAGCGAATCGCTCGGTCGGGCGTCGACCACCGTCTCCCCGCGGGGCGTCTCGAGGTGGAGGTCGGCGATGTAGGTGCCGCCCTGCCCGTCGTCGCGTTCCTGGATCTCGCTGACGACGACGCGGTCGATCCGGCTCCCGAGTTCCTCCATCACGTCGAGCAACAGGTCGTGGGTCAGCGGGCGACCGATGTCGTCGGCCTCGAGGCCGCGAGCGATGCTGGTCGCCTCCTCGAACCCGATGAAAATGGGAACGACGTCCTCTTCGCCGTCGACAGCGAGAACCACCACCGGAACCGGACCCTGCGGTGTCCCCGCGACGCGGACCGCGTCGATGGTTGCCTGCATATCGCTACCGACGGGTGCAAGGGAGAAAAACGTGTTCGGTCGCGAATGCATGCACGAGGGCGACGGCCGGAGGCCGAACGGAGAACCGAGAAACTGGGACTGGCAGCCGGCGCGGTCCCGTGCGAACGGACCGCAACCTACCGAACGTCCGCCCCGGTCTCGGCCTCGAGCGCGCCCTCCTCCGGAACCGTCGCCGCCTCGTTCTCGAAGAACGCGAGCCCGTGGATTCGACTGTCGGGAGTCAGTTCCGGGTGGAACGCCGTGCCGACGACCGGACCCTGTTTGACCGCGACTGGGCGGTCCTCCCAGGTCGCGAGCACCGTCACGTCGCCGGTGACGTCGTCGATCGCCGGCGCACGGATGAACACCGCCGGGAACGGCCGCTCGTCCCCGTTCCCGTTCCCGTCTCCGTCTCCGTCTCCATCTCCGTCTCCGCCCTCGAGACCCGTCACCTCGAGCGGTGCCTCGAAGCTGTCCTTCTGTCGTCCGAAGGCGTTGCGTTCGACGCTGACGTCGAGCAGGCCGAGTTCGTCGACCCGGTCGTCGCGGGCATCGCTCGAGGCGACGATCAGCCCCGCACAGGTCGCGAGCACGGGTTTGCCCGCCTCGACGTGGTCCCGGATTTCGGAGGCGATCCCCTCCTCGCGGAGCAGCCGCGAGATGGTCGTCGACTCGCCGCCCGGCATGGCCAGCAAGTCACAGTCGGGGACGATACCGGATTCGCGGATCTCGTGGACGGTCACCTCCCGGCCCCGGGACCGCGCAGCGCGTTCGATGGCGGCGGCGTGCTCCTCGACGTCGCCCTGGACGGCGACGACGCCTGCCTCGAGTGTCATGCGGGCCGGTAGGGAGAGTGCGTTCAAAAATGGCGCGCATGCGACCGGCGGACTGTCGGCGGCCGGGGGCGATCGCGTTCGCGGTGTCCGACTCGAACACCTGCCTCCAGAATTCGTCGGTGACACGACGGACTATCTCGAGGGGTTCGAGAGGGCCTTCGACGGGAAAACGCACGGAGCAAACGACGGCCCGACCGCTCGAGGGAGTCGAAGGTCGAAGGTCGAAGGGAGAAACCGGCAGCCGGTCCTCGAGTTATGAAACGAACGTCAGCAACTGGACGACGACGCCCAGCATGACGCCGGTTGCGATGACCGTCTTCGGATTAATGAGAATCGCGTTCGAGTCCTCCGAGTCGAAGTACCGGATGAGCCCGGCACTGGACATCAGTCCGCCGGTGTTCTGTCCTCTGTCCATACGCGTTCCTACGCTCCACCGGAACTAAATCTTTCGACCCTGCGTTCGGGTCGATCGAACGGTTCGACTCTCGGTTACGTCTCCCCGCCAGGTACAATCAAGTGTCCCTCGGCCCAATGAAACCCCAATGGGCGAGTCACTCGACGAGCGCGACGTTCGGATCATGTTCGCCATCGCCGAAGAAGAGTCGTTCAACACCGAGACCATCCACGAGGTGACCGGAATCCCGAAATCGACCGTCCACTACCGCATCCAGAACCTGAAGGAAGCCGGCGTCATCACCAACGACCTGTTCGACATCGACCGCGAGAAGTTCGGCCTCGAGATCACCGTCATCTCGGAGGTGTGGGCCGAATACGACGAAGGATACCACGAGGCTGTCGGCCGAAAACTCGGTGACATCGAGGGAGTCAACCAGGTGTACTTCACGATGGGCGATACGGACTTCATCGTCATCGCTCGGCTCACCTCGCGTGACATGGTCGAGAAACTCGTCGAGGAGTACGAGTCGATCGACGAGATCAGGCGCACGAGTTCGAAGTTCGCCATCTCGACGATCAAGGAAGACGTCGGGATCAGCATGCTCCAGGACTACGATCCGGAGGTGCTGCTGGCCAGGCAGGGGATTCGCGGCGACGAGGCGGAAGGGTCGGACTAATCGCTCGCGGCGTCTGCCGGGCTCCGTTACCGGTCGCCGGCTGCCGTCTCGATCGCGTCACAGATCACGTCCGCGCCGATCCGGGCCTGTGCTTCGGTCAGAACGAGCGGCGGGATCAGCCGCAGGACGTTGCCGTGTCTGCCGGCGCTCCAGACGAGTACGCCGTTCTCGTAACAGTGACGCTGGATTTCTTTCACAAGTTCCTCGTCAGGTTCGCCGTCCGTGACGAACTCGAGGCCGACGAACAGCCCCTTGCCGCGGACGTCCGTCAGTGCGGGCGTCTCGGCAGCGACCTCGCGGAACCGGTCCCGCAGGTAGCTTCCCACTTCGGTCGCGTGTGCGAGCAGGTCGTGCGATTCGATGTACTCGATGGCCCGGATTCCGCCGACGAACGCGGGGACGTTCCCGCGGAACGTGCCGACGTGTCCGCCGGGCCCCCAGGTGTCGTGGTCCTCGTGATAGAGCATCGCACCGATCGGGAGGCCGGTCCCGCCCAGCGCCTTGGCCATCGTGATCGCGTCGGGGGTCACGTCGAAGTGGTCGGTCGCGAACCACTCGCCCGTCCGCCCCAGCCCCGTCTGGATCTCGTCGACGATCAGGAGGGCGTCGTTGTCGTCGGCGATGTCGCGAAGGCCCCCGAGGAACTCCGCGGGCGGGACGACGACGCCGCCCTCGCCCTGGATCGGTTCGACCCAGATCCCCGCCGGCGTCTCGTGGCCGCCGTAGGGGTCCTCGAACTTCCGTTTGACCGCCTCGAGCGCCGTCGACACCGAGATCTCGTCGCCGCTCGCGGAGGGATAGGGCGCGTGGATCGCGTCGGGGAGAAGGGGCCCGTACCCCTCCTTGTATTTCTTGCCGGCGGTGAGGCTGAGCGCGCCGGCAGTCGTCCCGTGGTAGGCCCCCTCGAACGCGAGCAGCCCGTGACGGCCGGTGTTGTGTTTCGCGAGTTTGATCGAGCCCTCGATCGCGTCGCTACCGCTTGGCCCGCCGAAGACGACGTTGCTCGCCCCCTGGAGGTCGCCGGGCGCGATTTCGCGCAGCCGCTCGATGAGTTCCAGCCGCGGTTCCGTCGGGAAGTCGACCGTGTGGGTAACGGACTCGAGTTGGTCCTGGACCGCCTCGAGGACGTACGGGTTGGAGTGGCCGACGTTGAGTACGCCGATCCCGGCGAAGAAGTCGAGGAACGTGTTCCCGTCGGCGTCGCGGACGGTCGCGCCGCGGGCCTCCTCGAGCGCGATCGGGATCCGTCTGGGGTACGCGACCGCGCTACTGTCGATCTCGCGTTGCCTCTCGAGGAGGCGCTCCGAGTTCGGACCCGGGACGTCGTCGACCGACGGTGCGTCCGCGAAGTGGAGCTCGTCCAGTGCTGGGCCTACAGTCATATTGTAATCTTCCCATCGTGAGAGATATATTTTGTCCTGCTACCAAACATCCGACCTATCATTGACTCAGATCCAAACCGACGGGGCGCCGGCGAGTCCCCGCCCGACGTCTGGATCTCGGAAAACGGGAGGGCAGCGCGGGGAGGCGTCAGCGCCGCTGCGGTCACTCTCCCCGCAGTTCGGCGATACGTGTCGTTCCGGTTGCCCGGGAGATGTGGACGTTGAACGCCCGATCGTCGTTTTCCGCGTGGACGATCCAGTAGCCACCCATCTCGTGGGGATCGTCCTCGATGTCGAGGTCGGCGACGTCGATCCCCTCGGCGTCCGCGAGGGCTTCCCGGGCGACGTCGACTGCGGCGGCGGCGTCGCCGACGGGTTCCTCGTGCTCGTCGGCCCGGGTGACGAGGACGGAACAGTCCGCGTTGCGCATCACGTGCTCGGTCACGCTGCCGAGTAGGAGTCGGTCGATCCCGCGGCGACCGTGGGTCCCCATGACGGCGACGTCGATCGCGTTGTCGTCGATGTACTCGAGGATGACCTCCCGCGGGTCGCCGTCCTCGACGCTCGTCGTCACGGCGACGGAGTCCGGGGCGCGTTCGGCGACGCCCTCGACCAGTTGTCGGCCGTGTTCGCGTACCGATTCGACCGGCTGACTCCCCGAGAGATCCAGGGGCGTCCGCTCGTCGACGTCGGCGGCGAAGAGGACGTGCAGCGTGGCATCGAACCGGTCCGCCAGTTCGATCCCCTGTTCGACCGCCCGCGTGGCGGGATCGCTGCCGTCGGTCGGCACCAGGATATGTCGGTACATACCGTGAAATTCGACGGACACGTATAAAGAACCGAGGCGAATGATCAGCGAGTGGGAACGAACGCCGGCCGTTGCGACTGCCGACCACGGCGGCCCCTGCTGGCGGTCGTCCCGAGAATCGTGGCGATACAGCGGCAACCGATCACGACTGGGAAACCCTTATGCGCGGCCGGTAGCTACGTAGCGATGACCGCATGACTGTCACGCTCAAGGACTTCTACGCGGACTGGTGTGGCCCCTGCAAAACCCAGGACCCGATCCTCGAGGAACTCGAGGAGGACTGGGAGGGCCGCTTCGAAGTCGAGAAGGTAAACGTCGACGAACAGCAGGACGTGGCCAACGAGTATCAGGTCCGTTCCCTGCCGACGCTGATCATCGAGAACGACGACGGTATCGTCGAACGCTTCGTCGGCGTCACCCAGCGCGAGGACCTCGAGGACGCGCTCGAAGAAGCCGGCGCGTAAGCGCCGTTTCGGATCGGTCCAGCCGCCCGACTTCTCTCACCAAGGGGGTGCCGGCTTACGGTCCCCATCTCCGCTTTCGGTTCTCGAGCCGTCGGCTCGAGTACTTAGGAGGGGACACGACGCCCGTTCCCGACGGATACGGATACGGATACGGGTACGGGTACAGGTACAGGGCGAGCGCCGCGATCAGACCCACTTCGCGCCCACGTCCTCCAGGTCGTCGTTGTACCGAGCGATGTTGATGACCAGCGGCGTGACGCTCTCGACCTCCGCCGCGTTCGCGAGCGGACCGGCGTCGAGCGGGCGCAGGCCCTCGATCTCGTTCGTGAGGTCCCGGACGCGTTTCTTCGCGTCCGCGTCGTCGGCGACCAGCAGCGTATCGAGGTCGAACTCGACCTCGAGATCGGCCAGCTTGCCGGCCGCGAGGTTGTGGAACGCGCCGACCACCGGGACCTCGTCGGGCGCGCGCTGGGCGACCAGTTCCGTTACGCTGCCCGCACCCGGCGGGTGGTAGTGCATCCCGTCCTCGTCGCCCTGCATGCCGACCGCGGGCGTGACCAGGATCGTGTCCTCGTCTAGCCTGTCCGCGACCGCATCGACGGTGTCACCGACGTAGTAAGGCGGCACCGAGAGCACGACCACGTCCGCCCGGTCGGCTGCCATCTCGTTTGCGAACCCCTTCAGGTCCGCGTCGACGCCGTGCTCGGAGAGGGTTGCCTCGTACTCCTCGACCGCATCCCGGGCCTTCTCGGGGTCGCGGGAGCCGACGAGGATCTCGTGGTCCGTGTCTCGAGCGAAGCGCAGCGCGAGCCCTTCGCCGATATCGCCAGTGCCGCCGAGTAGTGCGATTCGCATAGGGGCCACTGCGCACGGCACCGGAATAAAAGGGAGGGGGTTCGGCCGAACCGCGCCGTCTGATCGGTCGCGTGTTTCGGGCCGTTCGCTCGTCGACCGACCGTCGCCGCGGATCAGTCACTCACTTAATCAAAACCACGGTTGTCGTGAAAATGTATGTGGATTAATGATTTGGAGGACGTCGATTGAGAGAGGTGGACAGTATGAGCAAGAGAGACGACGTTTTCGACGCGTTAGCGGACGCACAGCGGCGAGAGGTGTTAGTCGGGTTACTGAAACACGATTTGCAACCGGTAGCGGAGTTATCCGACGCGTCTCGGGACGTGATCGAGGCGAACGAGCGGCTTCTCGAGGAACACCTGTCCCGCTCTCGAGACCTGCCGGGGGTGGACGAGACGCTTCTTCGCCTGCACTGCGTTCACCTCCCGGCCCTCGCTGAATACGGCTTCGTCGAATGGTATCGAGCCGCCGGCGTCGTCACGAGAGGACCTCGGTTCGACGAACTGCGACCGTTTCTCGAACAGGTCGTCGATCACCCGGCGGACCGCTCCCAAACGGATTCTGGCCTCCGGAAGGAGCAGTTGACTATCGATCGGTGAACAGGGAGACACGTTCCATGGCCGTTCTCGAGAGATGCTACTGCTACTCGTCGGCGAGTTCGACCCCCCGAACCACGACGTGGAGCAGGACGACGCCGCTCCCGACGGCGAGGACGAACTGCGAGAGCAGCGTGAACAGGAGGGCACCGGATGCGGCCGCCAGCAGGAAGGGGACGGCCGCGACCGCGCCGAACAGCGCGACGAGTTTCGCGATCGGAACCAGTTCGTAGAACAGTCGATCGTCGTCGAGCGTGCCGCTGTCGTCGAAGAAGGGACCGGAAGTCGACATGGACGAGCGGTCGCCCGCCCGTCGTATTATCGTTCCGAACTATCCCGATTCCCAACCGTTCAGGCCACGACCTCGACGACCGTCTCGGCTTCGTCGTCCGCGCCGACGACCCGCACGGGGAATCGCTGGTCCTGCCGGACGGGGTAGGTCTCGAACTCGAGCGTCGCCGCGCCCGTCGCGCCGGCCTCGAGCGAGACCGGTTGCGTGTCCACGTGCTCGGGGTCGTGGCCCACGATCAGTTCGAGTTCGTCCTCGCGGTACTCCGGTCCCGTGTTCTCGAGGTCGACGATCACCTCGAGGGTGTCGCCGGCCGGAACCGGCGAATTCGTCCCGCGGATCGAGACCGCCATCTCGCCCGCCGACCGTTCGCGAACCTCGTCGATCACCCACGCTGACTCGGGGCTGGCGACGGTGCCGTCCTCACAGATCACCCACGGAAGGACCCGGCAGGTGTGACAGAGCGAGTCCGTCGCCAGCCGCGCGGTGTCGGTCTCGCCCTCGAGGTCGGTGACGCCGAGGATCGTATCGGCCTGCGTGAGCCACCAGACGACGCGATCCAGTCCGCCGTCCTCGCGGGTCGCCTCGAGTTCGAACTCGACGGACTCGCCTCGTGTGACCGAGACGGTGTCCCCGTCCGGCCGGAGCGGCTCGACGGTCGGCGACGGGTGCCCGTCCTCGGCGACCTCGACCGCCCACCGGGCGGCGTAGGTCTCCTCATCGTCGTCCGCCGGAACGACGGCTGCGGCCACCTCGTGGGTGCCCGTCTCCTCGAACGTCTCCCGGTGGTAGTGGGCGTCGAACTCCCCGTAGTACGCCGCCTCCCACGGGCCCCCGACAGGGCTGCCGACGCGCTCGCCATCGACCCACCAGACGGTCGTCTGCCGTTCGTCTGGCTCGAAGGCCCCGGCCTCGAAGAGCACCTCCGTTCCCTCGCGGATCGAAATCTCCGGGTCGGGGCGCGCGGTCGGAAGCTCCGACGCGCCGATCACGCCGACGGTGGTCTCGGCGATGTCGCCTTCGATCGCCACGCCGACCGGGAACTCGTCGTCGGTCGGCACCGGATACGTGTAGAAGTCGAACCGGGCGGTCCGCGTCTCGCCGGCCGCGACCGGCATCTCCCGTCGTCCGACGCGTTCGGCGTCGTGGCCGACGAGAAACTCGACCCGAGTGCGGAGGTCGGCCGTTCCCCGGTTCGTTATCTCGGCGACGACCCGCAGGCGGTCGCCCGCGCCGACCGGCGACGACGTGTCGGCGATCGATACCTCGAGGTCCGGACTGGGGCCGGAGTCTACCTCTTGGTCCGTCGACTCGAGCGGTTCGAACTCGTCCGAACCGGAGTCCGCTCCGTCTCTACCGTGCTCCCGCCGTCGTCTCCGCGCGAGCGCGCCGGCGACCCCGACACAGACCGCACCACTCGAGGCTCCGTACAGCACCCGTCGTCGACTCGGTCCGCTCATAATGAGGGCTTAGCGACGAGTCGCGCAAAAACCGAACCTACCGTTTCGGGATCCAACGAGCGGTTTCGAGTGACCGCCGGAGAGAGCGACTGACGGCCCCGTTCGACGGCGGCCGTACGTCGTGGTTACCGTTTTCCGGAAGTGACAGGAGCCGCGAACTCCTCGCCGCGTATTCAGGGAGCGTCGTCCTCGTCCGGGTTCATCGCCGCGCCGAGTTCTCCCCGGTAGGCGTCGCGGTTCTCGACTTCCCGGATGCGCTGGTCGAGCGTGTCCCCGAGTTCCCGGCGGCGCGTCTCGTCGACGTCGGGATCGTTCCCCAGTGCCTCGAGGTCCTCGCGGGCGCTCCGCAACACGGCAACGGCCTCCTCGGTCTCGAGGTCGGTTGCTCGCTCGAGGCTCCGTTCGACGTCGGCAAGCGTGAGATCGGTCATGGTCGTCCTGGGGCGGCCGGGCGGTTCAACTGACTGCCGGCGATCGAAACCTTCGCCGACGATCCACCGCTGTACGGCGCACGGACCGGTCAAAAGCCGTCGAGCCGCGTCTGCCCGCCCTCGCTGCCGTCCGCGCCGGCGAGGTCGGCGGCCCGCTCGATCGTCTCCGCGAACGTCTCCTCCTGGCTGCGGTCGTACAGCGTCGCCGCCGGGTGAACACAGATCAGCAGTCGGTACGGCGAGCCCCGGATGCGGACGTCCTCGATCGTTCCCGCCTCCTTCGTCACGGCGACCGAACGGTCCAGCAGGTGCTCGCTCGGCACCTTCCCGAGCGTGACGATCACCTCGGGGTCGAGCCGCTCGATCTCGGTCTCGAGGTATCCCCGACAGTTCTCGAGTTCTTCCGTTGTCGGGTCGCGGTTCTCCGGCGGGCGACAGCGCACGCAGTTGGTGATCCGAATCGTCTCGCGGTCGAGGCCGGCGATCCGGAGTTGGTCGTCGAGCACGGAGCCGCTGCGGCCGACGAACGGCTCGCCCTGCTCGTCTTCCTGTGCGCCCGGCCCCTCGCCGACGAAGAGCACGTCGGCGTCCTCGGGGCCGGTGCCGTTGACGATCCGACTCCGACAGTCGACGAGTTTCGGACACTGCGTGCACTCGGTGACCCGGAGATCCTCCATCGTTCCCATGGTGGGTGCTCAGCCGAGGGGCACCTACGTTTTTCCGTTTGTCGGGACCGAACGATTGAACCCGCCGTCGCACCCACGCGACCGTATGCGTCGTCGCTTCCTCGCTGTCACCGCCGTCGTCGCGGCCGTCGCAACCCTCGGGAGCCTCTACTTCGGCGAGATCCGGGGGTATCCGCCCTGCGACCTGTGCTGGTACCAGCGGATCTGTATGTACCCGCTCACGGTCGTCCTCGGCGTCGCCGCCCTCGAGGACCGCGCAGGAACGTGGAAGACCGCCCTCCCCCTCTCGGGGGTTGGACTCCTCGTCGCGGCGTACCACGTCCTGATCCAGGCGACCGGTTCGTCGGGCACGACCTGCGGGGTCGGCGGCGGCTGTGGCTCCGTCTACTGGCGCGGCCTCGGCGTCTTCACGATTCCGCGGCTGTCGCTGGTCGCGTTCGTCCTCGTGACTGGCGGGCTTCTCGGCGTGGCGGCGCTCGAGCGGCGGTCGGCGTAAGTCGGTTACACGCGCCCGCTCGAGGTCGCGATCGGACTATTCGGACTCGCCGCCCGAGGACTCTTCCCCGCTTCTCTGGCGGTACCCGTCCGCCGCCCGCGCCGCGAGGCTGGCCACCCGGATCGGCTCCGGACGGCCGCCCTCGGGCGTGAACGCACGTACCACCTCGTCGACCCGCTCGGCCTCGAGGCCGCTGGCCCGGACGTACACCGTCTCGTCGTTGACCGACAGTTCTCGGCGGGGCGACAGCGAGCGATACCGCTCGAGGCGTCGGCGACGCTCTTCACCCGAGAATGCGTCGCGAATCCCGGTCTCGAGACCGTCGCTCGCCTCGAAGGTGACGGCGATCACGGGCCGGTCGGCGGCCTCGCGGATCCGCGACAACTCGAGAACGTTGTACCAGGCCGGGGCGACGGCACCGAGCAACACGTACCGGGCGTCGGGACGGTCCAGGTCGGCAAGCAGCGAGACGACCGCGTCGGTCGCGTCGGTGCCGCCGACGGTACAGGAGTCGTAGGCGAGGCCGTCCACGACGCGGTCGGCGCGGACGACGGCGGCGGCGAGCGTACTCCGTGTCGCGCCGTCGCGATAGGACTCCGCGACGCCGAGTGCCCGCACCCCGGCTTTCATCGGTATCGCCACCGGAATCGGCGCCGGGACCGAGACCGGCACCGACGGCGGGGGTTAGCTATCACCGTCAGGACTCGTCGTCCTTGATCTCCTTGAGGCGATCCAAGAGTTCGTCGCTGGAAGCTCCGTTCTCGAACTCGATCGTTCCGTTGTGGTCGGTTTCCGATGACTGAACGGCGTCGTCGTCGTCAAAATCAGCGTCGACCTCCTGTTGTTCGGATTCGTCGTAACTCCCGAATCCCATACAGGTAGCCCTATGCGTTTGGAGGTGAAAAATTCCATGGTTGTGTCCATCGGGGCCGCTACCGATCGCTCAGCGGAAATTCCGCGTACTGGCGGCGCCGACGCCAGGATTTTACTCGCGGCCGACGAGACCCCCGATATGGACGTGTACCACGTCACCGACGAAGCCGAGACGTTCACCTGCAACGCCTTCCTGGCGGTCGGCGATACCGTCACGCTCGTCGACGTCGGCGCGTACGAGGGCGTCGTCGACGTCATCCACAGGCACGTCGACGACCTCGATGCGGTCGTCCTGACACACCAGCACAGCGATCACGTCGCCCAACTCGAGGCCGTCCTCGAGGCATTCGATCCCGACGTCTACGCCTACGGCGACCATCCGGCACGGACCCACGCGCTCGAGGACGGCGACTCGGTCCGGATCGGCGACGAGGAGTTCGACGTGGTCTACACGCCCGGCCACGCCGACGACCACGTCTCGTTCGTCTCCGAGACGACGCTGTTCTCCGGCGACGTAGTCGTCCACGACGACGGCGCGTTCGACTACGGCAGCTTCGGCCGCACGGACATGGCCGGCCAGTCCCGCGAACGGCTCATCGAGAGCATTCGGGACCTGCTCGAGCGCATGCCCTCGGGGGACGAGGGAGGCGAGTCCGCCGGCGTCGAGCACATGTACGCAGGCCACGGCGAGGTCTTCCACGGGGACGTCCGCGACGTCGTCGAAACCGCGCTCGAGCGCGCGGAGCAACGCGAGCCCAAGTACCCCGACGAGTGACGCGGCCGGTGCGGCCGGTCGGGGCCGACGGATCGTACCGGTCCCGTCGGTCGAATAGTACCCGTCGCGCTCGCGGGAATCACCCACTCCTAAGTAGGAACTGTGCCAACGTGAGGACGCACCGCAAGGTGTGCGGTGGGGAGACCACCACCTACCGAACCGCTCCCCACACGCTGCTTCCGTCACCGGAAGCGAGTGGTTGTTTCTAATCGAAGTACTAAACGGCATTGGCTATTGGTCGCGACCGAGAATCGACTGCCCTCGGGCGGTCACGCCGGCGAGAACCGACGTGCAAACGATACGTAGGGGCGCGACGACCGGCGGTCCGACCGCTTCGACGCAAGGGAGAAGCGGGACGGAACGCCGTCCCAGAACGAAGGTGTCTCGAGTACTCGAGTCGCGTTACGCTGCGCGGGGTTCTTTCGCCTTGGGGCGGAGGTTCCCGTAGCCACACTTCCGGCAAGAGTCGGCTCGCTTCGGGTTGCGGGCGTTACAGCGCATGCAGATCATCTTCTCGAGCGACCGGTTCTCGGCGGCGTCGAAGCTTGGCATATCGCCCCGTTGGGGGGACGTGCATATAACCGCTGTGATTGTGCGACCGCCGAGCGGTCACTCCGGGACGGCATCGTCGTCCACGGTCTCGCTTTCGCCCTCGTCGGGGTCGGCCAGATACTCCTCCTGCACCGCGACGACCTCGCTCGAGTCCGCACACTCGCTGTACCGGCGAAGCGGCTCCTCGTTGAGCGTCAGGAAGGTCTCGCCCCAGCGGAACGGCTCGAGCAGTTCCTCGGCGCGGTCCCGCTCGCCGAAGATACAACAGGCGCCGGCCAGCGCCTCGACGGTGGTCAGCTGGAACGGCCGGCCGTAATTGACCGGGTTCGCGGCGACGAGGAAGGGCAGCGCGCGGTGGACGCCGTTCATCCGGAACGAGGCCGCCTCCGCGGACTCCCAGGAACAGTCGAGCGCGACCAGCGTGCCCAGCCCCTCCTCCGCGTCGGCCGGCGAGAGCGCCCGGTCGGCGTGGGGGTTGAGGACGACGCCGTAGGGCACCTGCGACATCTTCCGGTAGAGGATCGCCTCGTCGAACTGCTCGAGGCGGCGCGCGGTGCACTTCTCGGGGTCGTCGTCCCCCTCGTAGTAGACGTGACACTCCACGCGGGGCCGTACGGGCGGGGCGGAAAAAAGGCAGTCGATGGGCGGACGCGACTAACCCGCTCCCCCGTGGATCACTCGTGGATCCGTTCGCCCCGCCCGAGCCGCGTCGCGATCGAGAACGTCTGTTCTGCCTCCCGTCGCGTCGGGAAGTGGGCGGCCATGTACCGAGCCGTCGCGATCAGCGGGATCCGGCGGCGCCGATCGAGGTCGACGCCTTCCCGTTTCTCGCCCTCGGATCGGCGCTCCTCGACCAGGTCGAACCGCCGGAACGCCGCCTCGACGTTCTGGAGGGTGTGGAAGTCGGCGTCCTCGCGCAGCAGTCCGTGCCCGAGCGTCCGCTTCAGCGCCGCCGGGTCGCCGCCGCAGTCGAAGAACTCCCCGACCAGCCGACCCGCACGGTTGACCTCCCCGTCCGCGTCAAACGTCTCGAGTAGGTCCTCGCGAATGGCGTCCGGGTCGCGGCCGGTGTCCTCCCCGGGCTCGGGAACCCGCGCGGGCGGCGTGTTGAGGAACCGATCGAGGTAGACGCTCACGGCGGCGTCGAAGACGGCCCGGTAGAGTTCGATCGCGTCGGTTCGGCGGGTCGCCCCCTGGACCGCGTTGGCGTAGGTGAACGTGTGGTGGACGGTGTCCCAGTCGCCGAACTCGTTCCCCGTACCGAACTGCGCGACCCGGGTCGCGGCTGCGTGAGCGACCTCCGCGGCGAGGTCCTCGGTCGTCGCGCCCGCCCGGACTGCGTCGGCCAGGGCGTCGACGATCGCCTCGGGGTCGTCCCCCAGCAGCGTCGCCTGGAAGTCGGCCGGGGGCGACCACGACCCGCGGTCCCCTTCGCGAGCGAGTTCCTCGAGCCCGTTCGTCTCGGTGACGTCGCCGCCGTAGACGTCCTCGAGGAGCGCGACCAGGTCGACGGGCTGTCGCCACGCCGACTGCTCGTTGCTGCGGTCGGCGGTGACGAGCGGCTCGACGAGGCTCGCGAGGGCGTCCGCGGTGTGTTCGGCACCGACGTGTTCGAGCGTCTCGAAGGCCGTGTTCGCGAAGTCGAGGACGTGGCCGGCCGAGAGGTAGGGGTGATCCGTCGCGGCCGCGAAGACCATCTCCGCGAGTTCGGCCTCCGAACGGCCCGACTCGACGGCGGTCCGCAGGCAGCGTTCCGCGCCGTCGGCGTCGCGCAACTCGACGCAGTCGCGAAACCAGGACTTGAGCCGGTCGAAACCGACGTCGTCGGTCGACAGCGACGGCTGGTCGAAGTTCGGCGTCTCGCCGGCGCAGTCGTTCGCGACGTACCGGACACCGGTGTACAGCGCCCGCTTTCGGTCCCTCTCCTCGAGGTCGTCGATCACGTTCGCCATACAGCCGAGGACGGTGAGCCCGCGACCCCAGCCGGCGTCCCGATACTTGGTGCCGAACTCGAGGGTTCGCGCGGTCGGCTCGCGGTAGTCGACGCCGGCGTCGAGGAGGCCGATGGTCGACTTCGCGACGACCAGCCGCAGGTTCTCCTCGAGCCCCGTCTCGAGGCGGTCGGCCCAGTGCTCCTCGGGCGGCAGCTCCCGGACCGGGTTCGGGTTCACGTAGACGGTTCCGTCGCGCACCTCAACGGGGTAGGTCTGGACGTCGTCGGCCCACGGGTCGAACGTGTCGCCACAGGAGAGTTCGAACCGGGCGTGGTGCCAGTGGCAGGTGAGGATCCCGTCGTCGACGGTGCCCTCGACGAGCGGGAACCCCATGTGGGGACAGCGGTTGTTCACCGCCCTGACCTCCCCTTCGTGGTGGAAGAGGGCGATCGGTACCCCGTCGACGCTCGTCAGTTCGCGGCCGCTCTCCTCGAGGTCCGCGAGCGGGACGGCCTCGTGGAAGTCGTCGGCTGTTGCCATAGGTTTACACACGACGCGATGTCGTGTAAGCGTTCGCTGAACGCAGTTCCTGTAACCGTCGCGATAATAGGGCGTCGGGCGAGTACCACGCTTTTGGCACTCCGCCCGAAACCTCCCGCGTATGGACCCGGTTGCCCTCGTTCGGCGGTACTACGACGCGCTCGACGACCACGACTACGAGGCGCTCGAGTCGGTGCTTGCGCCCGAGTTCGTCCAGCGAAGACCCGACAGGACCTTCGAGGACCGGGCCTCGTTCGTCCGGTTCATGCGCGAGGAACGACCGAACCCGGACACGCGCCACGAGTTGTGCTCGGTCGTTGCCAACGACGAGGCGGCAGTCGCCGCCCGCGGTCGCGTCCTCGAGGCCGCAGGGCCAGGCGACGCCGACGAACTGTTCGAGTTCGCCGACTTCTTCGAACTCGAGGAGGGACGGATCGTTCGCCTCGAGACCTACTCGCGGTGAGACGGGGGAACGGCTCCCCCGGACTCCAGAGTGAGGTCACGGTCGGTTCTCCCGAAATGGTGGTGAGACGGGAGGGAGTCCGATCCCTGCGCGTGCGAACCGACCGCTGGTCCGATAGCTACGCGTGGTCCCTTCCGGGCGACGACTACTCGAGGTCGGATTAGGAAACCGAACGGTTTGCCCGAAAAGCACGAAGTCTTATGCTGTTTGTTAACACGGGACAGTATATGGGGTACGTCATCACTGGTGCGACGGGGTTCATCGGGACCTCCCTCGTCGAGCGCCTCGTGGACGACGGACACGCGGTGACTGCGGTCACCCGCGACGAGTCGAACGCCGAGCACCTCCCCGAATCCGTCACGGTCGTTGAGGGGGACGTCACGGAGAAAGAGGGCCTGCGAAACGCGATAGACGGGGCCGACGGTGTCTTCCACCTCGCCGCCTGGTACCAGGTCGGGCCGGGCCCGTGGAACGAAGAGAAAGCCGAGCGGGTCAACGTCAAGGGAACGCGGAACGTGCTGGAACTGCTCGACGAGTACGACGTACCGAAAGGCGTCTACGTTAGCACCGCCGGCGTGTACGGCGATACTGGCGGCGAGTACGTCGACGAGTCCTACCGGTCGCCGAACTCGTTTCCCTCCGTGTACCAGCGCACGAAATGGCGCGCCCACTACGAGGTCGCGGAACCGATGATCGACGACGGACTCCCGGTCGTAATCGCCACGCTCGGCGCGATCTACGGACCCGGTGACAAGGCCTACGGCGGCACACCCCGGACTGCGTTCCGGGGCCACCTCAAACAGGAGCTTCCCATGATTCCGAACGACTTCACGCTTCCCTGGAGCTACGTCGAGGACACGGCCGCGAACCTGGTCCGGGCGATGGACGAGGGAGCTCCCGGGGAGGAGTACATACTCTCGGGCGAACCCAGGAGCGTCCCCGACATATTCGGGATCGTAGAGGAGTTGACGGGGATTCCAGCGCCGCGAGCGGTGCCGAGCGCGGTTTTCGGCGCGTTGAGCCGTGTCGTCTCCGTCGCCGAACTCGTTACCCGGCCTCCCGAGGGGTTCGAAAGCGAACTGCTGGCGTTCTTCGACAGCGGCGAAGTGCTCGTCGACAACTCGAGAGCCCGACGTGAACTCGGGATCGAACACCGGCCCGTGGAAGACGGCCTCCGTGAATATCTCGACTGGGAGCTGGCACAACTGGGGATGCAATCGGAACTACGCGAACCGGCTTCCCCGGCCTGACGGTCGCCGTGACGTGTGAGGTTTTTATAAAATCGGACGGGCCTCGAGACCGTCCCGCCGTCCCGGTCTCGTCGGGCTCCGATCAGGCCGAGCAGTTGTTCGGCCCCATCTCGAGTTCGACCCGTTCCTCCGGTGCGATTTCGAGCGCACCCCGATTGCGGTCGATGATCTCCTCGTAGTTGGCCGGCTTCTCCCCGGCGTCGGCCATCCGCTCGACGAACGCCTCGCGCTCGAGGTCGAGCAGGTCGATCTCAGTCCGGGCGTCCCTGATCGTCGTCGTGATCGGTTCGCCGGGCGAGCCGTGGGCGAACTCCCCCGACTCGGTGACGGTGACGTGGCCGGGGAGGACGACGACCGACTCGGGTTCGGCGAGGATCGTCCGGTGGAGCGTCTCGTAGAGCATCTCCGCGCCCTCCTCCCCTTCGTCTGCGCTGAACTCGAGTTCCGTCCGCCCCGTCGAGTCGACGTGCAGCGTGTCCGCGGTCAACAGCGCCCGGTCGTCGACCAGCAGGTTGATCATCTCGCTGGTGTGGCCCGGCGCGGCCAGCGCCTTCACCTCGCGGTCACCCACCGCGAGCACCTCGTTGCGCTCGAGGGGCGTGAACTCGACCTCGACGTCGCGCTCCGTGGCACGCTCGCCGAGGTAGTAGGGGACCCCGAGGTCGTCGGCGAGTTCCCGCCCGCCGGACGCGTGATCGGCGTGGACGTGGGTGTCGATCACCCCCTCGATCGAGAGGCCGGCCTCCTCCGCGGCGACCGCGAACTCGTCGCCGTCGGCGGTCGGATCGACGACGACCGCCTCGCCCGTGCGTTCACAGCCGACCACGTAGCCGAGACAGCCCTTCGCGCGACGCTGGACCTGAACGACCGTCAGCCCGTCGTCGACGTCGATCGAGGCACGATCGTAGACGCCGCTCCACCCTTTCATCCCGCCGTCGACGGCCTGGGCGTCGAACTCGTCGGTCGCCGACTCGAGTTGCGTTGCCAGGTTGCCGGACGAGAGCCCTTTCGCGCAGATGGCGATCACCCGGTCGGCGTCCCCGACGACCTCGCGCAGGTCCTCGAGTTGCCCGTTCTCCTCGAGGTCCTCCTCGGGGCCGAACTGGAAGTGTCTGGCCCCGGGAACGCGCCAGGCCTCGTAACTCTCCGCCGGGCGCGTATCGACGAGCGCGAACTCCTCGTCCCCGTCGATCAGCTCCGCGAGCCGGTCGGGCGAGATGGTCGTGACCATACCGCCCGTACGACGCCGACGGACGTAAACGTCGTCGCGCAGCCGCCGGCAGTATAAATTGGGCGAACATATTCGCACCCGATTCCCGAACGGTCGGAACATCTCCTGAGCGGCGGGAACCAGGATCCGCGTTCAAGTATACGACCGTCCTACCTCTACCTGTAAGAGGTGACAGACGATGTCCACTACAACTCCAAACCGACTCGAAAGCCGCTACGGTGGGATTACCCTCACCGGCGAACCGCACGCCCTGAGCGCGTGGTTCGTGGTCGCACTGCGGTTCGTGATGGGTGGGATGATCCTGTTTGCGGGCCTGGGGAAGGTCTCCGACTGGCCGTTCGACGCCAGTGGCTACCTCGCCCACGTCGACCCCGCGAGCCCCGTGAGCGGACTCTACGGCGCGATGGCCGCCAACCCCGCGCTGATGGAGGTCATCAACGTCGTCGTGCCCGCGACGCAGGTGCTGATCGGCGTCGCGCTGATCGCCGGCGCGTTCGTCCGCCTGGCAGCACTCGGCGGCGCGATGCAGATGACCGCCTTCTACCTCGGCGGCTGGGAAGGTGAGTGGCTCGCGCTGTTCGACTCGACGCTGATCTACGCCGTCGCGTTCCTCGCGCTCGGCGCGTTCGCAGCGGGCCGTATCGCCGGCCTCGACGCCTACCTCGAGCGCATCCAGGTCGGCGGCGAGAAGCTGATCGACCGCTACCCCAAGCTCCGGTACCTCCTGGGCTGAGCCGTGCGACGGCATAGGCCGGGATCGACGGAGCCTCGCTTTCCTCCTCGCGCGCTTTCGCTTTCGAGCTCGACGTTTCCGCACGTTCTCCCGTGTCCCTCCCGATATCGTTCGTGACGGCTCGAGTATCGACTCGGTCGCGGTCGGATCGGGGAAGCTTTCATCCCGTCGCCTGCTAGTACTTGGATATGAACGTCCGAGTCCGACCGGGCTCGATCCGGACGGAAGCCGGAACCGGAACCGGAGCCGGGGGTGACCGTCGTGCTCGATGAAGTCGACGAACTGCTCGACGACATCGGGTTCGAACCCGAATCGAGCGTCCTCACGTATCGACAGGCCCAGGTGCTGGCCCTGCGCGAACGAGACATCTCGCAGGCCGACATCGCCGACGAGCTGGGTACCTCGCGTGCGAACGTCTCCTCGATCGAGGCCAGCGCCCGCGAAAACCTCGAGAAGGCCCGCGAAACCGTCGGGTTCGCGGAGGCGCTTCGCGCGCCGGTCCGTGTCCGCGTCCCGGAGGGGACCGACCTCTACGACGTGCCGAACCGGGTCTACGAGGCCTGCGACGAGGCCGGCGTCAAGGTCGACTACACCGCGCCCGACCTGATGAAGGCAGTCAGCGACGCTGCCGGCTCAGCGATCACGGGACGGGAGGTTTCGACGCCCCTGATCGTCGGCGTTACTTCGGACGGGATGGTCCGGGTCCGCCACCAGGAGTAGGCTCGATCGCCAACGACAGTCCACGACCGTCCACGAGCGCCGCGGCCGTCGCAGGGTCGAAACTATGCGTCTCGCCGTGGTCGATCCGCGCATGGACCTCGAGTTAGCCGACACCGCGGCGCTGGTAACGGCATCCGCGAGCGGCCGCGACGGCCCGGCGGAGTGACGACGAGGTGATCGGTTCCTCCGTCCTCGTTCGGCCCGTGGCTCAGTCCGCCGAGATCTCGCAGGTCCCCTCGTAGGCCACGTCCGAGACGGACTCGATCTCGGGGTCGTCGCCACAGACGGGACAGTCCGGGTTGGGCCGGACGGGGACCTCCTCGAAGCTCATGTCCATCGCGTCGTACATGAGCAGGCGGCCCTCGAGGGGGTCGCCCTTCCCGAGCAGGTACTTGACGACCTCGGTGGCCTGGATGCAGCCGACGGTACCCGGGAGGACGCCGAGGACGCCGGTCGTCGCGCAATCGGGGACGGTGCCCGGTTCGGGGGCTTCGGGGAAGATACAGCGGTAACACGGCGGGTCGTCCTCGCCGGTGCGCTCGTTGGTGAACGTCGTCACCTGCCCCTCGAAGCGATAGATCGCGCCGTGGGACAGCGGCGTCTCGGTGAGCACGCAGTGGTCGTTGAGCAGGTACCGCGTCGCGAAGTTGTCGCTGGCGTCGAGGACGACGTCGTAGTCGGCGACGAGGTCGCCGACGTTTTCGGGTGTGAGCCGTACCTCGTGGGTCTCGATGTCGACGTCGGGGTTCAGCGCCGCCACGTAGTCGGCCGCGCTCTCGACTTTCGGCCGGCCGACGTCGGCGTCGCCGTGAACGATCTGGCGCTGCAGGTTCGACCGCTCGACGACGTCGTCGTCGACGATGCCGATCCGGCCGACCCCGGCGGCCGCGAGGTACTGGATCGCCGGCGACCCGAGCCCGCCCGCGCCGACGACCAGCACCGACCCCTCGAGCAGCCGTTTCTGGCCTTCGGGCCCGACCTCGTCCATGATTACGTGTCTCGAGTACCGATCGAGTTGCGTCGCGTCGAGGCGCAGATCCGTCATACGCCTACGTTGGAGCGAGACCGGCAAAAACTCGAGGGTCGGCACGCTCCCCGATTCGACGCCGGGAATCCCCCGGTCCTGACGAGTACGGCACCTTACCTGTCGGAAACTCTGAGGTAGGATCTGGAGGTAACCCTACGATTTATTACTGTGGTGTGCATTGACACACCTATGGGTACCTCACCCAACGACGCCGGTGACGACGTCTTCGATCAGTTCCTCACTGACCGCGGTCACACGGTCGAACGAGTAGGGTGGGAACAGGAGTATAACAAGAAGCAGTGTCCGGAGTGTGGCGGCCTCCACGAGGACTCGGCGACGCTGTGTACAGTTTGCGGCTGGGAACCGACGGCGTAGGCGGCTCTTCCCATCGTTTTCCTCCACCGACGAGCGGTGCCGCGACAGTTTTCGCCCCGAACATTCGACATAACTATAGTGTATTAATTGCAAACAGTAGCGGTGAGGAGATATGCCGGAATGCCAGAACTGCGGTTCGTTCGTGACCGACGCGTACGCGCGGGTGTTCACGCCGCGAGGCGTCGACGACCCGCGCGTCTGTCCGGACTGCCAAGACAAGATCCGAGACGGCGCCGAGGTCCGAACCGCTCGCTCCCCGCGAAACCCCTGACGCCCTGAACCGCCCGTCAACGGTCCGTTCCCGTCGTCGAAAACCCACGTCACTTATGAGTATCGCGCTCCTGAATGGCTACAATGGCTACCACGGAGACGAAGGTGACCCGGCTGTTCGGTGGTCCGGGAAGCGGGAAGACGACCGCGCTTCTCGACCACGTCGAAGAAATCCTCGAGCAGGACGGCGTCACGTTCCGGGATATCCTCGTCGTCTCGTACACGCGAGCGGCCGCACAGGAGGTTCGCGAACGACTCGCCGATCGGCTCGGTGAGAGCCCCCGTGCGCTGCAGGGCAACGTCTGTACGATGCACGCCAAGGCGTACGATCTGCTGGATCTCTCCCGAAGCGACGTCATCGGCGAAACCGAGAAAGAGGAGTTCTGCGAACAGTACGGTCTCGAGTTCGAGGACGAGTACTCCGGCGCTGGTCGCCGGACTGCCCGCTCGACGACCATCGGAAACAAGGTCATCGCGACCAGTCAGTGGCTCCAGCGGACCCGCCGCGACGTCGCCGACTGGTACGACGTCCCCTTCCAGTGGGACGAGGAGGAGGTTCGACTCCCGCCGGAGATCGACCCCAACGCCCAGGAGGGCAACAAGTACACCCCGACCTGGCCCAGCGACGACGACCGGATCGACGTCCCCGAAGCGATCCGCGCCTGGCGCTCCTACAAGGGCGAGGAGGGCAAGATCGGCTTCGCGGACATGTTAGAGCGCGTGCGACAGCGCTCGCTGCTCCCGAGCGTCGACTACCTGGTGATCGACGAGTTCCAGGACATCACCACCCTGCAGTACGACGTCTACGACGAGTGGAAACCCCACATGGACCAGGTGCTGATCGCCGGCGACGACGACCAGGTCGTCTACTCCTGGCAGGGTGCCGACCCCGCCTTGCTGCTCGAGGAGGGCGTCGACGAGGACGTCATTCTCCCTAACTCCTACCGACTGCCCTCGAACGTCCTCAACGCCGTCAACAAGGAAATCCGTCACATCGACAAGCGTCAGGACAAGGACCTCAAGCCCCGCAAGGAGGGCGGCGCGGTCGAGGCCCGCCGGAACGCCTCCATGCTCGACGTGGTCCGGATGGTTCGGCGGACGCTGGTCGAGGACCCCGACGGGACGATCATGGTCCTGTTCCGGGCCCGCTACCAGATGTTCCAGTTCATCGACGAGTTCATCACCGAAGGGATCCCGTTCACGTCGCTGACGGACCAGCGGATGTGGACCGACCGACTCACCCAGTACGTCCGCGCGGTCGAGGCGATCGATCGCGGCGACGACGTCACCGGCCTGCAGGCCCGCCGACTCGCCGACATGCTCCAGGAGTCGGCGTTCGGCACCGAGGAGCGCGACGACCTCTTCGACGAAATCGACGAACGCCAGGAGGAGACCGGCATCGAAGACCTCCAGGAACTGCTGATCCCCGCCGAGGTCGTCGAGGACCACGTCCCGTTCATGCCCGACCCGGCCTCCGCGGCCGACATGGTCCGGAAGGTGACCAACTTCCAGAAGAAGAGCATTCGCTCGTACTTCGGCATCGGCGAGTACGTCGGGATGGACACCGACCGGGTCCGCGTTGGCACGATCCACTCCGCGAAGGGCCGCGAAGCCGACCACGTCATCGTCGGCACCGACCTCACGGAGAAGGTCGTCGAGCAGATGGTCGCGACGGTCGACGACCCCGAGGACGTCCCCGGCGTCGAGGAGTTCACCAAGTCCACCTCGCCGGTTCCCGTCCTCACGGACAACGAACGGCGCGTCTTCTACGTCGGCATGTCCCGTGCCCGCGAACGGCTCGTCCTGCTCGAGAACCTCGTCGACGGCGCGCCGACGCTGCCGATCGACGTGTTGCTCAACGGCCGACTCACCGACGCGACCCTCGAGGAACTGATCGAGGAGGCCCAGCAGCCGCTGGCGGACGAAGGCGACGGGGAAGGCGAGGAAGTCGAGGCCGAAGCGCCGTAACCGTGACCGACGGGACGCCACGAGCCGACGCGGACAGTCGTCGGACTCCACCGAGTCGGGAGAACGATGTCGGCGCCGACGCCCTCGAGTCGATCCTCGACGACCGTCTCGAGTCCCGCAACGCGGCGGCGTTCGTCCACGCCGGGACCGACCGCGATCCGGGGGTCCGGTACTCTGTGGCCGCGCTCGCCTCGATCGAGGACGACGACCACGACCACGATCACGACCATGACCCCGCCCGCGGGCGATCCACCTACGCGATCGGCTACGACGGCGAGGAGTGGCACCTCGAGAGCGAACGCCCGAGCGCCCCGTCGGACCGGCATCCGGCGGCACGGCTGGCCGACGCGCTCGCGGCTGTCGTCGACCCGAACGTGAACGTCGGTCCCGCGGAGCCGACGGTACTGACGCCCGCGAGCATCCCCCACGACGCTGCACTCTACCTCGAGCAACGCGGGTTCGGCCTCGCCTCGACGGACGCCCTCGAGCGCGCCCGGGCGAAAAAGACCGACGCCGAGCGTGCACGCATCGAACGCGCCCAGCGGGCCGCTCGAGCGGGGCTCCACCGGGGAGCCGAACTGCTCGCCGCGACGACGGTCGAGGACGATCGGCTCGTTCTCGAGGGCGAAGACGAGTCGCCGGAGCCGCTGACGGACGACCGACTCCGAACTGCGGTCGACGAGGGAATCACCGCCGCGGGCGGATTCCCGGTCGGCAACACCACGATTTCCGTGCCCGGCGACGGCCGACTCCGGCCCGGCGAACCGATCGTCGTCGCCGTCGCCCCCCGCGATCCCGATGGCTACTACGGCGCGCTCGCTCGAACCGTCGTCGTTGACAGCGATGGCGGCCGGGAACGGCGCACCCATGTCGCCCTGACACAGGCGTTCGGCTCCACGCGGGCGATGCTCACCGCCGGCCCCGAGACCGTCGCCGCAGTCGAGGGTGACCTCGAGGCCGAGATCCGTGCGTTCGGCGAGGACGGCGCGGTCGAGACCCGGGCCACCGGTGTCGGCCTGGAACCAGCGGAGCGGCCGCTCGCCCCGGGAACGGAGATCGAACCGGGCGCAGTCGTCCGGATCGATGCCGCGGTAGAAGTCGGCGACGGCCGGTGCGAGGACAAACCCGACCCCGCCGAGTGGCTCGCCGCACCGTCCCGCTCGCTCGAGCCGACGGCACTGCTCGAATCGCCGGAACGGGAGTTCTGAGTTCCGACCGCTCGAACTACCGCTCGTCGTTCTTTTTTGGGTCGTGGCGTTGGTCCCCGTCGGACGGATCACCGTCATCGAGGAGTCCGGATCCGATCCGTTTCACGACGAGTTCGGGGACGTCGCCGGGCGTCGTCAACCGCTGCTGGACGACCACGAGCCCGACGGCGAGAAAGAGCAGGGCCGCTCCAGGACCCGTACGCCCCCGGACGACGAGGAGTTCGACCCCCGCCATCGCCGCGGGGAGCGCGAGGACGAGCACGCCCGCGAGTTTGACCGTATCGATGATACCTGCCACGTCGAGTCGGGTACGCTCGACGCAGTAAAAAGGGCAGCGACCGGGGACGACATCGGGACGACCTCGAGCGACGCGAACCGCGCCGCGTCGTACGCTCCGTTGTGGTTCGTTACGGGTGATCGCTCCGACGGGACGGCAACCCCCGGTAAAACGCTACGACGAGCCGTCTCATACTACTGGACAAAAGTCAGTACACACCCGATCGCGTCTCGACGCCTGTCCCGGAACGTGACGGCGTCTCGAGTGCGATCGGTGTGTGTGCATCGTTTTGTCCGGCAGAGTCAGTCGCTCGTTTCGACGGTCGCTGCCGTCCGCTCGGACGGCGACTCGACGACGTGGCGGTCGGGCAGGTCGGGTTCGGGCTCCCGCCCGACCGTAAAGAACCGCTCGGTCCGGGTGAGTTCCTCCGTCGCAGGGCTGGGCTTCCTGATCCGCTCGAACTCGACGGCGACGCCCGAGGCATCGGAAGCGGCGTCGGTCGCCGGCTCCGATCGCTCGGCGGACGCATCGACCGGCTCGATCCGCACCGCCGCGAGCTGGTAGGACGGGTAAAACACCGGCGGCAGGATGCCGATGATCCCGTCCCGGCGATGAAGGCGCTTGAGCCACGTGCCGCTGTTGACCATGATCCCGCCCTCGAGTTCCCGGATTCCCGGACGGTGGGTGTGCCCGTAGCAGAAGATCGTCGTCTCCGGTTGCTCGTCGAAGACCTCACGAGCGGCCTCCACGTAGGGGATTTCGGGATCGACGGTGAGTTCGGTCTCGAAGATACCGAACCGATCGATCGTCTGCCTGACGTCCCGGCGGATGAAATACAACGGAATGCCGACGAGGACGAGCAGGCCGGCGACGGTCACGTTGAGCGAGAGGAAGAACCACGCCGCGGTCCCGGCCCGCCCGAACTGGCCGAGAAAGGACGCGGTCCGGTCGATCGGCATCGACCAGACGCCGGCCACGTCCAGGCCTGCCAGGACGGCGAGGATGGCGCTGATATTGAAAAGCAGGAGAAAGGGAACCAGCGAGTACCGCAGCACCGGGTTCATCTCCCGGTAGAAGTACTTCGAGAACAGCCAGACCGGCATCCGCTCGGTCGGCGTGACCGCCTGGACGTCCTTCAGCCAGTTGTACCGGCCGCGGTCGGAGAGTTTGCCCGCACGGCTCGTAACGAGGGTATTGTAGTAGTAGCCGAGCGGCGTCGCGTGGGGGTTGCCCCAGTCCTCGATCCGGTTGTTCGGATCGCGTTGATGGCCGTGCTCGAAGTGGATCACCTGGTCGCCGATCCGCCGGGAGATCGACTGTTCGGGGAGCAACTCCACGTTGTACTCGGCCAGGCGGTCGACGTACTCGTCGTAGGCCGCGAGTTCGTGGTCGTGGTTGCCCGGCAACAGCGTAATCTGTACGTTCTCGCCCGTCGCCCGGAGCTGTTCGAACAGCTCCGGATACGTCTCCTCGAGGACGTCGAACTTCTCGATCCCCTCGACCGTCGTGAACTCCCAGAGGCCGAACGCGTCGCCGTTGATGATCAATTCGGCGTCCTCGTCGGTCCGCTCGAGACGCTCGAGGAACTCCAGGAACTCACCGAGGAACGCGGCCTCCTCGAGTTGCTCGTCGCCGCCGATGTGGAGATCGCTGACGACGTAGTAGACTCGATCGTCCGGGCCCGGATTCGGGTCCGCATCCATTGCACTCACTCTTCGGGTCCACCTCAAAAGGCGTTGCGTTCGTCGCCGTCGCGGGGTTGCTGGAACGGAGCGGAACGGAACGGCTTTGCCCCGAGCGTGCCACGTTCGACTAGAGCATGTTCACGGGAATCGTCGAGGAGACCGGCGAGATCGTCGGCCGCGAACGGACCGAGGACGGACTGCGGCTCCGTATCGGCGCGGACGAAGTCGCGACGGGACTCGAGCACGGCCAGAGCATCAGTGTCAGCGGCGCGTGTCTCACGGTCGAGCGGTTCGAGGACGGCAACTGGTTCGAGGTCTTCCTGGCGACCGAGACGGTCGAACGGACCTACCTGGGCGACCTCGAGGAAGGCGAGGGGGTCAACCTCGAGCGGGCGATGCCGGCCGACGGGCGGTTCGACGGCCACGTGGTCCAGGGTCACGTCGACGCGGTGGCGACGGTCACGGGGATCGAGTCCGTCGACGAGGACTGGTTCTTCGAATTCGAGCTTCCGGCGGGCTACGAACGGTACGTCGTCGAGAAGGGATCGATCACGCTGGACGGTATCAGCCTCACCGTCGCCGACTTCGAGAGCGGAGACACCGCCGACTCCGATGCTGGGGCCGCGAGCGTCACCGTCGCGATCATCCCGGCGACATACGAACTCACGACGCTCTCCGAGAAGGAACCCGGCGATCCGGTTCACCTCGAGGTCGACGTCCTCTCGAAATACGTCGAGCGACTGCTCGAGGCGCGCTTCGAGTGAGGCGGGCGGGGGATCAGAGCCCGGGAACGCCGAACGCACCGATACCGAGACCGAAGAGGTTGAGGACGAACAGGATCGCGAGCGCCGCGACCCAGGCGACGAGCCCGATGACCGCGGCGTCGGTCCAGCCGCCGGGGTAGCGCCAGTTGATCACCCAGACCCAGGCGACCAGCGCGATCAGCGGGCCGAAAAGCGGGATCCACGCGGTCAGGGCCCACGCGATCGCACCGAACAGGGCCGTCCAGACAGCGTGTGAGTAGTCGTCGGAGCCGACGACGGTCGACGCGCCGAGGTAGATCGCCAGACCGCCGACGAGCAACGCGACGACGAACGCGATCAGCGAACCGATGAGTGCGACCATGTCCGCGGGTTCGTCGGGAACGGATATATATTTCGGGGAAACTGTCCTGAATTCGAGGAAGTCAGCGCTGATTCGAACTCGTCGATCGGACGACGGGGGGAGCTACCGCTCCCAGCGACGGCGTCGCGGCGGATCGAACTCGGTGAGTTCCGGCGACGGCGAATCGGGAACGTCGGCCTCGGCGTCGCGGTACCGGCGGCGATACCGGGCGATCTTCCGGTAGAGATAGTAGCCGACCGCGGCGTCGAAGACGATCATGTAGCTGACGAGCGCGGCGTCGGGGCCGAGCGCGGTGAGTTCGGCGGCGATTCCGGGGACGATCCCGACCGTCGTGTTGTAGGTGGCGTGGACGAATGCAGCCACGAGCAGCCCCTTCGCGACGATGGGGCCGGCGTGTTGCGGGTTGAACTTCGCGAGGCCGAGATAGTAGCCCGCGATCGCCGAGTAAATGACGTGTCCCGGACCCGCGAGCGCGCGGACGGTGGTGATCCCGGTCGCGGCCGCAAACAGGCCCGCTTCGGCCTCGGCGACGGTCCCGGAGATGTAGATCGCGTTCTCGATCGCGGCGAACCCGAGGCCGGCGACCGCGCCGTAGACCGCGCCGTCGACGACGGCGTCGAACGTGTCGCTCCGGTAGGCGAAGACCCGGACGGCGAGCAGTTTGACCGCCTCCTCAACGGGGCCGACGATCAGATAGAAGAAGAGCACGGGACCGATCAGTGACAGCGCCTGGAACCGCGGGCGCATGACCGAATTGATGAGCGCGGCGAACGTCGCAAAGAGGATCGCCAGCACGAACGTCGCCACGAGCAGCGTCAGCGGTTCCTCGCTCGTGATGTCGGTCCGCCAGATAAACGCCGCCAGCAGGGCTGCGGGGACGATCGACAGACCGAAGAAGGCACCCAGCAGGGGGTCCTCGAGGACGAGCACTGCCGGCTGGACGAGCAAGGCGAGCGTGATCACCGCCGCGACGAGAAGGACGATCGTCTGTAACCCGTAGCTGATCCCGTTGTAGAGGGCGTACGCGAGCAGATCCACCGTCGATCTCGGTTCCCACGTCGAGACGTCGTAGAGGTCGCTCGAGCCGTCGTCGGCCCGCTCGACCGGATCGCGCCTGCGTTCCATACCCGCTAGCTATCGCTCCTGAACGGTAAGCGTTGGGCGAGAGTCAGCGCGGGACGAACGTATGCCGAGCGAAAAGGACGGGCGACCCGGACGGTCGCCGAAACTCGGAATCCACAAAGGCCCGGTGGGCGAACCGACGTGTACGAACGCCGGTTCGCGTTTCGGCACTCGGTCGACGATCGATCGGCGGTTCCGACCGGCGACGGCGACCGTCCCGGACCCGGCCACGGACGGTTCGGCCGGACGGTGGCGGAGCGAACCGACCCGAATCCACTATGACACGACAATGACCCGAACCACAGTACGCGTCCGCGGCATCTACACGACAGCGCTCACCAAACTACTCGAAGACAGCGACGGGAGTGGCAGCGAAAGCGAAAACGCTCTGATCGAGGTCGTCCAGGCATCCGACCCCATCGAGGAGCGGTTCGACGACCCGTTCGCGGCCGTTCCCGCCGACGTCCGGATCGAGACGACCCGGGACAGGCAGGGGATCGAGGTCTCGGGCGCGCCCGACGACCTCGAGCGGGTTCTCGCGGCACTCGAGGGGCTCGCGATCGACACGTTCCGCTGGGACGACGAGACGCCACGCGGCGCGGTTTTCGACGCCGAAGTGCTCGAGGCCGGCGGCGGGAGCGGCGCGGTCGTCGACCTGGGCGACGGCCGGCGGGGCTATCTCAAGTACGACGACGTCGACGGCTACGTCGGCGAGGGCGACCGGTACCGCGTCCAGGTCGACGAACCGACGCCACCCTGGGACGGCGACGAACCGCGCGTCCGGCCGACCCTCGCGGTCGGGGGCGGCCTCTGTACGCTCTCGCGGGACCGAACGGGCGTCTCGGCGGCCGCGAGCGGCGAAACCGGAACCGAACTCGTCGGCATGACGGACCTGCTCTCGACGTCGATCCCCGAGGGGTGGGGCCTGCGCTGGAAGCGCGCGGCGGCCGACGCCGATCTCGAGGCGATGGAGGCAGCCGTCGACCGCGCCGTCGACCGCGCCGAGGACCTCGAGGCGGCGATCGGAGACGCGCCGGACGAACCCGGCGAACCCGGACGGATCGCCGCGCCGCGCCGGACCGCGTGGTGCTGGTTCGGCCGCGAGTCTCGGTTCGCCCTGGACGACCACCGCCGCACGGTCGAGACGACGATGCCCGGTCACCACCGGATCAAGGCGGCCGATCGGGCCGCGAGCGCGGCCGTCGACTTCGCGGAGGCGGTCGGCGCGTCCGGCGCCGACGGGGAAACCGCGTTTCCCTTCGACGCCGTCTCCCGCCAGTTCGGCCCGACGAGCGGCGACCGCCTCGAGATCGGTCACGGCAAGCCCGACGGCCGCCGGATCTCGCTGGGCTATGGCGAGGTCACCGAGTGGGACGCCGACGGCTCGATCACCCTCGAGCGATCGATGCGCGGCGGCGGGACCTACGACGCGCTGGGGACGCCCAAGGAGGAGGGCGACGTCGCGGTCACGAAGTTCCGCGAGGGGCGGTGGTGGTACCCGACGACGTACAAGTCGGCCGCCGGCGAGACGAAAGGGACGTACGTCAACGTCTGTACGCCGGTGGAACTGTTCCCCGATGCGGTGCGGTACGTCGACCTCTACGTCGACGTGATCCGGACGCCGGACGGCGCCGTCGAGATCGTCGACGCCGACGAACTCGAGGCCGCGGTGGACGAAGGGCTCGTCTCGGAGGAACTCGCGGAAAAAGCACGAAGCGTGGCCGACGCGGTCGAACGCGCGCTCTCGTAACCTGCGGTCAGTCCGACGCTGCCGCTGCGCCGCCGTCGTCGGCGGGCAGGAGATGGAGGTAGTCGTCGAGATCGAGGACGAACTCGCGGCCGGTCGAGGGCTGTACCCAGTACAGTTCGAACTCGGAACCGTGTTCCTCCCCGCCGTCGGTCACGGTGTGGGTCCACCCGTCGCGGGGCTCGTGGACCGTCGCGTGGAAGAAGTGGCGGACGTATCGTTTTGGCGGCGACTTCCGGCGGGTCCAGACGTCGGTCGTCAGATGACACGTCGCGTTGAGTGTGGAGAGTCCGCTCTCCTCCATTACTTCCCTGAAGAGGGCTTCTCTGGGTGACTCACCGGGCTCGAGGGTCCCTTTCGGGATCTGGAGGCCGTCGTGGCCGGGCCCCTCGAACACGAGCAACTCTCCCGTCGTGCGGGTGATGTACGCACACGCTTTGGGGACGTATTCGGGATCGGTCACGCTACATGCCACCACGGCACAATATATAAGCGCGTTCCACAAGGGGATCAAAGGAATCTAAGGGTGTTCTCGGCTCTCCCTGGGGCCGATGTAGCTAACCGGCGGTTCCGCCCGTCGGTCGGGTCGGTCCCGAACGGTCGCGGTGGAGAACCAGGGGTAACTGACTATGCGGTCGGTTGGCTGCTCTCGACCGCGGCTCCGCAGACGGGACAGCCGTGGCGCAGCGTCGCCTCGAGCATCGCCTCGGTGACGGGTATCTCTCGGCCACAGTCCGGACAGGTGAATTCGCGCTCGTGGGGCGTCATAGTGGGGTTCCTCCTACGTGGAACGTCGTTCCCTACCGGGAAAGCGAGATTACCCAGATATAGAGGTGCTTATAAGGAATCGCTCGAGCGGTCGGAACCGGCGGCTCGAAGTCGGTCCTGCCGTTCGAGTCGAACCTTCTTTACCGCCACCCGCGAAGTGACCGTATGGTCGAAGCCCGTGACGGTCGCGACTCGAGTCGGATCCTGCTCGCGGTCGTCCTCGGCGTCGCCGTTGCCCTCCCGATCGCCGCGACCCGGCTCGAGGTGAGTCCCCATCGGGTCACGGCCGGAACGGTCGTCGTCACCGCGTTACTGTTGACGGGTGCGATCGCGCTCCCCGCGCTCATCGTCGCGAAGTGGGACGCCGACGCGGGAGCCCAGCGGGACCGATCGCCGTAACTCGGCGGCCGGTAACACTCGTGTCACCGGCCGAGAGCCGGCGAGACGAACGGACAACCGAACCCCTATCAACTCCGCGAGCGATACGTCGGGATATGACAAAGCGGTACGTCTCGCTCCCGGACGAGGCGGAGGCGGGAATGCGAGCGTTCATCGACGAGGTGGACCGGCGGCTCTCGAGCGACGAGGACACGTGTTCGGTGGTCGAGGACGTCCTGATCGACCTCTCCGGCGACCGCGAGGCCTACGAGCGCTGGCAGAACGGCGCGTCGGTCTCGCCGGCCGAGCGCGTTCGGCTACAGAGCTACGACCCCTGTAACACCACCCTCGAGAGCGAGTACTACGCCGAGAAAGACGAGGAGCAGTTCCGGCGATCGAAACACCTGCAGTGGCTCTGGCGGCAGTTCGACAGCCTGCCGATCGCGGACAACGTGGAGTTCGCGCTGCGGTTCCGGCGGATGCTTGCGGACCACCTCTTCGAGGAGTGTGGCGACGGCTGCCGCTTTTTCAAGGGGATCACGTTCACCTACGGCCACAACATCACGATCGGCGACAACGCGGTGATCCACGACGACGTCCACCTGGACGACCGCGGGCGGCTCACCATCGGCGACCGCGTCTCGATCTCCGACGGCGTCCACGTCTACAGCCACGACCACGACGTCGTCGACCAGACGGAAGTCCGCAACTACCACACGATCGTCGAGGACGACGCCCGGCTCACCTACGACTCGATGGTCCGTGCGGGCAACAGGGTCGGCGAGAACGCCATCGTCGGCGCGCGCGGCGTCGTCCAGCACGACGTGCCCGCTCACCACATCGCCGTCGGCATGCCCGCGAAAAGCGTCAAGATCAAGCCCGGCTGGGAGGACGTCGCCACGCCCATCGAAGAGGCCGGCGTCAACCGCCAGGAGGAGCGCCACATCGAGTACGAACTCCCCGACGACCTCGAGGTCTTCGACGAGTTCGAGCGGGAGCTGGAACCGCCCCGCTAGTCGACGCGCCGGCCTCGTCGCTCGTTTTCCGCTTCCGCTCCCTGCTCTCGCCCCCGCTCCCGCCCCCGCCCCTGCCCCCGCGCTCGAGTCTTGCAACCTTCACTTCCCCTGATCGGTCCCGTGGAGCGACGCGGGGAATACCCAAGTGTGTTGAGAACATATACCACACTGATGGAGCTCTGGGGCTGGCTCATCGGCTACCTGGTGCTGTTTGCCCTTCTGCACCTGATACTGTACTACGTGTACGTCCGCCGTGACGGCGACGGTGACGGGGCGGGAACGCCGTCGTTCGCCGATCCGAACCGTGCCAGTTCGCCGTCCTCGCCGGGACCGGACAGCTATCCGAGTTCGCGCGAGGTCGACGAGTTCGACGCTCCCGACGAGGACCGCGACCTCGAGGGGGAGACGATCAGGTGTCCGCACTGCGGGGCACACAACGCGTCCGACCAGGCGTATACCTACTGCTGGCACTGCGTTTCGACGCTCCGTCGGTAGGGTACGCCCCGCGTGTGACACAGCCGATCGACGTCGGGTGCCGGAGCGATAGCTATCGAGCGTTCGAACTGTCACGAACGCCGGACTGACGGGCTCGGAGATGGATCCGTGAAGGAGTACGCTTTTACCAGTCAACTCGAGAGTAGCAGGGAGGACAGTCATGCACGAACGCACATCCCCCGCATCGCAGCCCCGACCCCCGGAGGTCTACCGAGTCACGCACGACCCCGACGGGCCGGCGGCGCTCAGTACGACCGTCGTTCACGCGCTCGCGGACTGCATGGGAGTGGATCCGACCGACGGTCGCATCTCGCTGTACGACGCCGTCGATCCGGACGCGCTCGACAAACTCTTTCGACCGCGCTACGACGGCACAGCCAGAACGCGCGGGCGGGTTTCGTTCGTCGTCTCCGGCTACCGCGTCACGATCGAGGCCGACGGCGACATCGTGATCGAACCACCCACCGAGGAGTACCGGTCGGCGGACTCGCGCTCGAGGCGGCCGACGGGACGGCGCTGACGTGCGGACGCGGACGTAGTTTTTCTTTTTCACGCCCTCAGCGACGGCCTCGAGGGCAGCGTCGCTACCGGCAGTAGTCCGGAAAACGGAAACGGGAAACGGGAAACGGGAAACTGAAAACGGAAAACGACGGCCCGCAGTCAGGCGAGTTCGTCGGCGATAGTCTCGAGGTGGTCGATCCCGACCACCGCGACGACGTCGCCCGCTTCGTGTCGCAACGTCTCGAGTCGGTCGACCATACACTCTTCGCGGGTGTCGTCCCGGTAGGCGAGCGCACCGTCGTCGACGCCGCCCAGCAGGGCCCGGACCCCGGCGACGTGGGATCGTTCGTGGGCGGCCTGGCGTTCCGGCGGGTCGTCGTGGTCACAGTCGTACTCGATCGGTTCGTGCTCGTCGCGGGCGACCGTCATCGACGTCGCGTTCGTCACGGTCGCGGCGATCCGGCAGGTTAGCGCCTCGCGGGACGCCGCGCCGAGACTCGAGACGACGCGGCGGGCGGTCTCGGCCGAGGCCCGGTCCGCGACCAGCCGGGTCAGGAGCCGGCGGAGGAACGACCAGTTCGGCGCGTCGATGCCGACGACCTCGGCGTCCGGAGCGGCCCGGATCGCCGCGCTCATCTCGCCGCCGAACCGGGGCGGGGCCGACTGGGTGGCCGCGTCGCGAGCGTAGGCTTCGTATAACGGGACCGCGGCGGGGGGCAACTCGAGGGCGACCGTCTCGGGGTCGACGACCTCGAGCACGCGCTCGACGCGGCCGACGCTCGCGGGGTGGTCGTGGACGACCCCGAGGAGGGTAACGTCGCCGTCCGCGCCGGGGAGGCGGCGACAGAACTGCCGGGTAACGCGGGGGTCGTCGATCGAGGCGGGGAACTCGCACGCGTCCATTGATCGCCTGGTAATACGGGACTACCGGTATAACCCTTCCGTTGTGTGCGAGTAGGACGTCGTTACACCGCTCGAGAACGGTCAGAAACACCGACAGGTCGTTCGCCGTCCGTTCCGCGAGCGGTAACGGTTCAGTGGGGGAATACAACGGTTTCGGTCGTTTATTACGCGTCACACCCACCGATCCACTGGCGCTACCAAGCGGCTACCAAGCGATTACTCGACCCACACGGCGGACCCGATATGAACAGAGACACGATCACGAAAGCCGACGAAGGAAAACGCGTACTGAACCCCGATGGGATCGAAGTCGGTCGCATCGTCGAAGTCAGGAACGGGCACGGCTACGTCGATCCGAACCCCGGGATCGCAGGCACGATCAAGGCCAAACTGGGCTGGGGCGACGCCACGGAGCGGGCGCACCCGCTCGACGAGGGGAGTATCGAGCGGATCACCGAGAACGCGGTCTATCTTCGCGGCACGCTCTGATCGGTCGCGGCCTCGAGTCGGCCCGAACCAGTAGCCGACGGGGGTCGGAAAACGAGGTGAGCCAGGAAGACAGCGAAGCGACCGGCGTTAGACGCCGGTGGAGTACCGGAGGATACCCGCGAAGCCGCCGAAGGCGTTGTACAGCTGTTCGCCCTTTTCGAAGTCCGTCGAGATGAACTTCGTCTCGGTGCCGCGCTGTTCGGCGATCTCGATGAGGTGGTCGATCGCGTCCTCGCGGTCCTCCTCGTCGGCCTCGATTTCGGTCCCGCAGTCGCTGCAGGTGTGGTCGGGCGTCGCCTTCCGGCGGTCGATGACTTCCCGGTCGGTGTTGCCACACTCGGGACAGTCGTAGGTGACGACGTCCTTCCGGAGGTCCTCGCTGATCAGCAGCCGGTCGACCGCGCCCATCACGAGATTTTGCCGGGTCTGCTCGAACCCGTAGGTCGCGAGGTCGCCCGCGTTGAGTTCCTCGAAGAACTCCTCCATCTGCTTCTTGTCCTTCATTACCTCCGCGTCGGCCAGCGCGTCCTCCGCGTTGTCGACGAGGTCGTACAGCCCCGACTCGTCGGTGTAGGCGACGTCGAACTTGCCGATCACATTGTCCTGGATCTCGTGGTGGAGATAGTCGCCGTCCAGGAACTCGTCTTTCGTCGGCGACGGGCCGCCGACGAGGATCCCATCGAGTTCGTGACGTCGGGGGACGAACAGATCGTTTGCCATCCCCGCAACCTCCTGGTAGAAGTTATCGATCGCCTCGAGGCGCAGGCGGGCGAATCGCTGGGCGGACTGGCCACCTTTGCGCTGCTTGCCGGGGACCAGCGACGAGGCTGATTTGACCGGCTCGACGCGTTTCCCTTTCAGCCAGCCGACGTTGGCCTCGCGCCGGTCGAGGACGACCAGGCCGTACAGGCCCTTGTCCGCCATCATCTCCTCGAGTGGCTCGGTGAGGAAGTCCGAATCGCAGTGATAGCGGAACGACTCGATCGGCTGGGGCGGGCTCTCGAGTACCTTGGTGACCATCTCGGTGCGGCCGCCGCCGGAGTCGACGGCACCGGAGAACAGCACGATGCCGTTTTCCGGTGGGTACGTGTCGTAGTAGCGCAGCCGGTCTTTGATGCTGGTCAGCGCGTCCTGGACGGCCGTCCGCGTCTGCTTTGACTTGATGTTGGCCGCTTCGCTGTGCTCCTGGGTGACGTGTTGAACGACGTCGCTGATCTGGCGGTCTTCGGGAACGTAGATGGTGACGAGTTGCGTCCCGGACCCGTCGTAGTCCTTGAGATCCTCGATGACCTTCCGGAACTCGTATTTCTTCCGGTCGGATTGCTCCTGCTCGCCCTCCTGGCTCATTGGGCGTACAAAACGGTGCTGCGGCTAAGTATTCTTTGACACGCCGACGAACCGTGATAGTCTCCCACGAAAACCGAAGTATTCCGACTTGTTTTCCCACCCGCGGGCGTCGGACTCGAGGTGACGATTTAAGGTGTTGCCGTTCGTCGGTTCGGACAGTATTCGAGTATGTCTCAGGAGACGGTGTATGCCATCGCGAGCGGGAAGGGCGGCGTCGGGAAGACGACGTCGACGGTGAACCTCGGGACCGCGCTCGCACAGGCGGGCGAGCGGGTCGCCGTCGTCGACGTCGATCTCGGCATGGCGAACCTCGCGGGGTTCGTAAGCCTCTCGCCCGACGCGACCACCCTGCACGACGTGTTGACCGAAGACGCATCGCTCGAGGACGCCACCTACCGGCTGGCGGATAACATCGTCGCGGTTCCCAGCGGCACGGGACTGGACGACTACGCGAAAGCCTCCCCCGAGGGACTTCGTGACGTCGTCGCGGAACTGCGGGAGACCTACGATTTCGTCTTCCTCGACGTCGGCGCGGGCATCAGCCACGAAACCGTCCTCCCGCTGGGGCTGGCCGACGGCGTCCTCGTCGTCTCGACGCCCGAACCCGCAGCGGTCCAGGACTCCCGGAAGACGATCGAGTTGACCGACCGCGCCGACGGCGAGGTCGAAGGCCTGATCGTCACACGCACGCACGCCGACAGCGACGTCTCCTACGAGGAGATCGCCGCCCAGCTCGGCGTTCCCCTGATCGGTGCCGTCCCCGACGACCCCGCGGCCCGCGAGAGCGTCTACGCCGGGACGCCGCTCGTCGTCTACGAACCCGACGGACCCGCAGCGAGCGCGTACCGCCGGATCGCCGCCGACCTGGCGGGCATCGATCTCGAGGAACGTGCCAAACGCCGTCGCGGAGAGACGACGGACACGTCGGACGGAGGCGACGCGGACGCGCCCGTGTCCGACTCCCGGGACGAGGCGAACGACAGCGACGGCGACGGTGACGGCGACGGCCGCGAAGCCGCACACGACGAAGTCTCGAGCGCGATTACAGAAGCGGAATCCGACTCCTGACTCCCGACCAGCCGTCTCTTTCTCTCCTCGCCGTCCTCGGCCACCCCGCGACGACGCCGTCCCCGCTCGATCCCCGTCGTCGACCGCCGTCGATCGTCCAGCAACCCTTACCTCGGGGTAGGCCCCGCCTGTAACGGCCGCTACGGGGCCTACAACCGATTATTTGTCGAAACCGATGACTACCGCGCGATCCGGAGATTCGATCGCTCGAGACTGTGGGCGGTCGAAACTGGTAAGCGTTCGTGAACGTACGACAGGCGTGTTCTGGTGGCGTTATATCGGCCAGAGGCACATCTAACGGCGTCCTCGAGGGGGTCGCACGACAACATCAACCACGATGACAGTACGAGCTAATTACTAATCCCGGAGTCCCTCGACCGCTCGAGCATGGAGCGACGTAAGATCCTCCTCGGCAGTGGAGCCGCGCTCGCAACCGTGCTTGCGGGCTGTTCAAGTACCGAAACCGGCGACGAAAACCCCGACGACGGGGACGACGGCATGGACGACAACGGAGACGACGGGTACGATGACAACGGTGACGACGGCAGCGACGGCGACGACGGAGACGACGGAGACGACGGGGACGACGACGTCCCCGGGTTCGACGACGATATGGACTCCGAGAGCGACGTGATGACGGTCATGGAGGTCGACCGTGAGGACGACCGTCTCTACGTCGTTACGCAGACCGAGACCACCGACCCCGAAGTGCTCTCGCAGGAACTCGAGACCGTCGCCCTCGACATCGCGGAAGCGGTCACGGATCCCGACAGCTTCAAGGCCGAGATCAGCACCGTCGAGTGGGTCCTCGAGTACGAGGGCAGCCACGTCCTCGCCGTCCTGGTCGACGTCGAGTGGGTCGTCGACTACATCAAGAACGAACTCAGCGAAGACGAGTACATCCAGAAGGTCCTCGACGCGAAAGAGGAGTAACGCGACGACCTCCTCGACGTCGCGGTCGCGAGCACACAGGCGTGGCTCGCAACCCGCAACTCGGTCCCAGGAGAGCGGAGAACTGTCGGACGAGGTCGTCCTCGGCTTCGGTTTTCGTTTTTCGGCGACGAGACACGTGCGGTGAGCGGCGAGTCCCCGGCCGCCGGCGTGGCCGTTGGCTCGCGTTGATTCGGCCCAGCCTCGCGGGACGACGCGGGGTTACAACGTCTTCAGTCCGCTCCCCGTCAGCGGGACGACGACGTCGTCGTCCGGATCGACGACCCCTTCCTCGCGGTACCGGGAGAGCGCTGCCGGGGCGACGGCGCTCGTCGGTTCGACGTAGAACCCCCCACGGTGGAGTCGGTCGATCGCGGTCTCGATCTCGTCGTCGTCGACTGCGATCGCGTCCCCGTCGGTTTCCTCGATCGCCTCGAGGATCTCCGTCCCGCGTGCGGGCGTGGTGATCTGAATGCCGTCGGCGATCTCGCTGGGCTCGGTGCCGTCGGCGACCCCGGCGCCGTCGAGTTCCTCGACGATCGGGGCATAGCCCTGGGCCTGACCGGCGAGCAGTTTCGGCATCCCGTCGACGATCCCGGCCTCGTTGAGCCGGGCGAACCCCTGGTAGGCGCCCAGGAAGAGGGTGCCGTGCCCGACCGGGAGCACGACCGCGTCGGGGACCGTCCATCCCCGCTGGGCGGCCACCTCGAAGGCGAAGGTCATCGTCCCCGCGTAGAATGCCGGGTTCCAGGCGTGGCTGGCGTACCAGCCCTCGCCCGCCTCGACGGCCTCGATGCAGGCGTCGGTCACGTCCTGGCGGGTGCCCTCGATCCGGACCGGACGGGCGTCGGCGCGCTGGATCGTCATCAGTTTCGACTGCTTGACGTCCGCGGGGACGTAGATGTCCGCCTCGAGGCCCGCACGGGCCGCGTAGGTCGCGATCGCCGCGCCGGCGTTGCCCGAGGAGTCCTCGATGACCTTCTCGACGCCGAGTTCGACCGCCCGCGAGAGGGTCGTCGTCGCGCCGCGGTCCTTGAACGACCCCGTCGGGAACACGTACTCGAGTTTGAACTCGGCGTCCCACTGTGGCGCATCGACGAGCGGGGTAAAGCCCTCGTGGAAGGTGACGTGCGGTTCGATCGGCAGGAACTCGAAGAACGTCCACAGGCCGTCGCTGGTGTCGAGCCGCGAGAGCGGGAGCGGATCGCCCTCCGGGAGCGGCCGTTCGACGTACTCGAGGGCGCGTCCGCACTCGCAACGCCACGGTTCGTCCGGTCCGGCGGCGTACGTGGTCCCGCAGGCGGGACAGGTGAGATCCGAGGGCATGATCAGTAGGAGTCGAGGTCCGTGCCGAGCGAACAGACGTACTCCCCGGTGGCGACCTGGGGGAGCCGGCGGGTCCGCCAGAGGATCCCGTCGCTGTCGGCGGTGACAGTCTCTTTCGTCTCCCCGAAAGGCGTGGTGATCCGGTACAGCGTCTCGCCGCGGGCGACCTCATCGCCGAGGTCCTTCTCGAAGTCGATGAGGCCGCCGCGGGACGCGCCGTACTGTTCGAACCCGTTGGCGCGGGTCTGGCGCTCGAGGTCGACCGTCCCCTCGAGGAAGTCGTAGTAGGTGAGGACGTTGAAGACGCCCTCGACGCCCTTCCGGATGCTCGTCTCGTCCCAGCCGACGCAGCCGCCGAGTTCGGGGTCGACGGTCGGGATCCCCTCGTCCGGTGCGGCGCGGGCGAGCTGGCCGTCCGGCCCTTTCTGGTCGAGGACGTAGCCACAGCCGAAGGCCTTCGCGAGCTCGAGACACTCGTCGTGAAGACGGTGGCGGGTCCCACAGCGAACCCGGACCTCGTCGATCATCCGGCTGGTCGACCCCTGGTGGAGATCGAGAATGAGATCGGCGCGGGTCGCCACGTCGAACGTTGTGGCGGCGATGCGCTCGCTCGAGGTGCCGTTCTCCGAACCGGGATAGGCCCGGTTCATCTTCGTGTCGTCGATGGGGTTGCGGTGCTCGGCGACCTGGAACGCGTGGTAGTTGACGATTCCGACGATCAGGATCGTGCCCGCAATCTCGGCGGGGTCGAGTTGCGGGACGACCTGCTGGAGGACGCCGACGCCGTTGAGTTCGTCGCCGTCGCTTGCCGCCTGCATGTAGAGCGTCTGCCCCGGCTTCGCACCGTTCACGACGGCGACGGGGAGGCCGAACGTGCTCCCGTCCCGGGTCTCGCCGACCTCGAGACGGCCCGTATCGACCTCACCGGGCCCCGCACTCGCCGTTCCGAGCCTCGTCGTCATGTCACCTACGACGGACCGGCCGGCCTTTATTGGTTCGGTCTGTTCGCACGGAGGGAACGGGACGGACGGGAAATACGGCGGGTGTCGCCGGTTCGTCGGCTCAGAGGAACGGCTGGTAGTAGTACGGGCTGACGAACCCCTCGGTCGCGGCCGCGACCGCGAGCAGGATGCCCACGCCGACCAGCACCCAGAACGCCCGCTCGAGGTCGTCGGCGAACGCGACCCGCGGGAGCCGGCCCCGGAGCCGTCGCCAGAAGGCGACGCCGAGGGAGATCCCGAGCGCGCCCGCGATGAAGATTGCCGGGATCTCGAGGATTCCGTGGGGGACCACGAACGCGACCAGTTCGAGGGGGTCGGCCTCGAGGCGAGCGTAGATCCCGAAGAACACCCCGTTGAACAGCACGGAGACGATCGCCGGCACGGCGAAGGCGACCCCCGAGAGGGCGGTCGAGAGCGCAACCATCCAGTTGTTCCCGAAGAACTCCAGCGCGGCCGCGGGCGGGACGTGACCCTCGAGTCGCCCCGAAATCGACGCCTCGAACGCCTCGAGGCCGACGAACGGCGCAGCGGCGCGCCAGCCGAGCCAGAAGCCGACCAGCGCCAGCGCGACGACGGCGGCGTGGAGCAACGGCGTCGCACGGACGAACGACCACATCTCGCCCCAGCCCCGGCCGAGGCCGGCCCGGAACTGTGTCCAGGCCGACCGGTCCGGGGTCGCCGGCGGCGTCAGCCGACCCCGGTGGTCGCAGTACAGTGCCGTCTTCAGCAGGTCGAGCGCGGGGAGCACGAGCAGCGTCGAGAGGACCGGGACGAGCGACGCGACCTCGAACAGCGCGAACAGTCCGCCAACGGTCGAGAGCGCGATCAGCGAGCCGATCGCGATCACGTAGTAGAAGGCTGCTCCGACCGGCCGGGCGCGGACGAACGAGGCCGTCGCGGACAGCGAGCCGAACACGCCCGCGTCGTCGACGACGACCGCGACCGGCGCGAAGGCGAACACGGCCCGGACGGCGGCAAGTGCCGCGATACCGGCGAGGGCCGCGAGGAGGGCCGCGAGCGCGCCGGCCAGGGGCACTCCGGCCAGCGAGAAGCCGCCGACCAGCGCCGCGACGACGGCCCCAACGCCCGCGATGACGACGATCCAGAGGACGACCTCGAGGACGTACAGCGCCAGGAACCGGAGGGCGTACCGCCTCCCGCCCGCGATGCCAGCGACCAGCCCGCGTTCGTCGCGCAAGCGCCCGTAACAGGCCGACAGTTGCGCCGCGGAGACGATCGGGACGAGCACGATACCGAGGAGGACGAGCCCGAGCACGGCGGCGGCCGCGAGCGCACCCGTCGTAGGGGTCAGCAACTGTTCGACGACGGGGACGAGTTCCTCGGCCCACGCCTCGAAGGCCGCCGGGTCGGCTTCCGGGTCGGGCGGCGCCGTCTCGATCCCGGAGAGTTCGTCCCGGACCGCCCGGAGTCGGCCCGTCGTCTCGAGGTGGAGATAGGCGACGGCGGCCGCGAGAAACGGGATGACGCGGGCGACCGCCGGAATCGCGGTCCCGAGTACGTACAGCGGGAGGAGATCCCCGGGTCGGCGGCGAAACACCGCGACGACCGCGGCGACCGAGTCCGAAAGCGAGCGTGACATGGTTGTCTGTTGTCCCATCGGTAGTTAAAACAAGTCGTTCCGGCACGACCGGCCACTTGAGTCCCGGTCAGACCCCGGTCACCGAACCGTGGCCTCCCTCGCCGGGGCCGCCGCTTACGAGCGTGGCGAGAACCGCAGATAGGGATGAACGCAAGACGATCAGCGACGGCGGGAGAAAGGAAGGGGTACCGCCCAACGAATCGTTCCACGGACTACGACCGTGATCGGACCCGTGACCGCGCTGCAACCGAAACCGTGACTGTCCACTCGAGGGCTTACGAGCCCCAGAAGTTCTCGCGACTGCCGAGCCGTTCGCGGTGCTTGTTCGTGTCGTCCCCGGCGCTCTCTTCGGCGTCCTCGTCGCCCTCGGCGTCTTCGGGGGCGTCGTCGGCCGCCGCCTCGTCGTCGTCCGCCGAGTCCTCCTCGGCGTCTTCCTCCGGTTCCATCGGCAACTGCTCGAGTTCCTCCGCGCGGGCGTGGTTGCTGTGGACCTCAGTGATCTCGACGCGAGCCCGGGCCTCCGGGAGGAGGCCGTCGACCATGACGATGAAGCCGTCGTCGGTCCGCCCGACACCGGCGCCGCTCTCGTGCATGTCGACGACGTCGATGACGACCTCCTCGCCGGATTTGACGGGCTGGGTCTTCAGATCCTCGATGGGCTGGTTGTAGTGTTTGCACCACTCCTTGCCACCCCTGTCACCGTAGTGTTGACATCCCATTCCCGAGATCCGTTCGGAGAAACTCGGACAATCGTCGGCGAGCGGACAGTCTGCCATGCCGCGTAGTACCGGCGGCGTCGTTAAACCGTTTCCGTCTTACTCCCGAGTAGGGACCCTTTGGGGCCTGTCCGGGACAGGCGGGGCAGATGAGGTCGACCGGCAGTCGGGCTGTCGAAAGCGCGACCGACGAACGCGAGGAAGCCAGGGGAATCGATAAATGAACGACGACTCCGCAAAACAATGTTTCGAAAACGTTTACGGGAGGGGCGTGTGAGTGATCAACGATGAAAATCCTCGTTACGGTCAAAGAGGTCGCGACCGTGGAAGACGAGTTCGAAATCGAGGGGACTGAGATCGCGGATCAGTACCTCGGTGCCGACCTGAACGAGTGGGACGACTACGCCGTCGAGGAGGCCGTCCAGCTTCAGGAGGCCGGGATCGCCGACGAAGTCGTCACGGTCACGATCGGTCCGGAAGACTGCGAACAGACCATCCGGCAGGCGCTCGCCAAGGGCGCGGACCGTGCGATCCGCGTCTGGGACGACGCCCTCGAGGGCGTCGACCTGCTCGACGTCGAGGCCAAGACCGAGATCCTGCGCGGTGTCGTCGAGGAGGAAGACCCCGACCTCGTCCTCTCGGGCGTCCAGTCGGGCGACGACAGTTGGGGTGCGACCGGCGTCTCGCTGGCCGAAGACCTCGGCTTCGAGTGGGCCGCCGTCGTCAACCACCTCGAGCACGACCTCGAGGACGGCATCGCCTCCGTCCGCCGGGAACTCGAGGGCGGCGTCGAGGAGCTGACCGACGTCGAACTGCCGGCCGTGTTGACGATCCAGACCGGGATCAACGAGCCACGCTACGCCAGCCTGCGTGGCATCCGACAGGCCCAGCGCAAGGAACTCGACGTCCAGTCGCTGGCCGACGTCGGCGTCGACGAGGGGGTCGTCGACTCGGACCTCGAACTGACCGACATGTACGAGCCCGAAAGCGAGAGCGACGTCACCGTCTGGGAGGGCAGTGCAGAGGAAACCGCCGGAGAGCTCGGTGATCTCCTCCGCGACAAGGGGGTGGCACCATGACGGACGTCCTGGCAGTGGCGGACCACCGCCGCGGCGACCTCCGCGACGTCAGCTACGAACTCGTCACCACCGGCCGCGAACTCGCGGACGAAACCGGCGGCGACCTCCACGTCGCGGTCATCAGCGGCACCGTCGACGAGTTCGCCGACAAACTCAATCGCGACGGCGTCGACGCCGTCCACACCGTCGACTACGGCGAGGAGTTCAACCACGGCGTCTACACCCAGGCGACGACCCAGCTGTACGACGAACTGGCCCCCCAGTACGTCCTGACGCCCAACAGCGTCAACGGCCTCGACTACGCGCCGGCCGTCGCGAACGAACTCGACCTGCCGATCGTCACCGACACCGTCGCCCTCGAGACCGACGGCGAGACACTGACGGCGACCCGCGAGATGTACGGCGGCAAGGTCGAGACGACGAGCGAACTCGAGGGGCCCGCGGTCGTGACGATCCGCAGCGCCGAGTGGCCCGCCGCGGAGGGCACCGGCGACGCCACGATCGAGGCCTTCGACGCCGGTATCGACGAGGACGCGCTCGGCACGACGGTCAACGGCTTCGAGGAGGTCGGCGGCGGCGACGTCGACATCGGCGAGGCCGACGTGCTCGTCTCGGTCGGCCGCGGCATCGAGGAAGAGGAGAACCTCGAGATCATCGAGGAACTCGCGGATGCCCTGGACGCGACTGTTTCCGCCTCCCGCCCGATCGTCGACAACGGCTGGCTGCCGAAGAACCGGCAGGTCGGCCAGTCCGGGAAGGTCGTCACGCCCGACGTCTACATCGCGATCGGCATCTCCGGCGCGGTCCAGCACGTCGCCGGCATGAAAGGCTCCGATACGATCGTCGCGATCAATACCGACCCGAACGCGCCGATCATGGACATCGCCGATTACGCGATCACGGACGACCTGTTCGATGTCGTTCCGGCGCTGACCGAGGAGTTCCAGTAACCGCCCACGGGCGGCTTTTTTGGTCCAAATTTTTCGAGGAACGGTTCCCTCACTCGAACCCGCTGACCAGCGTCACGACCCACTGTGCCGGATCGGACCGCCGGCGGACCTCCACCCGCTCGAGCCACTTGACCCACTGGAACCCGCGCCGTCCGGGGGCGACAAGGCGCATCGGCGCGCCATGGCCGTGGCTCAACCGTTCGTCGCCGACGTGGGTCGCGAGCAACGCCTCTCGCGCCTCCTCGAGCGGCAGCGACCACCGGTAGCCGGTCACCGAGACGAACCGCACGAACGCCGCCCCGTCTCGAACGTCGGCCGCCGCGAGCAGGTCCCCCACGCGGATGCCGCGCCACCGCTGGACGGTGTACCAGCCGCTCGTACAGTCCAAAAGCGCCCGTTCGTCGCTGTTCGGCGCCACCCCGTCGTAGGAGTACTCGAGCGGGGTTTCGACCTCGCCCTCGATCGTTAGCGTCCACGCCGACGGGTCGATCGGATCGGGGTCGTCCGCGACCCACGACGTGACCGGAAAACTCCCGTTGCCGCTCCCTTCCCGGGGCTGGGACCCGGTGAACCGGCGGTCCGCCCCGGGCGTCTCGAGGGCACGATTGAGGAACACCTGGGTGCGATAGACGGCTGCCCCACCGGCCAGCAGCGCCGTGTACTTGAGCGTCGTCCGCCGGCGATCGAAATCACGCCGTTTCGGGAGCCGGAACCGGGTCGAGAGGTGCCACACCATCAGCGGAACCAGGGCGAGACCGAACCCGACGTGGACGCTCAACAGCGTCCAGTAGGAGAGTCGCACGTCTAGCCCGAACGTCCAGAGGACACCGGTCGCGATCGCTCCCGTCGCCGCGATCACGGTGCAGACCGACAGGAGCGTCGAGGCGCGCCATCGTTCGGTCTCGAGAACCCGGTGGCGAACGCGAGCGAGTTTGAACCCCAGCAGCGCGACGAGCGTCAGTCCGAAGATCCGGTGGAGCCAGAACAGCGGCCAGCCGGCCGGCGAGCCGACAGTAAACGAGACCAGCCCGGAAACAGCCTCGAGCACGACGACCGTGAAGATCGACCAGTCGACGAGTCGGGGCGGTGGTCTGACGGCAGCCAGGGCACTCCGCACGGTGGCCGACGGGCTGTCTTCCATGATCTGTGTTACGACCCCCCGTAGAAAGAAGCGTTCGGGACGGCACTCGATGCGTTCGACCGTCTCGAGGCGAGCGACGTCAGGAACGTACGCGAACCGAACGGTTCGTCGGCGAAACCGTCGATGCAGTAAACAGCGTGACAGCGACAGGACGGGAAGGGAGGGTAGAATGGAACCGCGTTCCCCAGCGGAAGGGCACGAAAACTCGGAACTTTGCGAACCGTCGCGTACTTTTTGTCCCCTCCGAAGCGCGGGTAATGGAACTGTCGTCACGGCTTCGGCTGCCAGCCGTGACTACGCACCACCACTGTAGAGTTACCAGCAAGCAAAAAGTAGCTATATCCAAACACACCGGAGAGAGCTAAAATGGCTCCGGAATAGTATTTGAGTTGATGGTTCCCTTCACACATACACACAATTAGTGGCAGATAGCTCCAAAATGGCCACCAGAACTACATGCAGCAAAATTTACCCCAGTAATATGGGCAGCAATCCGAACAGACGACGACTACTTTCGGGGCTCGCCGGTGGTTCCCTCGCCGGCCTCGCAGGTTGTACCGGCACGCTTCCCGGCACCGATTCCGGGACGACCGGTTCTGGCGTCGGAACTCGTAGCACCGATCGGACGATCAAACTCGGTATCTTGCTCCCGCTTAGCGGTCCACGCAGTGCCGTCGGCGAAGACATCCTCGCCGCCGCGACCCTCCCTATCCAGCAGGTCCGCGACGATCCCGATCTCGAGATCGAAATCGAGTACACCGAAGCGGATACCGAAAGCGATCCGGTGACCGCTGCACAGGCGGCGGCATCGCTCGTCGACGACGGGTATCCGATGGTGACGGGTCCGCTCGACTCCGATATCGTCCTGCAGGCGACCCAGCAGGTGCTCATTCCGTACCAGATTACCGCCTGTTCGCCTGCGGCGACGACCCCGACTCTCACCACGCTCAACGACGGGGGGTTCGTCTTTCGAACGGCACTCTCCGATGCCGTTCAAGGAACAGTCATGGCCGACGTTGCTGCGACCGACCGGGGCGTCGATACCGCTGCGACGCTGTACGTCAACAACGACTACGGCTGGCAACTCAGCCAGGCCTTCGAGCGCGCGTTCGAAACCACTCACGACGGGACGATCACCGATCACGTCCCCGTCGACGTCACCGCAGACTCCTACGACAGCGCTATCGACCGACTCACTGAATCGGATCCGGACCTGGTGATCCCGGCGATCTACCCCGAAATGGCCCGGACGCTGTTTACCGATCTCGACCCCGACAGCACCTTCGACCTGTTGTGTACCGACGCCATCCGCCTGGGTGACCTTCACGAACGGGTCGACTACCCGCTCGATGGGATCAGGGGAATCGCACCACTCATCGACGGTCCCGGCATCGACACCTTCACCGATCTGTACGCCGACGCCCACACCGGCGACCCCGATCTCTTCGAATTCTACGCTTACGACGCGACCGCCGTGCTCTTGCTCGCAAACGCATATGCCGGCCAAAACGACGGCCAGGCGATCCAGAACGCCATCCACACCGTCACGAGCCCAGGCGGCGAAGAGATCACCCCTGAGACGATCGCCGACGGGATCAGACTCGCCGCACAGGGCTCCGCCGTCGAATACCGCGGCGCGGCCAACGAAACCGGCTTCGACGACAACGGCGACCCAACCGACACGACCTTCGAGTACTGGGAGTTCGACAGCACTGCCGACACCGGTATCACGGAAATCGACCGTCTCGATCCATACTAACCTAACACCATGTCACTCGCAACAACACTCGTCCCGTCGTTCATCAGGCGCAGTTATCTCGCCAAGTTCGTGCTCGCTATACTTGTCGTCGTCCTCGTCATGAGCGTCGTCGGCGCTGGCAGCTACGTCTACGTCGACAACACCGTCCAGGACGACGCCAACACGCAGTTGAAAACGACCGCCGAAATGCAGGCCGACGAAATCAGTTCCTGGATGGAGTCACTCTCCGTCCAAACCCGTACCGCCTCGGCCTCGCCCGTCCTCCAGGAGGGCAACCCACAGGAGGTACAGGCCCACCTCGTCGAAGAACAGGCCCGAATGGGCGTCAACGTCCGCGCGATCCACTACCTCGACACCGAATCGGACGAAATCGTCACTAGCACGACCGCCGCCTACCGCGACAGGCCGCTCGCGGATCTCGAGGAGCCATGGAGCGATCACGACTTCGACTCGGAGTTCATGCTGGACGAGGAGGTCTGGCACACGCCGGAGGCGTACGAATCACCCACCCTGGAAGACCAGGTGATGGCGTTTGCCAGCCCAGTCCAGGACCGCGACGACCGGGTCGTCGTCGTGATCGGTACGCTCGAGTACCAGATCGAACAGTTACAGGAAGACGACACAGCACAGTCGACGCTCATCCTCGATGCGGAGGGCAACGACGTGTTCCAGGCCGACCACGCCGCAGTCGATGCCGACGAAGAGGCCCTCGAGGCGGCTCTCGGTGGTCGATCACAGTTGGTGACCGACGAACAGCGAGTCCACTCGTACGTCCCGGTGAGTGACACCCAGTGGATCGCCGTCTCGAGCGTCCCGACCGAGGAAGCGTACGGCGTCGCAGCCAGCGTCGGAAACAACATCCTGCTCATGCTCGCCCTGAACCTGGGTGTCCTGAGTCTGATCGGGGTCGTTCTCGGCCGACAGACCGTCGGGCCGGTAACGACCCTCCGTGACCGGGCAGCATCGATGGAGGCTGGCGACCTCGAGGTCGATCTCGAGACGACCCGAACCGACGAGATCGGACAGTTGTTCGACGGCTTCGATGCGATGCGAACGTCGCTTCGCGAGCAAATCGAGGAAGCCGAGGCGGCCCGGGAAGAGGCCGAACAGAAGCGCGAAGAGGCGACCGAGGCACAGCGTGAGGCGGAAGCGGCCGAACGCGAGGCCGAGGAGGAACGCGAGGAGATCGAGCGGATGACGCGTCATCTGGAGCGAAAAGCCGAGGAATTCAGTACGACGATGGCTGCCTGTGCTGACGGTGACCTCACCCGGCGACTCGATCCCGAAAGCGAGAGCGATGCGATGACCGACATCGCGGTCGCGTTCAACGAGATGGTCGGACGACTCGAGGAGACGACGGCGGACGTCAGAGCGTTCGCGGACGAGGTTGCAGCAGCCAGTGAACAGGTGACTGCGAGTACACAGGAAGTGCAAGCGGCGTCTCAGCAGGTTTCCGAATCGATCCAGGAGATTTCCGACGGGGCCGAAAACCAGAACGAGTCCCTGCAGACGGTCGACCGAGAGATGGAGAACCTGTCGACGACGACCGAGGAGATCGCTGCCTCCTCGAGCGAGGTCGCCGAGATGGCCTCTCAAATGGCTGAAACGGGCCGTAACGGTCGGGAAGCCGCCAAAGAGGCGATCGACGGCATGCACGAGATCGAAGCCGAATCCGAGGAGGCGGTCGAGGCAATTCGGGACCTCGAGACGAAGATGGCACAGGTCGACGAACTGGTCGAGTTGATTACGGATATCGCTCGTGAGACGAACATGCTCGCGTTGAACGCGAACATCGAGGCAGCACGCGGTGACACCGCTGACGGTGCCGGCTTCGATGTCGTTGCAACCCAGGTCAAAGAGTTGGCAGAGGACACCAGATCGACTGCCGAAGACATCGAGGATCGGCTGGACCGCATCAACGATCGGACGTCGGAAACCGTCGCGGACGTCGAGCGAACGGCAACTCGCATCTCCGAACACGTCGATTCGGTCGAGGACGCAGCCACTGCACTGGACGAAATCGCCGATCGCGCCGAAAACACCAACGATGGCGTCCAGGAGATTTCCGCCGCCACCCAACAGCAGGCCGCTTCGACACAGGAGATCCTTGCAATGATCTCCTCGGCGACGGAAATCGCCGAATCGACCGCCGAAGAGTCACAGAGCGTCGCCGCCGCAGCCGAGGAACAGACGTCCGCGCTCTCGGAGGTCTCGGAAAGTGCCAGTTCGCTTGCCGATCAAGCGTCGCAACTGAGTGAAACGCTCGACCACTTCGAACTCGGAAGAGGGGCGGACGATCGCGGGACGGGAGACGACGGCGACCGACCCAGTGTTATCGAGCCGGGTCTCGGAGAAGACGCGGACGACTAACCGACAGACAACGATGACAAAAATGGGATAAGAATGTTGGCTGAACAGTGATATAATAGAGAACGACCCGAGGACTCTGTCGGTAGTGACACGGACGAAACGAAGGAATTCGGACCTTTCCGAACCGTCACGTATTTTTCACCCCCGTCCTAAGCGCGGGTAATGGAACTTCTCGAGCGCCGTCGGGCGCTGATCGAAGAGCGCCTCACCGACGTCGTTGACGGACTCGAGCCCGAGACGCTCAACGAGGAAGTTCGCCACGTGACGCTCTCCGGCGGAAAGCGTGTTCGACCGATGATCACTCTGCTTGCCTGCGAGACGGTCGGCGGCACCGCGGAGGAGGCCGTCGAGTTCGGCGTCGGCATCGAACTCGTCCACAACGCCTCGCTGGTGATCGACGACATCATCGACCGCTCCGAGCTCCGTCGAGGCACCGCCAGCGCGTGGGCCGAGTTCGGCCACGGGCCGGCGATCATCACGAGCGACGGACTCCTCGGTGAAGCGTTCGCGCTCTTCTCGACCGATCCGCGCGCGACGCAGGTCGTCGCGGAGGCGATGGTGGAACTGGGCATCGGCGAGGCGACGGAACTGTCGGCCAAACCCGGAAACGAGGAAGAGTACATGACTCTCGCACGCCGGAAAACGGGCGCGCTCTTCCGGGCCGCCGCCGAACTGGGTGCGATCGCCGCCGACTCCGACCCGTTCACCGTCGAGGCCCTCGGCGAATACGCCGAGCGCGTCGGCGTCGCCTTCCAGATCCGGGACGACGTGCTCGACGCCGTCGCCGACCCCGACGAACTGGGGAAGCCGACGGGCCACGACGCCGCCCTCGAGCGGCCCTCCGTCGTCCAGGTGACCGATCTCACGCCCGAAGAAGCGAACGCGCGCGCCCGGACGGAGGCGGATCGAGCGATCGACGCCCTGGAGCGTGTCGATGTCGTCGATCCGGAGGCGAAGGAGTACCTCCTCGAACTGGCCGAGTTCGTCGTGGAGCGAGAGCGGTAGGACACGGGGCCCACGAATCCCGGCGGTGGCTACGAGCGCGCGCCTTCCGCGGCCGGCCGGCTCTCGGCGTCGGAATCCGCATCGTGGTCACGGTCCGGATCGCGCTCCTGCCGATCCCGACCCCGACCCCGACCTCGATCTCGACCCCGACCCCGACTCCGTCCGCCACTGCGGTCTCGAGCGTCAGGACCCGAACCCGGACCCCGGTCCGTCTCCGAAAAGCGCGATTCCGCTACCGCGAAGGCCAGGGTGCTGGCGATGCCGAGCAGCGTCCCCGCCGTCAGGGCCGTCGCCAGGTAGCTGACGCCGACCCGGCCGAGGAAGTAGGCGCTGACAGCGTGCAACACGATGGCGATCGAGACGACGTAGAACGGCGCGTTGAGGTACCGCCACTCGAGGTCGCCGGCGATGTACTCGTCGGTGATCTGGCCGAGGCTCGTGGTGACGCCCGCCGCGGCGAGCCACTGGATCGAGCCGTAGACCAGCGCCGCAAGCATGACCGGAACGCCGACCTCCCCCGGCGTCGACTCCTGGACCGCCTCGAGTTCGTCCATTCCGCTGACCCCGCCGAGGACGAACAGCGTCGTAGCCACGACGTACGCGAGCAGCGTCGTTCGGCCCGCATAGAGGGAGCGGCGGGCGTGCTCGGCGGCCGCGTCGATGCGGTCCCCCAGTCCCAGTCCCCTGGAGATGAGGTACAGCCCCAGGAGCGCCGAGGTCGTTCCGAGGACGAACCCCGGCATCTCGAGGGCGCTGCCGACCAGCGCGAGCGGGTAGATCAACAGGAGGATGCCGAGCGGAATGAGTACCGTGCCGCGGGTCTCGGGGTCGTCCAGCACCTGCTTGAAGGTGTAGTACATCGACTCGAGGTTCTGGGCCTGGCGGACGACGACCCGGCGGACGCCGTCGATCGGCACCCGCGAGCGGATGATGGGGATGACCGACTCGTCCTGGGCGCCGTCGGTGATCACCAGTGCGGTGACGTCCTCCGCGGTCGAGAGGCTCGCGAGGACGGTGTCGACCTCCTCGCCGACTTCGCGATTGGCGGCGACGTCGCTGTCGTCGTTGCCCGTGACGACCGCGACCTCGACGCTCTCGTCGCGTTCGGCGAGGTCGTCGTAGACGTGCAGCCCCTGGAAGATCACGTTGACGTCGGAGTCCTCCGGGTCCGCAGTCGCGAGGGCGATCGCCGCCTCTTCGACGGGTTCCCGGCCGATGACCGGCGTGGAGAAGCCGGTCTTGCGACCGAGGTCGTCGTCGAGATCGACACAGAGGACCAGCAGCATCGATTCGTCGTTGGACGGCGTGGTATTTCCCTTTTCTGGGACCGACGGAATTATCGAGCGGTCGTCGCGGTCGGCGGTTCCGGACGCCCGGACGCCTCGCTCCGAGGAAAGCCGACGGCAAACTGAAGCCACCCCGCATTCGTCGGCCCCGTTTCGCACGGCTTTTGAGGCTCGGACGGGTAGGAACGGTCGAATGATTTCGAAGGGGTGTGAGCAGTGCGCCAAGGGCGGCAAGATGGTCCTGTTCGTCTACGGTTACTGCGATCAGCGCGACTGCTTTTACTGCCCGCTCGGTGAGAACCGCAAGAACGTCACCGACGTCTACGCCAACGAGCGCCGCGTCGAAAGCGACGAGGACGTCCTCGAGGAGGCCCATCGGATGGACGCCCTCGGGACGTCGATCACGGGCGGGGAACCCCAGGAAGCGCTCGAACGAACCTGCCACTACCTCGAGCTCGTCAAAGACGAGTTCGGCGAGGACCACCACACCCACCTCTACACCGGCATCACCGGCGGCCGCGAGAACATGCGCCGCCTCTCGGAAGCCGGCCTCGACGAGATTCGGTTCCACCCGCCGTACGAACAGTGGGGTGACCTCCACGGCACAGAGTGGGAAGACATCCTCTATATCGCCCGTGAAGAAGGACTGACCCCCGCGTTCGAGATCCCCGGCATCCGCGCCGAGGAGGAGTTCCTCGAGTTCTTAGACGAAGGCGCCGCCGACTTCTGTAACGTCAACGAGTTCGAGATGTCCCAGGGCAACTACCGGCGGATGCAAAAGCAGGGGTACGAACTGAAGGAGGACCACATGAGCGCGGTCGATGGCTCCCGCGACGAGATCCTCGAGGTGATGGGCGACCACGAGAAAGTCTACTTCTGTACCTCCGTCTTCAAGGACGCCGCCCAGCACCGCCGTCGGCTCAAACGAATGGCCCGTAACGTCCGCCGGGAGTTCGACGACGTCACCGACGACGGCACCATCGTCTACGGGAAGACCTACGCCGATCCCGAGCGCTTCGAGGAACTCGGCGTCCCCGAGGAGTTCTACACGGTCAAATCGAACCACGTCGAGGTCGCCTGGTGGCTGCTCGAGGAGATGATCGAGGAGGGCGACGTCGACGACGGGGAGATCGTCGAGCAGTATCCGAATTACGAGGGGCAGGTCGTCGAACGGACCCCCCTGGCGTAGCTACCGGACGGGGACCGCGGGCGCAGTGCTCGCCCAACGCTTTGGAGCGTGGTTTTCGAGGCTCGAGTCGGTGATATCTCGTGACGTGCGGTCCCCAGCCTTTCCTCCGTCGTCGCACGGGGTCGATCGGTTCTACGGTATCGGTATCGGTATCGGTTGTGCACAGTATAACGACCGTTTCGCGCGACGGTATGTGTTTAGCCCGGGCTGATTTCGGTACTCTCTCGTAGGAAGCGTTCAACGGACGCGATATGAACAGGCAGCAGACCTCGGATACGATTCTCAGGGATGGGCTCCGCACCGGAGCCCATCCCGTTACTTCTGCTGTCACTACTGGTTGGTGGAGTCTGTGAACGCAGACGATTTCACCAAAGAAGAGCTCCTTTCTCGGCTTCTCCAACTTGAGCAACGAGTCGAAGAACTCGAACGGGAGAACAAGCGAAAGGACAAGAAAATCGATCAGAAGGACGAGCGGATAGAAGAACTCGAAACACGCCTTCGCAAATACGAAAATCCGCATACACCGCCCAGTAAGCGACGGTCGGGGACTGACGAGTCCCCGACCTCGCAGGACGACGAAGACGAGAATGTTCGAACCGATGGCGGTACTCCCGGACGGAAGGACGGTCACGACCCTGAGTGGCGTGCAACAGCAGATCCCGACAAAGAGATCGATGTCACCTGTGACTGTTGTCCCGAGTGTGGCGAACACTTCGACGAGTCGGTGGGCGTCAGCCCCCGACTCGTCGAGGAGGTTCCCGATCCACAGCCACCAGAAATCACCCGGTACAACCGTCACTACTACCAGTGCAGCTCTTGTGGAACAGAAACCGTTGCTACACACCCCGACTGCCCCGATGAGGGGCAGTTCGGGGTGAACGTCATCTCTCAAGCAGCACTTTCTCGGTACGATCACCGCCTCCCCTACCGGAAAATCGCTGACCGGTTCGAGCAACTGCATGGATTAGAACTCTCGGGCGCGTCCGCGTGGCACGCGACCGAGCGCGCTGCGCGCGCCGGTCGCTGCGAATACGAACAGATTCGAAGACAGATTCAGCAAGCAGAGATCGTTCACGTTGACGAAACCGGTATCAAACGCGAGGGTGAGCAGGCGTGGATTTGGACGTTTCGGACGAGCGAGCACACGCTATACGCCGTAAGGGAGAGTCGTGGAAGTGATGTTCCCGCGGAAGTCCTCGGCGAGGACTTCCCGGGAACGGTCATCTGCGATGGGTGGACGGCGTATCCAGCGTTCAGCAGTAACCTTCAGCGGTGCTGGGCACATCTTCTCCGAGAAGCTGAAGACGCTGCTAGTGACCACGAGGAGGCAGAACCCGTTTACCGGTATCTCAAGCAGATGTTCGTCGGTCTCCAGTCGTGGCTGGAGACCGACCCGAGTCTTCGTGAGAGAGCACAGATGCACCGCTCATGCCAGAACGGGCTTAGATCGCTCGTGGGGCGGTCAGTAACCGACGAACCAGTGGCAACACTACTCGGGAAAATCGAAGGAGGGATCGACCACTGGCTCACCTTCGTCGGTGAGCCAGCGGTCTCCCCGACGAACAACGCAGCTGAGAACGCACTTCGTGAACCAGTCGTTCTCCGGAAAATCATCGGGACACTCCGTAACGATCGAGGTATGTTCGTTCACGAGACGATCTTGTCCCTGCTGGCGACATGGCGCCAGCAGGGACGCAATCCCTACGAAGAACTTCGCCGAGTCGTCAACAACAATGAGATGATATCACGGGCTCACACTGAACCGGCTGTTGAGACTTCGGGGTAAACACGTACGCGCGACGCAAACCACGGAAACGTCGATCACAGGGCCGTGCAGGCCCGTCCGTCGGCCAACCGGTCGTCGGCGCTTATCGGGATTGTAATAATGGGCACCCCGTCAGAAACGGGAGCCACGATGCGATTTCGAAACGTCGCCGTCGTCGCGGTTGCGTTGCTCGTGGTCCTCTCTGGGTGCAGCGCCTTCGGGGGGACCGGGGCGGAGCCGTCGAACGACTCCGAGACGGACGCGAACGGGATGGAAGACGTGGAAGACGGAGAAGACGAAGCGGAAAAACAAGAAGACGGAGAAGACGAAGAGACCGAGCAGCTCGACGAGGGCGTCGAGCCGAACGGGACCGAGAACGAAACGGACGATGACGGGGGCGGGGACAGTGGAAACACCACCGCGGACGCGGAGTGGACCCCGCCGGAGGAACCGAACCGACCGCTCGAGGACAAGCGTGAGGACCGAATCGAGCGCGTCGAGTTCGTCGACAAGGAGCCCGCAGAGGACGGGGAAGGCTACTCGAACTTCAACCTCGAGGTCGTCGCCAACACCAGCATGGAGAACGTCGATCCGCCGGAACACGGCGACGTTGTGGGCGAGCCCTACTTCTTCGTCAAGATCAACGAGGACGAACAGAAGATCGTCGAACGGACGGGACACGTTCGCATGGAGGAGAACGGCACGTACCACATCGAGGTTCGTCCGGCCGGAATCGAGGAGTTCGGAGAAGGGGCGCTGACCGTCGAGGTCTTCCTGATGGACGAGGACAAGGACTGGGACGACATCTACGATGCCGTCGGCAAAGACGTTCAGTTCAACCCGGACACGGGCGACGAGAACTCGAGTCCGACCGACGACGAATCGGACTCGAACGACACGTAACCCGTACCTGCGGATCGGCTCCGTCGGTCGGGAGGATCAGTCGATCTCCGTCGGATCCACGTCCGGCAGCGTGATCAGGTTCTCGCGGCCGATCCGGAGTTTCTCGATCTCGCCGTCCTCGTCCATCTGCGAGAGCAGTTGCGAGACTTTCGCGTTCGACCAGCCGGTCTCCGTGACGATGTTGGCCTGTTTCATCCGGCCGCCGTTTTGCTTGAGCAGTCGATGAACGCGCTCCTCGTCCGCCAGCAGTTCGGGATCGATGTCGTCGTCGATATCTTCCTCGTACTGGAACTGTGTGTCCGGCTCTCGAGTAGCGGCGTCGACCGACGCCGCTTCCGTTGGGTCGTCGGCGGTATCGGAACGACGGCTGTCCGCTACTGCTCCGCCGTCCGATTCCGCGCCCCCGACGACCGGGAGTCGCTCGAGCGGCGAGCCGTCCCCGTCGCCCCCCGCATAGCGGTAGAGCGCGTACCCGCCCACAGCGCCGACGATAGCGATCAGGAGTCCACCGGCGACCGACCAGTCGAGCCACGCCCCCGTAGACGTAGACGGTCCACGGACGAAGACGATCTCGAGTTCGCCGTCCTCGAACTGGTGTGGGCCGTCCCAGGTGAGGTTGGTCGGCGTCTCGAGGGCGTATCCCGGGGGCGACTCGACGACGAGCCGTTGATCGTCTGTCAGGCTCGGGAACCAGGTCCCCTGCGGGGACTGGAACGCGTCTCCGAAGTAGACGCGCTCGTCGTCGACCGTAGCGAAGTTCTCCCAGGTCAGCGAGTAGGAGATGATGCCGACTTTGACGGTCTCGTTTTCCGAATTCCCGGTGCCGAAGAGCGCGTCGTCACCGCCGCCTTCGACCGGTTCGTACGGCTCCGTTCGCGGTTCGTCCCAGCCTGCGTCGACGATCTCCATGTCGCGGTCGGTCTCCGCCTCCGCCGCCTCGAGCGCGGTCTCGAACGACTGGATGTCGTAGCCGACGCCCCGCTGACCGGAGACGACGGCCTGGGCGTGTTCCTGGAACGTCTCTTCGTCTTCCTCACCGACCAGCAGGAACCGGCTCTCGATCGACCAGTTGACGTCGCCGTCATCGCGAACGGACAGCCGAATTATCTGTCCGGGATCGGCGGGCTCGAGCGGTTCGCGGTCGGAAGCGACGGTATCAGCTTGGATGCGTGGAGAAGACATCGCATCCGCTGTCCCTGTCTCGGACAGCGTGGACGGAGACCGCTCGGTCACCGTCGGCGATAGCGCCGAATCCGGTGCTGGGGCCGGGACCGGGTCCAGTTCGGATCCGACATCGGGGTTCGGTTCGGAAACGAACCCCGAGTCCGACGGTACGGCGGCCACCGCCCCCACGGCGGGCGTAACGAGGAGGGCTATGAGGGCGAGCGTAACGGCGGTGGATAACCGCATACCTACCAACGGGTGGTTTCCCGGGGGAAAAAACCCTTTCCATAGAAGACAAGACGCCATTTACTATCGGCAGACGGCCGATCGAGTGGCGAATACGTTCATTACGACGGGTGCGACCGTCTTTTATATCAGGAGCCCGTACGGTGGGCCGATGAAGGGCGCGATCCCCGCTGTCCTCGCTGCGGTTCTCCTGTCCTCCCTGTTCGCGATGCCCCTCGTCGCAGCCGGTCCCAGCGGCGAGGCCCACGGAGGAGTCGGGACGACCGATCAGATGAGCGCCGTCCAGCAAGCACCCTCGGATCCGATCTCGGTCGAAAACACCACGAACCGTCTCACGCTCCCGAACGCCGGCGAAACGGAGCGTGTCGAGCACGGATCGGATCTCGGCCTGGGCCTCGCGAGTACCGACGACGCCCTGCGAATCGATCACGAGCTTTACGTTCTGTCGGATGGGGCGTTCGACGAGGCCAATACGACCGAACGAAGAGAGATGGCCGAGCGAGCACACGAGCGGATCCAGGATCGGATCGACGAACTCGAGGAGCGCGAACACGAGGCAGTTCGATCGCACGCCAACGGCGAGCGATCGACCGTCGAATTGACACAGACCCTGCTGCGCAGCTACAACGAAGCGAACGAACTCGAGGCCGCGCTCGATCAGTTAGAGAATCGTGCGAGACGAGTATCCGGGTACTCGCTTTCACGGAACGAGCTCCGGGCGGATCGCGCAGTGCTCGAGGCATATCAGACCCAACCCCGCACGAACCTGGCCATTGCGACGCAAAATACCCAACCAGGGACGGAATACGAGTTTGCGCTTCGGACCACCGAGAACGGGTACAGTATCGCGACGATCGAAGACCAGACGTACCTCGTCGAAACGATTCGGTTCGACAATCGGGATACCACGCAACCCGATCAGTTCCAGGAGTTCGAATCGTTCTACCACAGTAACGAACTGTATCCGTGGGCCTCGGAAGCGACCGGTGACAGTCCAACCTTCCACGACCATAGCTCGGAGCGACACTTCTACTGGCTCGAGTACGTTCACGACCAGGGCAACCTCGAGGTCTACCTCGACGCCGGGACCGGGAACGTCTACCGCGAGATCCAGAAGCTGTCGGTCGACGAACTCCCGATCACCGCCGAAGACCAGTGGAGCGAAGCCGGACTCGAGATCACGTTGAACGAGACACCGGCCGACGGTCCGACGGAGATCACGGTCCGCGAAGCCTCGAGTGGCGACCCACAGCGGGCGACGATCTCCATTGACGGCGTCGAAATCGGCGAAACCGATGGTGAGGACGGGACGCTCTGGTACGTCCCGCCGACCGACGACTACGAACTCGGAGTAGAGACGTCGACTCGAGCCATCAGTCCGACGATCGAGAACGACGGGGTCGAGAGCGAAGACGGATGAGTGATTTCAGTCCCGCCACGGCCTGTTGAACGGTCGCTCGCGGGGTTTTCGGGCGGGAACAACCGGAACCCATAATATACCCGTCATTGCTTCAGTTTATATAGTAACGGAGGAGCAGAACGCCCCGTGGCACGGTCATCGCGTCCCCGGAGGGCTGATCTCGACCAGCATCCCGGTCGCCAAACACGGAACCTGTGCGAACGCGGCCGATGGGAAGATCGAGGCATAAGCCCGCTCCTCGGGACAGTCCTCCTGGTCGGAATCACGATCTGTCTCGTTGCGGTGATTGCCGTCGGTTTCGTCACAGGGCCAGTCGACGCCCCGACGATGGCCGCGTTCGAACTTACGATCGACGGCGGAGGATCCGAAATCACCATCGAGCACGCGACCGGCGACGCTATCGACGTTCGGGAACTCTCCCTGACGGTGGCCGTCGACGGCGAGGAACTGTCCGAACAGCCGCCGGTGCCGTTCGTCGGCGCTGTGGGGTTCGACGGCGCGCCGACCGGACCGTTCAACGCGGAGGCGAGCCCGCACTGGCGGCCCGGCGAACGGGCGAGCTTTCGGGTGGCCGAGACGAACGATCCGACGATCGAGGTCGGCGACACGGTGAACGTCGGGCTGGTCGTCGACGGGCAACTCCTCGCGGAACTCGAGGCGACAGCCTGAGACGGATCCCTGTCCCGATGTACCGGCGCACCCGCCGCCCGGGTCGCGGTTGGGCCGGAACTGACCGACGGTAAACCGTACGAGTCGAGTCGTTACTCCGGCGCGCGACCGACCGTCGTGATCGCGACGTCGGGATCGTAGGACGGTCCCATGAAGGCGTGTTTCACGTCCTCGAAGCCGGCCCGTTTGAACATCGCGTCAGCCTCGTACTCGTCGTAAAACAGCATTATCGAGTCCGCGAGCCGCTGAGCGAGGAAACTGTCGGGGTAGTTGGGGCCGACGACCAGCACCTGTCCGCCGGGTTTCAGCACGCGGCGGAACTCCCGGAGCGCGAGGATCGGGTTTGGCCAGTACTCGATCGAGCCCGACGACCAGACGACGTCGAACGTATCGGTCGCGAACGGCAGGCGTTCGGCGTCGCCGCGGTGGAAGTGGACCGGCGGCGCGCGTTTGCCGAACTTCTCGTAGGCCTGCTCGAGCTGGTGGCGGCTCTGGTCGAGCCCGTACACCTCGTCGACGTGTTCGAGCAGCCCTTCGGTCGCGAAGCCGGTGCCACAGCCGACGTCGAGGACGGTCATGTCGTCCTCGAACTCGAGCAACTCGAGGGCGTCGGCGCGCATCTCCTCGTTCCAGATGAACGGGTTGACCTGATCGTACACCTTCGAGAGGTACTTGTAGAACAGCCGGGCCCTGGCCTTGTTCTCGAGGATTCCCATTACTCAGGGATTGCGATCCGATCGGGATATGTCTACTGTTCCAGTCGGCGGGGCTGTGGCTCTGCGATCGGCGCGGCGACCGGTCGTCGTTCCAGCTCCCGGGTCTCGGAAGTCGAACACCGTCGACCGGGAACGGAGTAATCGATCCATACCGGCGTCGGGACATCGCGGCCGGCGAGGTGGTTTCGCAACTACCATATACGCGCTCTTTCAAACGTTCGCTTGCTTAGAGTATGCCGAGGCCACAGGTTCTCGAACGAATTAAGTCGGCGGAGCAAGAGGCCGACGAGATCGTCGCAGAGGCGGAGGAAGAGCGCGACGAGCGAATAGCCGAGGCCCGGGAACGAGCCGAGGAAATTCGCACGGACGCGCAACGAGAGGCACAGGAACTCAAAGAGCGCCAACTCGAGGAGGCGCGCGACGAAATCGACGAGGAGTGCGAACGGATCCTCGAGGAAGGCGAGCAGGAACGGGAAGAACTCGCCGGACAGGCCGAAGACCGGATCGACGAGGTAACCGACTACGTCGTCTCCCTGTTCCAGGAGGACGTCCATGCTCAGACCTGAGAAGATGAGCAAGGTCTCGGTGACCGGCTCCAAGGGCGTCATGCCCACGGTCATCGAGACGATCCACGACCTGAATCTGGTCCACCTCTCGGACTACGACGGCTCGTGGGAGGGGTTCGACAACGGGAACCCGATCGAGGGGGCCGACGACGCCTCCGAGAAACTGGTGACCGTCCGGGCCCTCGAGAGCACGCTCGGTCTGGACGAAGAAACCAAGACCGCGGGTCAGCAGGCCGCCGAGGTCGTCGCCCCCGTACCGGACCTGGACGAGGACACGTCGGCGACGCCGCTGGGACAGGTCGACGACGACTGGGAGGCCCACCTCGAGGAGGTCCGCACGCGGGTCAACGAACTCGACGACCAGCGCAGCGACGTCGAGGCTGAACTCCGGGAGGTCACGGACCGGATCGATCGCATCGCTCCGTTCGCCGAACTCGGAATCGACCTCGACCTGCTGTCGGGATACGACTCGGTCGACGTCGTCGTCGGCGAAGGGTCGGTCGACGAGATCGACGACGCGCTCGAGGCGTCCGACGACGTGCGGGCGTTCGAGACGTTTACCGGCGGCGACGTCGTGGCCATCGTGGCCGCGCCGGCCGAAGACGCCGACCCCGATTTCGTGGGCGACGCGATCGTCGGCGTCGACTTCACTCGCCACGAGGTGCCAGATACGGATCAGAGCCCCGACGCGTACGTCACCGACCTCGAGTCGCGCAAGCGCGAACTCGAATCCGAGATCGAGAGCATCGACGCGGAACTCGACGAGATCGCGGCGGCACACGGCGAGTTCCTCCAGACGCTCGAGGGACGGCTCTCGATCGAGGTCCAGCGGGCGGAGGCGCCGCTCCAGTTCGCGACGAGCGAACGGGCCTTTATCGCCGAAGGGTGGCTGCCCCGCTCGGAGTACGACCGACTCGTCACTGCCCTGCGAGAGACCGTCGGGGACAGCGTCGAAATCGAGGAACTCGAACAGGCCGACTACGACGAGTACGAGCACGGTGCTGAAGCCCACACCGGAAGCGGTGACGGTGAGGGCGGCGAGGAGACCGAAGCCGAGACGGGTCCGACCGCCGAACCCGACGAGGACGAAGAGCCGGTCGAGCGCAAAGCTGCGACCGACGGCGGCGTCCGGGCTGACGGCCACGGTAGCGGCGCCGTTACCATGGACGACGAGCCGCCGGTGATTCTGGACAACATCACGCCGGCCAAGCCGTTCGAGTTGCTGGTCAAGATGGTCGCCCAACCCAAGTACAGCGAACTCGACCCGACGGTGCTGGTCTTCCTCACGTACCCGTTCGCGTTCGGGTACATGATCGGCGACATCGGCTACGGTCTGCTGTACATGCTGATGGGCTATGGCGCCTGGAAGGCCTTCGACTCCGACGCCGGCAAGGCGGTCGGGACGATCGGTCTCTGGGCCGGCGGATTCACGGTGCTGTTCGGCTGGCTGTACGACGAGATGTTCGGCGTCCACATCGAGTACTGGATGCCCGAAGGGATCCACAGCGTTCTGTCGACGTACCTGTTCATGGATACGCTCGACAAGGGGCTGCAGTCGACCGAGTGGGCGATGCTGTGGATCGTCTTCAGCCTGGTCTTCGGCCTGATCCACCTCAACATCGGGTTGATCCTGGGGTTCATCAACGAACTCAGCCACGGCCTCAAGGCCGCAGTCTACGAACGGCTTTCGTGGATCCTCACGATGAACGGGCTGTTCGTCTGGATCTTCAGTGGCCACGCGGTCTCTCAGAAGCCGGATTTCGTCGCAAACTACGCCGTCGTGCCGGAGGCCGTCGGTCTCGCGGCGATCGGGGCCTTCTTCGTCGGCGCCGTGATGGTCGGCATCGGCGAGGGGATCTCAGGCGTCTTCGAGATTCCGGCATGGGCGTTCGGGCACGTCCTCTCGTACCTGCGGCTGGTCGCCGTCCTACTCGCGAAAGCCGGGATGGCGTTCGCGGTGAACCTGCTCGTGTTCGGCGGCTACACTGACCACGGGTACACCGTGTTCAACCTCCCGACGTACGACGTGACCGGCTACGAACAGGATTTCGTCGGTCTGATTTGGATGGACCCGATGTGGATCGGCATCCCGCTTGCCATCCTCGTGTTCGTGTTCGGGCACGTTCTGGTCCTCCTGCTGGGGATTACCGCGGCAGGGATCCAGATGCTCCGCCTCGAGTACGTGGAGTTCTTCCAGAAGTTCTACGAAGGCGGCGGCGAGGAGTACGATCCGTTCGGCCACGAGGAGACCGACACCCAACCTGCCGACTGACGACGAAGCCCGTCGACTGACCCTCGGCCTGCCGCTCGCAACTCGCGGCGGTCTCGTCTCTTCTATCGAACGCCGACACGGTAGCGACGGCGCGACACTGACGCCACCCATCGCCACCCATCCCCGTCGGTTCCGATTTTACGCGTCTGGAAAACGTCCTCTCCGGGAGGCAACAGCCGACCGTTCAACGAGGGCCAATATATAAGGACATTATATTGACTAGCCCGTCGGAGATCCCCGGCGCTGGCTGCTATCGTTTATCCATATCGGATTTTTTCGAGAGTTTTATGGGGAGGGCAGGGCCAGATACGGCTGTTCGGAGCAATCGAACTCACAACACGTCTAACCATGATCGAAGCCCTAGCGGATACGACCGGCCTTGTACTGCAGGAAACCGTCGAAGAATCCCCCTTCCTCACCGACATCGGTGCCGCGGCACTCGCCGTCGGTCTCTCGGCGCTCGCCGCAGGTTACGCCGAGCGTGGTATCGGGGCTGCCGCCGTTGGCGCGATCGCCGAAGACGACGACATGTTCGTCCCCGGGATTGTCATGACGGTTCTCCCGGAGACGCTCGTCATTTTCGCGATCGTCGCCATCTTCCTGGTCCAATAACCACCCCCTTTCTCCCACCAATGAGTTTGGACACAGTCGTAGAAGACATTCGAGAAGAGGCCCACGCGCGTGCGGAGGAAATCCGTAACGAGGGCGAGGCTCGCGCCGAGGAGATCGAATCGGCCGCGGAAGCGGACGCCGAGGAGATCGTCGAGAGCGCCGAGCGAGACGTCGAGCGCGAGATCGAGCAACTGCGCGAACAGCGTCTCTCCAGCGCCAAACTGGAGGCGAAACAGAAGCGCCTGGAGGCTCGTCGTGACGTCCTCGAGGACGTCCACGAGCAGGTCGAAGAAGAGCTCGCCACCCTCGAAGGGGACAGCCGCGAGGAACTGACTCGTGCCCTCCTCGAGGCTGCAAGCGTCGAGTTCGACGACGGCGACGACGTCAGCGTTTACGGTCGCGAGAGCGACCGCGAGCTGATCGAGTCGATCCTCGAGGACGCCGAGTACGACGACTACGAGTACGCCGGCGAGTACGATTGTCTCGGCGGCGTCGTCGTCGAGAGCGAGGGGTCCCGCGTTCGAGTCAACAACACCTTCGACTCCGTGCTCGAGGACGTGTGGGAAGACAACCTCCGGGAGATCAGTAACCGACTCTTCGAGCAATGAACGCGAGTGGCTCGAATCCGGAATCCGGGACTCTCGGTGCGTCGAATCCGGAGTACGTCGTCGGTCGCGTCCGTTCGCGCCGAGCGTCGCTGTTTGCGGACGAGGACTATCGGAAGCTGATCCGGATGGGGCCGAGCGGGATCGCGCGGTTCATGGAGGAATCGGAGTACGAACGCGAGATCAACGAACTCGGAACGCGCTTTTCGGGCGTCGACCTGATCGAGCACGCCCTCAACCGGAACCTCGCGAAGCACTTCCAGGATCTGCTCGACTGGTCCGAGGGTCGACTGTACGACCTCATCGCCCGATATCTCCGGAAGTTCGACGTCTGGAACCTCAAGACGATCATTCGCGGGATCTACACCGATACCGATCCCGAGGAGTACCAGACGGACCTCATCCGCGCCGGCGAACTCGACGATCGCACCCTCGACCGGCTCATGGAGGCCGACGAAATCGAGGACGCGATCGAGATGCTCTCCCGAACCACCTACTACGAGCCGCTCATGGCGGCCTACGATGAGTTCGAGGAGACCGGCGCGCTCGTGCCGCTCGAGAACGCCCTCGACCGGGCGTTCTACGAACGCCTGCTCGAGGACGTCAGCCGTCCGCCGGGCCAGGAACAGCCCCAGGAGGGTCCGGAAGCGAAGTACATCGAGTTCCTCCAGGCCGAGATCGACTTCCGCAACGCCCGTAACGCACTACGACTCGCGCGAAGCGGGACCGACCTCGATCCCGCCAGCTACTACATCGAGGGCGGTGTCCTGTTCGACGAATCGGAGCTGAACCGCCTCGTCGCGGATCAAGACGAGTTGATCGATCACATCGCCGAGAACAAGCGATACGGGGATCGACTCTCGGGAGCACTGGATCGGCTGCGCGATGCTGACAGCCTTATCCAGTTCGAGCACGCAGTGGATGCTGCGTTGCTCCAGTACTCCGATACGCTCTCGAGCATCTACCCGGTCTCGGTTTCGGCCGTGCTGTCGTACATCCTCGCGAAAGAGCGCGAGGTCGAGAACATCCGCGCGATCGCGCGCGGTCGAGAGGTCGGACTCGACGAGAGCGAGATCGAAGAGGAGCTGGTGATCCTATGAGCCAGGAAATCGCGGTCGTCGGCAGTCCGGAGTTCACGACCGGCTTCCGCCTCGCCGGCGTTCGCCGGTTCGAGAACGTCCCGGACGAGGAGAAAGACGCCGAGCTAGACGATGCGGTGGCCGACGTGCTCGAGGACGAGGGCGTCGGGATCGTCGTCATGCACGACGACGACCTCGACTACCTCTCGCGGGGCGTTCGACAGAACGTCGAGACGAGCGTCGAGCCGGTCGTCGTGACCATCGGGAGCGGCACCGGTGGCGGCGGGCTGCGCGACCAGATCAAGCGAGCGATCGGTATCGACCTGATGGAAGAGGACGAAGACAGCGACTAAACTATGAGCCAGGCAGAAGACATCGAATCCGTCGACGAAGACGGTGTAATCGAAAGCGTGAGCGGTCCGGTCGTGACCGCCACGGACCTCGACGCCCGGATGAACGACGTCGTCTACGTCGGCGACGAAGGACTGATGGGCGAGGTCATCGAGATCGAAGGGAACCTGACCACCATTCAGGTGTACGAGGAGACGTCCGGCGTCGGCCCGGGCGAACCCGTCGAGAACACGGGCGAGCCCCTCTCGGTCGACCTCGGACCCGGCATGCTCGACTCCATTTACGACGGCGTCCAGCGTCCGCTGGACGTCCTCGAGGACAAGATGGGAACGGCATTCCTCGACCGCGGGGTCGACGCGCCCGGTATCGACCTCGAGAAGGAGTGGGAGTTCGAGCCCGAAGTCGAGGAAGGCGACGAGGTCGAGCCCGGCGACGTCGTCGGGATCGTCCCCGAGACGGTTACCATCGACCACAAGGTCATGGTGCCGCCGGACTACGAGGGCGGTGAAGTGACCGCCGTCGAGAGCGGCGAGTTCACGGTCGAGGAGACCGTCGTCGAACTCTCCTCCGGCGAGGAGATCCAGATGCACCAGGAGTGGCCGGTCCGTGAGGCCCGACCCGCGGGCAACAAGGAGACGCCGACCGAGCCGCTGGTCACCGGTCAGCGCGTCCAGGACGGCCTCTTCCCGCTCGCGAAGGGCGGGACGGCGGCGATTCCCGGTCCGTTCGGCTCCGGGAAGACCGTCACCCAGCAGCAACTCGCCAAGTGGTCCGACGCGGACATCGTCGTCTACATCGGCTGTGGCGAGCGTGGCAACGAGATGACCGAGGTCATCGAGGACTTCCCGGAACTGCCCGACCCGCAGACCGGGAACCCGCTGATGGCCCGGACGTGCCTCATCGCGAACACGTCGAATATGCCCGTCGCAGCCCGTGAGTCCTGTATCTACACGGGAATTACGATCGCCGAGTACTACCGCGACATGGGCTACGACGTCGCGCTGATGGCCGACTCCACCTCCCGGTGGGCAGAGGCCATGCGCGAGATCTCGAGCCGACTCGAGGAGATGCCCGGCGAGGAGGGGTACCCCGCGTACCTCGCCGCCGCGCTCTCCGAGTTCTACGAGCGAGCCGGCAAGTTCCAGCTGATCAACGGCGACGAGGGATCGATTTCGGTCGTCGGCGCCGTCTCGCCGCCGGGCGGGGACTTCTCCGAGCCGGTCACTCAGAACACGCTGCGTATCGTCAAGACGTTCTGGGCGCTGGACGCCGACCTCGCGGAACGTCGACACTTCCCGTCGATCAACTGGAACGAGTCCTACTCGCTGTACAAGGACCAACTCGACCCCTGGTGGACGGACAACGTCGCCGACGACTGGGCGGAAACCCGTCAGTGGGCCGTCGACGTTCTCGACGAGGAGGACGAACTGCAGGAGATCGTCCAGCTCGTCGGGAAGGACGCGCTGCCGGAGGACCAGCAGCTCACGCTGGAGGTCGCACGCTACCTCCGCGAGGCCTGGCTCCAGCAGAACGCCCTGCACGACGTCGACACCTACTGTGAACCCGAGAAGACCTACCGCATGCTGACGGCCATCAAGACGTTCAACGACGAGGCCTTCGACGCGCTCGACGCCGGTGTGCCACCGGAAGAGATCACGGACGTCGAGGCTGCGCCGAAGCTCAACCGGATGGGCACGGCCGAGGAGTGGGAGGAGTTCATCGACGAGATCGAGAACGACCTCAAAGAACAACTGCGCGAACTGTACTAACGATGAAAGAGTACCAGACTATCACGGAAATCAGCGGTCCGCTGGTGTTCGCCGAGGTCGACGAGCCCGTCGGGTACGACGAGATCGTCGAGATCGAGACGCCACAGGGCGAGACCCTGCGCGGACAGGTACTGGAATCGAGCGAGGGGATCGTCTCGATCCAGGTGTTCGAAGGCACGGGCGGTATCGACCGCAACGCCTCCGTTCGCTTCCTGGGCGAGACGATGAAGATGCCCGTCACCGAGGATCTGCTCGGGCGGGTGCTGGACGGCTCCGGGAACCCGATCGACGACGGCCCGGAGATCGTCCCCGACAAGCGACAGGACATCGTCGGCAAGGCGATCAATCCCTTCTCCCGGGAGTACCCCGAGGAGTTCATCCAGACCGGGGTCTCGGCCATCGACGGCATGAACACGCTGGTTCGTGGCCAGAAGCTGCCGATCTTCTCCGGTTCCGGGCTGCCCCACAACGAACTCGCACTCCAGATCGCCCGCCAGGCGACCGTCCCGGAAGAGGAAGAAGAAGGCGGAGAAGGCTCGGAGTTCGCAGTCATCTTCGGCGCGATGGGGATCACCCAGGAAGAGGCAAACGAGTTCATGGACGACTTCGAGCGCACCGGCGCACTCGAGCGCTCGGTCGTCTTCATGAACCTCGCGGACGACCCCGCAGTCGAGCGGCAGGTCACCCCGCGACTCGCCTTGACTACGGCCGAGTACCTGGCCTTCGAGAAGGACTATCACGTGCTGGTCATCCTGACGGACATGACCAACTACTGTGAGGCGCTGCGCGAGATCGGCGCCGCACGCGAGGAGGTCCCGGGTCGCCGTGGCTACCCCGGGTACATGTACACCGACCTGGCCCAGCTCTACGAGCGGGCCGGTCGAATCGAAGGCAAGGACGGATCGGTCACCCAGATCCCGATCCTGACGATGCCCGGCGACGACGACACCCACCCGATTCCGGACCTGACCGGCTACATTACCGAGGGTCAGATCATGATGGATCGGGACTTAAACAGCCAGGGCATCGAGCCGCCGATCAACGTCCTGCCCAGCCTGTCGCGGCTGATGGACGACGGTATCGGCGAGGGCCTGACCCGCGGGGACCACGGCGACGTCTCCGACCAGATGTACGCCGCCTACGCGGAGGGTGAGGACCTGCGCGACCTCGTGAACATCGTCGGTCGCGAGGCCCTGTCGGAGCGGGACAACAAGTTCCTCGACTTCGCGGACCGCTTCGAGGAAGAGTTCGTCCAGCAGGGGTACGACACCAACCGCTCGATCGACGAGACGCTCGAGCTCGGCTGGGACCTGCTGTCGATGCTCCCGAAGGAGGAACTCAACCGTATCGACGAGGACCTCATCGAGGAGCACTACCGCGAGGACGGCGCCGAGACGGACGCCGAAAGCGAAGAAGCGGTTCAGGCCGACTGATCGGCCCGATTACGATCCGTTCGACGCCTTTTTGCCTTTAATTGTGCGCTGAGCGGAGGGTGACGAGTAACGGGTGACGAGCGACGAGTACGATAGAGAATACTATCGCCGATCGTCCTCGCTGGGTTCATCAGTCCATCCGTACCCGTCGTTTCGGCCGTCCTTAGCGTCGGCTCCGGTTTCGCTCGAGCGAGACTGGGACTGCTTGGGACCGCGTCCGCCGCGTTCCCGAGCGAACCGTTCGGCTTCCGCTCGATCCATAACGGTCGCGTTGGACGTCTCGTCGAGAATGGCGGCCCACAGAGCGACGGTGATCAGGAGCCCGATCAGGAGGACGACGATGACGGCACCAGCGGACATTTGTGTTCAATTATCGGGCCTGCGAATCCAAAGGATTTGTTACCGGAGTGAACAGAGGTTCGTATGAAAGACGACGACCGCGGCTGTCCGAAGTGTGGTCACGAGGAGACGGAGATGGACGAAATCTCGACGACGGGGAGCGGTCTCTCGCGGATATTCGACATTCAGAACCGGCGGTTCGTCGTCGTGAGCTGTACGAACTGTGGCTACTCCGAACTGTATCGATCGCAGTCCTCCGGCGAGATCGTCGACCTGTTCCTCGGATAATCCGTGATTGCCGTCTCGAGTCGGTTACCGTCGCCAGCAAAACTGTAAACAGTTATCCGGCTGCGTCCGCAATCCCCCGACAAGATGGCCAAGGACGTAAAGCCCACCCGCAAGAACCTGATGGAGATCGAAGACCGGATCGAACTCTCCGAACGCGGGCACGGGACCCTAGAGAAGAAACGGGACGGGCTGATCATGGAGTTCATGGACATCCTGGACAAGGCCCAGGACGTCCGTGGCGACCTCGCCGACGACTACGAGGAGGCCCAGAAGAAGATCAACATGGCTCGTGCAATGGAGGGCGACGTCGCGGTCCGGGGTGCGGCCGCCGCGTTGCAGGAACACCCCGAGATCACCACCGAGTCCAAGAACATCATGGGCGTCGTCGTCCCACAGATCGAGTCCTCGCGGGTCTCCAAGAGCCTCGACGAGCGCGGGTACGGGATCATGGGGACCTCGGCGCGCATCGACGAGGCCGCCGAAGCCTACGAGGACCTGCTCGAGAGCATCATCCTCGCCGCGGAGGTCGAGACGGCGATGAAGAAGATGCTCCGCGAAATCGAGACCACCAAGCGCCGCGTCAACGCCCTCGAGTTCAAGCTCCTCCCCGAACTCAAGGAGAACCAGGAGTACATCGAGCAGAAACTCGAGGAACAGGAACGCGAGGAGACGTTCCGCCTGAAGAAGATCAAGGAGAAGAAGGAGGCCGAAGAGGCCGAAGAAGCGGCACGCGAGGCGGCCGAGGAAGCGGAAGCGCCAGAAGGAGACGAGGAAGACGAGGAGGACCTCGAGGAGGTCCAGCCGGATACGGCCGCACAGTCGCCGACGGGTAACTGATCCGACGGCCGGCCCCGTTCCGTCAGTTTCGCACACGGCGTCTCCCCCGACTCGGAACCGATCCGTCCACTACCGATCTTCACGTTCATGTCCTGTTCCGCGTGTGACTCCCCGACGATCGAATTCGTAGTCCCCGAGGAGTACCGCGAATACGCGCCCGAGACCGTTACCGTGGTGTCGGTTTGTACTCGCTGTCTTCGCCTCGAGGCGGCCGAAGGGAGCGATTCCGGTACGGACTCCGATCCCGACCCCGACCCCGAACCCGACCCCGACTTCTCACGCATCGGCGACGGCTTCCCCACGCGCTCGAGCCGGGCGATCCCCCTCGCGCTCGCGATCGACCGGTGTTCCTCGCTCGCGACGAACCGCGAAGCGATCGAGACGCTCCTGCGGGCAGTCGAACGGGCTGGCGCCGACCCGTTGCTCGCGATCGATCGACTCGTCGACGATCCCGGCGTCGACCCGTCGATCGACCTCGAGCGGCGACGTCATCAACTCGAGCAGCTACTGTACTGATCGTCGAGAAGCAATGCTCCGAACGAAGGGCGCTGAGCGCTGGGCGCGGGGAAACGAGTAGACGGAACCGAAATCGAGACGCGGGTTACGGTTACTTTGCCGTCGGCGTCACGTTACTGCCGATCGCCTGTTTGACCTGCAGCGCCGCGCTCGCGGCCAGTCCGCGGGCGACCTCGTCGCGTTCGTCGGCCGTGATGAGCTCCTCCGATCGGTCCTCGAGGTCCGGGCTGAAGCCGGCGCTGACGGCGTGACCGACCGGCGGCCGGACGGCGACGGTCACCTGTGGACCGGTCGCGCTGGTCGACACGTTGGCGTCGACGACGTACTCGTTGGGGAGGTACTCCCGCGTGCGCGCGGCGATCCGGGAGACGTCCCGGTGGAGCGTACGCTTCTGGGTTCGCGAGAGATCGGGAATGTCCGCCGCTGCGCGCTGACCAGCGGCCGTTTCACCCGGCAGCCCTGCGTACGGCGTATTTCCGTTCATGAGAAACGTATGCCCTACCAAAGGGCCGGTGGGTCAAAAGGGTTCGCCTTCGCTCAACGTCGTTGTGCCGTTGCAAGGCCCGAACGCGCTATACGATCGGGTCGCTGTCGCCGTAGACCGCGAGGACGAGCGCGGTGGCGTACTCCCCCGGCTCGGCGCGACTGTTCTCGACGGCGACGTTCGTCTCCCCGAACGACCACTCGCGGAGCTCCTGTCCGGCTGCCAGTCCCTCCCGGACGCGACGCTCGACGTCGTCGGGGTCGGTCTCGCCGGCAGCCTCGTAGAACAGTCCGGGGCCGGAGCCGGGGACCCCGTCGTCACCCGCGGACTGCGACCAGGCGAGCGCGGCGCTGACGCTTCCCGGGCCTGCCGTGGTCGCTCGTCCCTCTACGACGGTCAATCGCTGCCCCGCGGGTCCGAGGTCGGGCGCAGTGCCGACGGCCTCGACGTCGGCGACGGCTGGAATGACCGACGAGACCGCGACGAGGTTGTAGTTCTCGACGCCGGCATCCGCGAGGGCCGCGTCGTACGACGCCATCTCGGTCGGCGCGGTCGCCGACCCCCAGACGACTCTGATCGTGCTCATAGCCCTCCTTGCGGACAGCCGACGTAAGGGGTTGCGATTCGAGTCCTGCTTGGAACGTGAGACGTTCGCGGGCAACGGAACAAGGGAAGGAAGGTGAAAGAGGAAACGAGAAACGGGAAACGGGAAACGGGAAACGGAGTCGCCGACCGAACCCGAACGAGCGCGATCAAATCCGGACTCGAGTTCGATCCGAGACTTACTGGTAGAAGTACCCGGCCGAGGAGACGACGTCGCTCGAGTCCTCGTCTTCGAGTTTCTCTAAGGCCTCGAGGAAGTCCTCGTGGCGGACCTCGTCGCGTTCGTTCCGGATCGCGAACATCCCGGCCTCGGTGGCGAGGCTCTCGATGTCGGCCCCGGAGTACTCGTCGGTCTCGTCGGCCAGTTCCGCGAAGTCGACGTCGTCGCTGACGTTCATCCCGCGGGTGTGGATGTCGAAGATGATCTCGCGGCCCTCCGCGTTCGGCTTGGGCACCTCGATGAGGCGGTCGAACCGGCCGGGACGGAGGATAGCGCGGTCGAGCATGTCGAATCGGTTCGTGGCGGCGATGATCCGGATCTCGCCGCGGGGCTCGAAGCCGTCCATCTCGCTAAGCAGTTGCATCATCGTCCGCTGGACCTCGGCGTCGCCGGAGGTCTTTGACTCGGAGCGAGTCGTGGCGATGGCGTCGATCTCGTCGATGAAGATGATGGCGGGTTCGCGCTCGCGGGCCATCTCGAAGAGGTCACGGACGAGCCGGGACCCTTCACCGATGAACTTGCGGACGAGTTCGGAGCCGGCCATCTTGATGAAGGTGGCGTCGGTCTTGTTCGCGACGGCCTTCGCGAGCATCGTCTTCCCGGTGCCCGGCGGGCCGTATAGCAGAACGCCACTCGGGGGATCGATACCGACCTCCTCGAAGCGTTCGGGCTCGGCCAGCGGCTGTTCGACGGCTTCGCGGACTTCGCGGACCTGTTCGTCGATACCGCCGATGTCCTCGTAACCGACCTCGGGGCGTTCGGTAATCTCCATCGACTGTGCGCGGGCGTCGGTCTCAGCATCGAGGACCGTCTGGATCGCGAAGGAGTCGTTGACGGCGACGCGGTCGCCGGGTTCGACGCGGTCCGCGACCCGCGGGGAGACCTCGGTGAGTACCTCCTGGTTGTTCCCGTGCTGTTTGACGACGACCTCGTCGTCGTCCATCACGTCCTCGACGGTCGCGATGTACAGCGAGGAACTCTTGAGCGTCTCGTTTTCCCGTTCGACGCGGTCGACTTTCTCCCGCAGCCGCGTTCGGCGGTCCTCGGCCTCCTCGAGTTGCTCCGAGAGCTGGTCGTTCACGTCGACGAGATCCTCGAAATGGCCCCGGAGCGCCTCGAGTCGCTCGTCGTCGGGGAGATCCGGATCGATATCGCGATGAGGTCGGTCGGGGATAGACGGACTTCGAGACATCCTGACGTTCGCCGATACGGCCCCGACGATAAATGTGCCTTTGGGTCGCGGACGGATTTCACCCCACACCGTTCGGGAAACTCGATCGGATTTCATCGAATGTAGTCACGGGTGCCTGAACGTGAAACGACGACTGATCGAGTGTAGGTCTAACTGAATCACTGACGCCAATGACGAAACGGCAGATTTTCACCCACCGATACGTCTGTTTCGTGAGAGAATTCGCCGCGTGATGAGAAAATATAAACGCGTATCGAGCAATCAGCGAGATCATCTTTAAGATAAATATATTTATTGGTTAAAGTTAATAAACAGTAGAGAACATCATTGAACGTGGCGGATAACCGAACCCTCCAACTGGTCTGCCAACATGCAGACATACTCGAATCGCTCTGGGAGTCCCCCAAATATAAACGAGAATTGGCGAACGATCGCGGCATTTCGAAAAGTACAGTGTATAATATCCATCAAAAACTCAAAGATAGAGGGTTCATAACGAAACAAGACAGTAAGTATCACTTAACGAAACGCGGTGCAATAGCATTTATCGTATACACAGGGTATAACAATCAAATGAAAATGATTGATGATATTTCAACCAGAAAGGTAGGAGAGTCGAACGATGTATGAAAACCTTTCAGACGTCATCAGGCCGAGACGGACAGTTCTCGTTCCGTTCGCATTTATTTGGACAGTCATCGCTGCCTATTTCGCGTTCCTGCTGGTAGATGCCGGTGAAGCTTCGCTTCCGTTTCAGATCCTCGAACTGATACTCGGTATCCTCATGGCGCCGATAAACGTGCTTGTCCACAGGGTCGGTGACTTCTTTCGAGGAAGTGTTTTCGGGACGGCAATCGGATATCTTCTTCTATTAGCATATTTCTACGCAGTTTCAGTTGCTTTTGGCGTTGTAATTGAATTAGTGAGCCAGTAGTGACGTCCTCCCGCGTCAAAGGGTGCGAGCCCCACACCAGATATCGCCGGGCAGGCCATTTTGACGGTACTAACTTTGTTACAATTCCAACACTCGTACCCCGTGATGAGACTTCGATGTATCTCGTTTTGTCGTTCGAAAGGAGCAGAGTGCCTTTCATAATGACGAAAGAGCGACGCTCTTTCGAACTATATCGGCCGACGAGACCGATTCACTTGGTTGGTTTATCTCTTGTAGTGAGAGATACCGAACCCAATCGTCCGTGCGCGAGACTCGATATAAGCAGCTGGTGACCGGGCTTACGGTATCTCTCAACACACTGGAATCTGTGGTATTGCAACTATTTACCGACATAAATCATTTGGATAAATACATAACTTTATATCCTATAGTAAAGATCGGATGAAAGAAACCAATACCGATAGTCGAGAAAAATACGAGGTTAGCCGTCGGAAAGTGCTGAGTAATGCGGGAATTGCGCTCATAGCTACGGGTATCGGAGTATCCGGAACTACGACTGCTGAAGAAGAGAATCCAAGCCGGGCTATCGACGATTTCTATGTAACCGGAGAACAGATCACGAAGGCGACGATCACTCCAGAAGAAGTCGTAATTGAGAAACGGAAAATCAGTCCTGACCTGGAAGAACGGTATGGGAGGGAGGAGGTCATCGAAGAAACGACGGTATCTCGTCGTGACCCGACGAACGATGACCTCCCAAAAACTGCTGAACGGAAGGAGCGAAGAGAGTGGAAAGCGTATTACGCGCGAGGTGGCGAGTGGGCCTCCCTTTTCGAGTCTGAACCAACTGAGTTAGTTATTAGTGATTTCACAGGGGACGGTCTTCGCACTCAAGAATCGTATCCTTCATTCATCCCAAAATACTACCACGCTGAAGATGACGGCGGGTACGAATTGAAAGGACCGGTAAACATTCTTTCTAATTCGACCGCTGATGCCGACGATCTTGCGAGTGAAATAGCCGACGAGGGAGGGAGTCTCTGGAATACGTTCCCTATCGAGTGGGGGCGCCACATGTACCTCGACGGAGAGTGGGTCGAAAACGAAGCATCGGTCGCGTCCGGTCCGTTCGGGATTATCGGACGTACTCACGGCCGAATTTGGAGCGGACCGGTCGATTTCTACGGTATCGTAGCCGCACATATCGACGATGCCGTCCCCCACGAAGCCGTCTCCTACTTGGAGGCCGAAGAAGAGATCACGGATATGATGGACGGCGAAGATGATCTCTTCGACGCGGAGAATGATCAGCATCCCGGAACCGGAGATGATCTTCTCGATCACAACGGCCGAGTTTCGTTGATATAGTCGCCCAGAGGACGTACTGATCTCATATCGGCATTGGACTGGTTGATAGACGGTGGTCGGTCGTTAGTTCTGCTCCGGTCACGGCACCAGCGTTCACTCAGCCGAGTAGGTCGTCCATCTCGTCGAGCCGGTCGCCGTAGGTCTCGAGCGCGCGGTCGATCGGATCCGACGTGCTCATGTCGACGCCAGCGACCCGCAGCAACTCGAGGGGGTACTCGCGGGAGCCCTGGCGGAGGAACTCGAGGTAGTCCTCGGCGGCGGTCTCGCCCTCCTCGAAGATGCGGTCGGTGATCGCCAGCGCGGCGGAGATCCCGGTCGCGTACTGGTAGACGTAGAACGCCCGGTAGAAGTGCGGAATGCGCATCCACTCGCGGGCGATACGGTCGTCGATCGCCGCGGGTTCGTAGTAGTCGGCCTTGAGCCCCCGGTAGAGGTCGTCCAGCCGGTCCGCGGTCAGCGGTTCGCCCTCCTCCTCGAGCCGGTGGGCCTCGTGTTCGAACTCCGCGAACAGCGTCTGCCGATAGAGCGTCGAGCGCACCCGCTCTAAGAACTCGTTGAGGACGTGTTGTTTGAACTCGGGGTCGTCGACCGTCTCGAGGAGGTGGTTCGTGAGCAGCGCCTCGTTGACCGTGCTGGCCACCTCGGCCACGAAGATCTCGTAGCTCGAGTAGACGTAGGGCTGTTCCTCGGTGGTGAGTTCGGAGTGCATCGAGTGGCCGAGTTCGTGGGCCAGCGTGTACATCGAGGCGACGTCGTCCTGGTAGTTCATCAGGATGAACGGCTGGGTGTCGTAGGTGCCGCCCGAGTACGCGCCGGACTGTTTACCCTCGTTCTCGTAGACGTCGACCCACCGGGACTCCAGCCCCTCGGCGACGCGGGACTGGTACTCCTCGCCGAGCGGTTCGAGCGCCTCGACGACGTACTCGGCGGCCTGGTCGTACTCGAGGTCCGGGCCTCCGTCACCCGTCAGGGGCATGTAGAGGTCCCACATCCGGAGTTCGTCGACCTCGAGGGCCTCGCGTTTGAGGTCGGCGTGGCGATGGAGTTTGTCGAGGTTGTCGTGGACGGTGTCGACGAGCGTGTCGTAGACGTCGACCGGCACGTTGGGCCCGTCGAGGGCGGCTTCGCGGGCGGTGTCGTAGTTGCGGGCCTGCGCGAGTTTCACGTCGGCCTTGACACTGTTCTTGTAGGCCGTCGCGACGGTGTTTCGCATCGACTCCCACTCGTCGAAGTACTCCTCGTAGACCCGCCGGCGGAACTCCCGATCGGGCCGCTTGAGCAGGTTCGTGAAGTTGCTCTGGGTGATCTCGACGCCCTCGCCATCTCGCGGCTCGTCGCCGCTCGACTCGTCCGAGGCGCGTGGCGCCTCGCTGTCCGGCCCCTCGACGGTCGGGAATGCCATGTCCGCGTTCGAGAGCAGGGTGTAGACCTCCCCGGTCGCGCCCGTGACCTCGCCCAGGTCCGCGAGCAGTTCCTCGACCTCCGCCGAGCGCGTGTGGGGTTTCATCCGGAGGACGTCGTCGACGTAGTGGTCGTAGGTCTCGAGGTCCGGCGCTTCGTCGACCATCTCGTCGAACTCCTCGCGGGTCAGTTCCTGGAGTTCGGGCTCGATGAACGAGGCCGCGGACTGTGCGTCGGCCGACAGCGACTGGGCGCGTGCGGTCAGCGCCTGGTAGTGCTGGTCGGTCGTGTCCTCGTCGCGGCGCATTCGGGCGTAGGCCGACACCATCTCGACCTCGCGCATGATCTCCTCGTAGCGTTCGAAGACCTCGAGGAGCGTCCCGGCGTCCTCGGTGACACGTCCCTCGTAGGACTGGAGGTCCTCGATCCGTTCCGAGACGGTCTCGTAGGCCTCTTCCCAGTCGTCGTCGGTCGCGTAGATGCTCTCGAGATCCCAGGTGTACTGCTCGTCGATCTCCGAGCGTTCGGGGACTGAACTCATGCCACGGGTTTCGAAACGAATGTGGTAAAACGTATCGGAGTCCCCGTCCCGGATCGGCCGACGGCTTTTGTCGGTCGGCCGACAACGGGGAGCTAACGCATGAGCGAACGCGACGCGACCGACGACTCCGGCGAACCCGATACGAATCCCACGCTCGAGCGGGCGCTCGGCCGGGCCTGGCGCGACGACCGGCCCTGGGAACTGCTGACCCGGTTGACCGAACTCCCTCACCGGATGGGTGGCTCCGAACACGAACGCCGCGCGGCGGAGCTGGTCGCCGAGGCGTTCGAGAACGCGGGTCTCGAGGCCGTCGAGCACCGTGAGTTCCCGATGCGTCGCTGGCACCGCGGTCGCACCGAGTTCACGGTCGTCCGGGAGGACGCTCCCGAGCGCGATCGACCGTTCGCGGCGATCGCGCTGCCGTACTCGCCGGCTGGTGACGTGGAAGGACCGCTGGTCGACGTCGGCTACGGCACGCCGGAAGAGATCGCGGAGGCCGGCAACGACGCGGGCCTCGAGGGGGCGATCGCCGTCGCGAGTACGACCACGCCCTCGGGCGAGCGGTTCGTCCACCGGATGGAGAAGTTCGGACACGCCGTCGACGCCGGCGCGGACGCGTTCGTCTTCGTCAACCACGTCGAGGGGCAACTTCCGCCGACGGGCGCGCTCGAGTTCGCCGACGAGGCCGACGCCCCGGGGATCGGGGTCAGCGCCGAGACCGGCGACTGGCTCGCGGAGTACGCCGACCGCGGCGCCCGCGCGCGGATCTCGGTCGAGGCGACGACGGAAGACGCCACGAGCCGGAACGTCTCCGGCGTGGTCGGCCCGGACACCGACGAGGAGGTCGTCGTCCTCGCCCACTACGACAGCCACGACGTCGCGGAGGGTGCTCTCGACAACGGCTGTGGGATCGCGACGGTCGCCGGCGCGGCCCCGATCCTCGCGGCCCTCGAGGACGACCTCGAACGCCGGGTCCGACTCGTCGGCGTCGGCTGCGAGGAGATCGGCCTGTTAGGCGCCGAGGCGCTGGCCGAGGAACTCGACCTCGAGTCGGTCCACGCCGTGGTCAACGTCGACGGGGCGGGCCGGTTCCGGAACCTGGTGGCGATAGCCCACGGGTCGGACGACCTCGGCGACCTGGCCGAGCGCGTGACCGGCGAGGCGGGCCAGCCGGTCGTCCGCGACGACGATCCGCACCCGTTCAGCGACCACTGGCCGTTCCTCCGGGCGGGCGTGCCCTCGCTACAGTTACACAGCGATCCGCCCGAAGGCGGCGACCGTGGACGGGGCTGGGGCCACACCGCGGCCGACACCCGGGACAAGGTCGACCCCCGGAACCTGCGGGAACATGCCATGCTGACCGCACTGGTGACTCTCGAGATCGCGGGGACGTCGGTGTCGCGGATCGCGGTCGAGGACCTCCGCGAGCGGCTTCGAGAACAGGAGTACGAGCCGGGGATGCGGGCGGCGGATATCTGGCCCGAGGAGTGGGACGAACGCTAGAACGGGACGTCCGGTGGCACGTCGCGGGAGGTCCCCTCCGCGAGACCGTCGAATCCGGTCGACACCGAGACGACGTCGATGGCTTCGACCTCGGACGGCAGTCGCTGCTGGATCGCCTGGGTCGTCATCGAACTCACGCCACAGCCGCTGCAGGCTCCCGAGAGGGTGATCGAGACGCTCCCGTTCCCGTCCTCGAGGTCCACCTCGGTGATCGCGAAGTCGCCGCCGTGGCCCCGGATCTGGGGGAAGTTCCGCTCGAGAAAGCTGGCGACGGCGGTTCGCACCTCGTCCTCCCGGTCGGAATCGCTCATGCGAACGGGGAGGGACTCGAAATGGATATACCTGTCTTCGTTTTGGTCTTGGTCTTCGTCTTCCACCTACCCCCGCATCTCGGCGTCGACGGCCGTCCGGACGACCCGGGCGACCCCGAGCATCGCGGCGAACGAGCCGGCGAAAAACAGGGCGACGAGCAGGAAGATCCCCAGGCCGACCGCGCCGGGATTGGGGTGAGAGAGCAGCGGCGCAGTGAGACGCACCGAGAGAAAGAGGATCAACGCGCCCCCGGCGACCCGGATCGACGCGCGCCAGTACGCACCGTACTCCTCCGGCGACAGTTCCATGGGCCGACCTGTGTGCCGCGAGATAAAAAGCCTCCCTCTCACATCGACGGCACTCGAGGACCGATCACTCGAGGGAGGAATCCACGTCCGGGGCGTCGACCCCGGCCGCCAGTTGCCCCGCGACCCGCGCGCCAGTCTCCCGTTCGACCGACCGCGCGCCGAAGACGTCGCGAGCGCTCTCGGCCGCGACCGGGTCGACCCGGAACTCGAGTGGATCGGGGTATTCGACGCCGGTGAGCACGAGCGGTTCCGGCGGCGCGGGACCGACCCCCTCGGGGCCGGGAAGGGGCTCGTCCGCGAGGACGCGATCGACCTTCTCGAGGGGCGAGTCGCCGGCTCCGATCTCGCGGACGAGCGAGACGAGTCGCCGGACCAGTTGCCGGGCGAAGCCGTCCGCCTCGACCGTACAGACGAGATAGTCCCCGTCGCGGGTCGCCTCGACGGTCAGCGACCGTTCGGTACGGTCCGGATCGTCGTCGGCGGCGAGATTGTGGTAGTCGTGTTCACCGGAGAGCGCACGACAGGCGGCCTGGATCCGCTCGTCGGAGACGCGAGCCGCGTCGGCGGGCGCGACGGGCGGGATCGGCGGGGTCCGCCGTTCGGAGCCGCCACCCGGAGTCGAACCGTCGGTGTCGTCCTCGAGCGGCGGCGCGTACAGCTGGTAGGTGTACTCCCGCCTCCGGGCATGGTGGGTTGCGTGGAACCCGTCGGGCGCGTCGGCGACGGCCCACGCGCGGACGTCGGCGGGCAGCTCCCCGTTCAGCGCCCGCGGAGTGAGCCAGTCTGGGGCCTCGAAAGCGATCGTCTGCGCGATCGCTGAGACACCTTTGTCGGTCCGGCCGGCGGCGGCATAGCCGGCGGGTCTGACCGCGGGACCGCTGTCGTCGGCGGCGTCCGGATCGAACACCCCGAGCGAGCGCAACGCGGCGAAGATCGCTCCCTCGACGGTCGGGACCGAGGGCTGGCGCTGGAACCCGTGATAATCGGTGCCATCGTAGGCGATCCGGTAGGCGCGCATGGACCCGGAACTCGAGTCGCCGTCGGTACCGGAAGCGGCATCGGCATTGGCATCGGCATCAGCATTGGCATCGGAACCGGCGGTGCCGTCGGCGTCTCCCCCGTCGTTCGACTCCGAGATCGAGGCCGGAAACCGTGGCGCGGGCATGTTCTCGACTCGAGGGACTGGGGCCACGGAGTTAGGGGCGTCGAAGCCGGGGGCGCGGGCGAGGCTACTCTCGGGCTCCGGACCCCGTATCGTCCCCTTCGTCGACCAGGTCGTCGATCCAGCTCAGTGCAGCCATCGCCTGCGGGAACCCGATCGTCGGGATCGAGAGCACGGCGACGTGGCGCAGCGTCTCCGGCGGGACGCCTTCGTCGCGGGCACGCCGGACGTGGGAGTGGACCGCGCCCTCCGACTGGGCGGCGACCGCGAGCGCGAGTTTGACCAGTCGCTTCGTTTCGCCGTCGATCGGGCCGCTGGCGGCACAGACTTCGCCGAGATCGGCGTACCGGTCCCAGACGTCGGGGTACTCCACGGCGAACTCGCCGGCGGTCGACGGCAGTTCCTCGGGGTCTATCGGGTTCTCGGTCTCCTCTGACATGGCCGCAGCGTCAACGCGGAGGGCGTTAACGTTCGGGGTCGAGAAGTCGCGCGAGCGTCGCGTCACGATATCGTGATACCGTGAAGCACCTGCATAGTCCGGGCGGACGGCCTTTTCCATGAGGGGTGGAGTGGGGGTGTACCAACCATGTCGGAATCCAACGGACGTGACTCCGAGTCACATGAGACTGTCAATAACGTGGCGCTTGTCGTCCTCGACACGGCTCGCGCCGCGAGCGTGGGGGAACGGACGACGCCGACCCTGATACAACTCGCCGAGGAGGGGACGGCCTTCGACAACGCCTTCGCGACGGCCCCGTGGACGCTGCCTTCTCACGCCTCGATGTTCACCGGAACCTACCCGTCGGAGCACGGCGCTCACGGCGGACACACCTACCTCGACGGCGACCTCCGGACGCTCCCCGAGGCGTTTTCCGAAGCCGGGTTTCGGACGATAGGCGTCTCGAACAACACGTGGCTGACAGAGGAGTTCGGCTTCCACCGGGGCTTCGACGAGTTGCGGAAAGGGTGGCAGTACATCCAGTCCGACACCGACATGGGAGCGGTCGTTCGGGGAGAGGACCGACGGGAGAAGCTCCAGGCGGCCCGCGATCGGCTCTTCGATGGGAATCCCTTCGTCAACGCCGCGAACGTCCTCTACAGCGAGTTGCTCCAGCCGGCCGGCGACGACGGCGCGGACCGGACGACGACCTGGATCGGCGACTGGCTCGCCGGCCGGGACGACGACCGACCCTTCTTCCTGTTCTGTAACTTCATCGAACCCCACGTCGAGTACGATCCGCCGCGCGAGTACGCCGAGCGGTTTCTCCCCGACCACACGAGCTACGAGGAGGCCGTCGACGTCCGGCAGGATCCCCGCGCCTACGACTGCGGGGACTACGAACTCTCCGACCGCGAGTTCGCCGCCCTCCGTGGCCTGTACCGGGCCGAACTGGCCTACGTCGACGACCAGCTCGCCGAGCTCCGTGCGGCCCTCGAGGATGCGGACGAGTGGGAGGACACCTTGCTGGTCGTCTGTGGCGACCACGGCGAGCACATCGGCGAGCGGGACTTCTTCGGCCACCAGTACAACCTCTACGACACGCTGTTGAACGTCCCGCTGGTCGCACACGGCGGCCCCTTCACGGGCGTCGGCCGGCGGTCCGACCTCGTCCAGTTGCTCGACCTCCCGCTCACGCTGCTCGAGGCCGCCGGCGTCGACGACCCGGCGCTTCGCGACCAGGGGGCGGGGCGGTCGATGTTGCCCGCGGTGACGGCAGCGGGGGACCAGGGTGTGGGAACGAGCGGTACCGCAAACGTCCGCGAAGCCGCCTTCGCCGAATACGTCGCCCCGCAGCCGTCGATCGAGCGCCTCGAGGCCAGGTTCGGCGAGGACGCGATCCCCGAGCGCGTCCGGCAGTTCGACCGTCGGCTCCGGGCGGTCCGCACGCTCGAGTACAAGTACGTCCAGGGCAGCGACGGCTACGAGCGGTTACACCACGTACCGACAGATCCCAGCGAGCGGACGGACCGCAGCGACGAGAACCGGGAGCAGGTTCGGAGGGTACGGAACCGACTCGAGGAGGAACTCGGATCCCTGTCCGGGGAGGCTACAGGCGAGGACGTCGAGATGGGGGCCGGAACGAAAGAACGGCTCGCGGATCTCGGCTACCTCTGACCCGTCGACGTCGTCGGATTTACTCCTCGACGGTCGTCGTCGCCCCACACGCGGGACAGACGAGTCCATCCTCGCCAATCCGCAGGTGTTCGTGCCCGCAATCCGGACAGATCACCGACCCCTCGCCGAGGACGGGAATCCGATCGACCAGGACGTCCCCGCTCTCCCGGGGTGCGCCCAGCCCCAGCGCGACCAGTCGCTCGTCGTTGTCGACGTCGTTCCACCCCGTCTGGAACTCCCCGGGCGCGAACCTGATCGCCTCGTTCTCGCAGACCGTGACCGTCCGCGGGCCACCGTCGTCCGTCGCCTGCCCGACCTCGAACGTCGCCTCCCCCTCGAGGACGACGAAGACCTCCTCCTGATCGGGATGGGCGTGGGCCGCGCCGCTGAACCGCTCGCCCGGTTCGAGGGCGTACCGGACGATCGAGACGTTCGCGAGCGACAGCGGCCCCGTGAGGTCGCGGCGGTCGGTGTGGAGGTCGTCGTCGTACGGGTCGGGCTCGAGGTCGTCGATCGAGAGTCGCTCCATGGACTCGCTCGGTCGCCCCGCCACAAATAGTCCCCCGCAGCCTCGCCGCCAACGTTTATTTTCGCCACCGGTGTCCGTCGCCCATGACGAGTTCACCGCGGATCAACTCGCTCCGCCGGACGCTCGAGTCCGATACCGTCGCGCTGGGCGTTCTCGAGAGTACCTACTCGCCGGCGCTGGTCGAACTGTACGGCGAACTCGGGCTGGATTTCGTCTGGATCGATCTGGAACACGGCGGTCCGAGCCCGCGGGACGGCGACCGCCTCGAGGAGCTCCTGCGGGCCGCGGACACGTCGGGGACGGAACTGCTCGTCCGGTTGCCCGACCCCGATCCCGGGACGGTCAGGAAGGTCCTCGACGCGGGCGTCCGAAACCTGTTCGTCTCGCGGGTCGAGAGTGCCGACGACGTCCGGCAGGCGGTGCGTGCGGCCCGGTTCGAGTACGACGGCGAGCCGGGCCGGCGGGGCTTTGCGAACCCGCGGGCGAGCCGCTGGGGGACGACCGCGGACTACGCGGCGACCGAGGACGACGAAATCGTCGTCGGCGCGACGATCGAACACCCGACCGCGGTCGAGAACCTCGAGGAGATCCTGTCGGTGCCGGAACTCGGGTTCGTCTTCGCCGGGCCGCTTGATCTGGCCGTCGCGACGGGCCACCCCGGCGAGCCGGCCCACGAGGACGTCGAGGAACTGGTCGAGGAGATCCGGACGGGGGCGCTCGAGGCGGACGTCCCGCTGGGCGGCCTCGGGTTCGGAATGGACGACGTCAACGAGAAGGCCGATGCGGGTTACCAGTTGCTGAACCTCGGGAGTACAACCGGCGCGGTACAGGGGGTCGTGCGGTCGTGGCTGACCGAGTACGAGGGTGAACGCGAAAGGGACGAAGAGTGATCGGTATCGGGGCGGCATCCGAAAAACGGGAAGGGCGACTCGTGGCGGCAGGAACGGGTCGGGAGCCAGGTCCAGCCGGCGGTCCTCGAGGACCCCCGGATGCGGGTTCCGAGGGGACGGCACCGGGGAGCTAGCTCGAGGTCGAGTCGTCCGCCTCGTCGCCGTCGCCGCTCGCCGGCGGCGTCTTCGAGACGAACTGGCCCCAGCGGTCCCGCTCGTCGGCGATCGACCGATACCATCGCTCGCGGAGCCGTTCGTAGTCCTCGAAGTTCCGGAGAAACGGGACGACGTCCCGGAGCGGTCCGGCGACGTCCGAGCGGACGAACGCCTCCTCGATCGACGCGCCACAGGAGTAGACCCGGTCGTCGGTCACCAGATGTGAGCAGGCCTCGTAGTTTTCCGGCAGGCGGTCGCGCAACTCGGGGGACAGGTCGCTGAAGCCGACGATCCGAAGGTCGGTGTGCTCGTCGAAGAAGTCGGCCCACCAGGTACAGAACCCGCAGTCGTCGTCGAAGACGAACGTGTCCTGGGTGTCGGTCACGTGGGGATAGACGGGCTCGAGGTACAAAACAGGCGTCCCGGTCTCGGTGAGTGGAGTCACCAAGGGACGTCCCGACGGTCGCTCCCGCTCCCCTCGAGCGGCGGTCGTCGGACTCTGGCTGGCCCCCTGTTCGATCCCGGGTCGGTCATCCGGGGGCGGGCCTCGCGCTCGCCGCGCTCGGGCCGATCGGCTCGCTGGCCGGAGCCGGAGCCGGAGCGAACTCGAGGGAGCGTCGTCGCTGCGGTGACCGTCAGCGGGTAGTCCTCCCCGGGGAAGCGCGAACGGTGAGTAGTTGTATTCGGAGAGGGGAACACTCGCGTTCAGTCCGGACGGGAAATCGGATCACACCCTCCAGCAATCATAATGGTTAAATAAAATATATGAATAAAACCCGCCCGTGAGCGAGCACACCGTACCGAAGATCGTCGTCGACGAGAAAGTGGAGATAGCTGTCTCTTTGCTCGGAATTATGGCGGCCTGTACAGCGACCTACTACGTGGGAAAGACGGGTAACTGGGAACCGCTGTCCGCGGTAACGATGGGTCTCGCACTCGTTGTTCTGTTCGTTACGTCCGAACCGTAAGCGACTGTAGTTACCGGAGCACCCGGCGCAGCTAGATAGAGAGCCCGTGTGGCGATCCACCGCGGACATGTCGTTCGATCGCCACGTTGACTGTGCTCCAGTCGAACGGTCCGGGTATGAGCGACGTTCCGGATGAGACGGTAATCGGGGCTGCGGGCGGCGCCGGTGCCGTGGCCGGTGGTGCGATCGCGGCGATAACCGAGGGGAGCCTCGTGCTCGGACTGGTATCGTCCGCGGCTGCCGGAGCGATCCTGAGCGGCTCGATAGCGCTGGCTCTGTCCGCCCGCCGGTAGGCACGTCCACCGCGTTCGGTACCGGCGGAGCCAGGTACTGTTATGGGGGCGCGGTCGCAAGCCAGCTCGTATGAGCAGCGCGGCAGAGTCGCTGTCGGAACCACAGGTGCTCGCCCACACCAAGCAGCGCCTCTTCCCGGGCGAGGACGACGGCTCCTACGCCGTCGCCGACACGCAGTTCTCGCAGGACGAGTGGCGCCCCGGACGGCCGATCGAGCCGGCGGTTCGCGACCTGCTGGCGCCGTTCAACCACGTCCGGGTCGGCGGCGGCTACCCCGACCTCGTCGGCGTCCGGACACTCGGCTCGGCGACGAGCCGCCGCTGATCGCCGTCGAGGCCAAGGGGTTCGCAAGCGGCGGCGTCGACACCCAGCGGGGGATCGTCCAGGCCCACGATCGGCTCGGCGAGGCGAACGTCGCGTACGTCGCCGTCCCCGCCGGGTCGGTCTCGGAGACGGATCGGACGCTCGCCCGGGAGCTGAACGTCGGCGTGCTCGGCGTCGACGCCGCGGGGAACGTGGACGCCCTCGAGGTGCCCCGCGTCGTCGGCAACCGGACGACGACCGAGGCGCGGGCGCTGCGGTTCCAGGCCGGCGCCCGGGGCGTCGCGGACCAGTCGTTCGGGCTGAACCACCCGAAGAACTACCTCGGTTACGTCCTCGCGGAGTACGCCGACGGCGACACCGCAACCGTACTGTCGACTCACGACGTGGTCGACGCCGTCGCGGACGCCCGGCGCGGGGCCGCGTTCCTCGGACTGATCGAGGACGGCCCACGGATCGAACCCACGTCGCTGGGCGCGGAAGTGATTCGGTTCGCGAAGTCCCGGCACGGTGGCGTCGAGTCCGCCCTCGAGGAGTTCGCGGCGTGGCACGGCTCGCCGAAGCGGTTCGTCGACCTGGCCCCGGCGTGGGGCAGGCTGGCCCGCCGCGTGGTGTTCGACTACGAGGCGACGGAACTGCTCGTGGGGGAACTCCAGGCCATGCACGACCACGGGATCACGGAGCCGTCGCTCGTCGACGTCGTCGAGTGGCTCCACGAGCAGTTCCCCGCCTTCGCCGTCGAACTGTTCGTCCGGGGCGACGACGACGTCCGCCGACGGGTACTCACCGAGGACGGCAACCTCCGGCGAGGACCTCTCGAGCGGGGCGAGATCTATCACTCGCCGACCGTCTTCCAGTTGAAGGCGATGCTGTACCACACAGGAATACTGACCGAGCGGGGCAGCGAGCCCAGCGACCTCGAGCCGACCGAAGACGTCTGGGCGCTCCGCGAGCCGGTGTGAGCACCGTCGCTGGTAAACCGATCGAAGCGTCCGGAAAAATCGCGCGTGCTTAAATCGAGGACTCGGTATCGACGACGTCTCCGCTGGCGTCCGCGGTGGCGTCGTTTTGCAGCGAAATTCGAACCTCGTCACTGGCGTCCTCTAGAACGACTGTTCGCCCCTCGTAGCGGAACTCGAGGGAGGAGAAGCCGTCCGATCGAAGAAGCGAGTCGAGTACGTCGGGATCGATGGCGTCGTAGAGCGGCGCGAGTTCGACGACGTCGGTACCGGTTTCCCGCGCGACGAGTTCGACGATGGCCATACTCGGTCGTCGGTCGCCGTCGACCGCTACCGTCGCCGCGGACTGGGGAGAGGGAGAGTTCATAACTACTGCTCACGGCAGCACCAGTAAAGTATGTTCCTCAAAATTCCGAGCCGAACTGTATCGATCGAATTACCCTCAGAGTTTCGTGACAGTTCGGGAAGCCACCGTGATATAGCGTCACAGAGCGTCCTTAGGAAGGATAATACGAGAGTTGGTTTAGCCGTTTCGGAATTCGTCGGGTCTCCCCCGAGCGGAAATCTTTCGTGAGAGACGAATTACCGCCGCGGGACGTCGTGGCGACCGAACCCGTACCGGAGCCGGCTGGCGAGCCGACGGGAGAACCGCCCGTCCTCCGCCCGGGAACCGAACCGTTCGCCCAGGGCCGTGTAGATCAACGGCAGCGGTACCTCTTGCTCCAAGCCCTCCTGGACCGTCCAGGTACCCGTCGAACCGCCCTCGACCCGGTCGGCGACGTCGCCGAGGTCGTTGCCCTCCTCGCGGAACGCCTCCTCGCAGAGTTCCAACAGCCACGAGCGGATCACCGCGCCGTTGTTCCAGACGGAGGCGACCGACTCGAGGTCCAGGTCGTACCGGCCCTCGTGGAGTAACTCGAAGCCCTCGCCGTAGGCCTGCATCAGCGCGTACTCGACGCCGTTGTGTATCATCTTCACGTAGTGACCCGAGCCCGAGGGCCCCATCCGCTCGTGGCCATCGGGACCGGTGGCGACGGCGTCGAAAGCGGGCTCGAGGTCCGCGTAGGCGTCCTCGGGACCGCCGATCATCAGCGAGAAGCCCAGTTCGGCGCCCGCGGGGCCGCCGGAGGTCCCACAGTCGAGGTACGCCGCCGGACAGGACTCCGCACGCCGAACGGAGTCCTCGAAGTAGGAGTTGCCGCCGTCGACGACCACGTCCTCGGGCTCCAGGTGGGGCTCGAGTTCCTCGAGGGCGGCGTCGACGGGGTCACCGGCGGGGACCATGAGCCAGATGCGCTTGTGGTTTCCGCCGTCGTCCAGTCGCGTCGCGAGATTCGGGATCGAGTCGGCCGGCTCCGCACCGGCGTCCGCAGCCGCGTCGACCGCGTCGTCGTCGATATCGAAGGCGACGACGTCGTGATCCGCCGCGAGGAGTCGATCGACGACGATCCGGCCCATGCGTCCGAGTCCGATGACGCCAAGTTGCATGGCGGTAGCTCCGCGGGGGACCGAGGTAGTGGTTGTGATTCCGCGCCGTGCCGGCAGGTGAGGAGAGACGGCGACGAACCGACGCCCGGAAACCGGGATCGAGAGGAACGAGACGAACGAGCGAAGACGACGACGTCGAAGTCGGAGCGGGGACAGGAACGAGAACGAAAACGAGAACGAACCTTCAGTGTCGGGGCCGCTCGAGGCGCGCCCAACCGATCGCGTCCAGCAGGACGATCCGGTCGCCATGGCGGACGTAGACCCCGTTGTACTCGGCGTCGCTACCGTCGTAGTAGGGGAGCGAACTCCTGACCGCGTCGACGATGGACCAGGCACCGTCCCGGTCGAGCGTGACGTGTGCCCACTCCTCGCGAGCGTCGTTGCGAACGGCGCGACGGATCGCGCGTCGTGCCCCCGGAATCTCGGAGAATCGATCGGACGAGGCGTCGACGATCGTCGCCCCGTCGGGAATCTCGGAGCGATCGACGATGCGCGCGCCGAGGTTGGCCTTCGACCGCGAGCCGGTGTCGGCGCCACCGTCCCCGCGTGAGCTGAGTACATAGCCGGCGGCCGCGGCCGCCCCGACGGCGAGCAGCGAGAGTACCATGTCTTTCCCCCTAGCCATCATGAGGTGTACCTTACAGCAATCGACTAAGTATCTTTTGTAAGAACTTTCGTCACATATCGAACCGGTAGAACCGGTAGGAAACCCCGGACCGTCGGGTTAGAGGAAGGCCGCAACGTTCGTCGTGATCGCCCCTGCGACGAGGAGCAACGCGATCGCGACGACCGCAGCGGCACGATACAGGCCTAGCGCGTCGCGGGCCGGTTCGCGCAGTTTCTTCCCGTTGAGCCCGGACTCGAACCGCTTCGAACCGACCTCGACGAGCCCGGTAAGCGCCAGCCAGAGCACGACCATCAGCAACACGAGCTGTCCGTTCGTCGAACTAAACAGCGACTCCGACGTGTACCGGTTCCCCGCCAGGTGGCCGCCCGTCAGCAACAACACCAGTGCGCTCGTTCGCGAAATCGTCGTCAGTTTGCCCGAGATCGTCTCGAGCGGCGACGTGGTGTTGAACTCGCCGTCTCGAGCCAGTGGCAACACGACGAACGCGACGTAGAAGACGCTGCCCGCCCAGATCGAGGCGAACGTGAGGTGAATCGCCTGTGCGATAAATTCGTCGACCATACCGTTGCGTTGGACACGGATGGTATCAGCGTTCCGACTTGCGGTCGGCTGTGACATTCTCCTCGCCGCAAACGGCGAGGCTTCCCGTACCGCAGGTGGGATACTTGTCGGTCTACGACACGACCTGTTCTCTCGTGTTGAACGTCCCGCTCTCGCGGTCGAACAAGTATGTCGATGGCTGTGTCGTTCGAAAGGCGCTGTGCGCCTTTCGTGATGACGAGAGACCACCGGTCTCTCGAACCACCACACAGCCGTTACTCCTATCCTCGCCGTGAGGACTCGGAGTTATCTTCCCCGTTGCAATCCGCGTTGGCCACCAACTCGCACGTCGAACCCTACTTAATGGCTCGGATTAGCGTCGAATATCCGGCCTGCTATCGAGCGGTGGGTTTCGTAGTCAAGTGACGCGATTCACGCCCGCCCTGAAGGGCGGGATTCTCTCGCTGTTTGAAGATAGCAAGAGCAAGCGAGTGAAGCATGCGGACCATCGGGATCGATTTCCGGGTATTCTACGCCCACTCGGCGATCCGCCGGCGGAACAGCGCGTAACACAGCGAGATCGCCACGCCGACGAGGACGACCGGCGTCATCCAGCCGTCGAAGACGAACAGTGACGCGACCCCGAGCGAGACCGCGAGGCCGGCGTCTTCCGGCGCGCCGTCGTAGCGGATCCACCGCCGTGGCCGGATCCATCGCCCGCGCACGTGATCGTACACGGCACGGTCGCTCGAGTTGTTCCACGGATCCAGTTCGGGACCGGCACCGATCGCGTCGCTGCCGGCGTGGAGCCAGGCCCCGAGGACGAACGCGGCGAGGCCGACGGCCGTCGGCGAGCGGATCTCGAGCGCGATCGCACCCGCAACGAGTGCGCTCGGGAACCCTGCAACGGGGAAGTGAAGCGTCCGCCGATGGTCGAACAGGACGTCGAAGTCGGGGGCGAGACCGCCCAGCACCGCCCCGATCGACAGGGGAAGGGCGAACTCGGGCGCGACCACCGCGAACGGGGCGACGGCGACCAGCGCGACGAAGACGTGCGTCGTCGCCATCATCGGTTCCGGTCACCGATCATAACCAGCCTACGTCCCCGAACGCAAAAACGGTATCCTCGAGGGACCGACCACGATCGGTCGGGTCTCACTCGCCACCCGAGAGGTTCTCGCCCTGGTAACTCCCGTCGTAGACGTCGTCGTGGTCGGCCTCGGCGAACACCAGTTGTGCGATCCGGGCGCCGCGTTCGATCTCGACGTCGTGGTGGACCTGCAACAGGCCCTCGCCGCGACCCTCGTAGCCGGCGTCCCAGACGGCCGTATTGAGCATACAGGAGTTGCGCATCAGCGACGAGCGCGGGTAGACGAAGCCGATGTGCCCGTCCGGAATCTCGATCCGCTCGCCGTAGCGGGCGACGTAGGCGCCCTCCGGGAGGTAGTAGGTGTCCGGATCCTTCTCCTCGAGTTCCTCCATCGAACGGGCGACCCGGTCGCCGATCTGCTTGCCGTCGCGACCGATCCGCCCCGGCTCGAGCTGTTCGAAGACGACGTCCAGGGTGAGATCGACGCCGTTGGGCTGGACCTGCTCGTCGGTCGTCGGCGAGACGTGCTCGGCGACGAACGTACCGGACCTGAACATGTGGGTGTTCTCTCAGGGGGAACGAAAAAAGCGTATCCGTTCTGCGCCGGAACGACACCGCGAACCACGGCGAGGCCGATGGCCGCTCGAGCACCGACCCGCCGGAGCGGGTGTCGGTTCACGAACGTCGACCGACTCGGCAAAAATTACGGGAAGGCTTGGCCAATGGTCGGAATTAACACGGTCGTTCCTCATGGAAACACGCTGGTTTTATCAGGACGGACGGCCCAGATTCGGGTGCTATGGGACAAACTCTCACCGAAAAGGTTCTCGACGACCACCTCGTCGACGGCGAACTCGAGACCGGCGAGGAAATCGGTATCGAGATCGACCAGGTCCTCACTCAGGACACGACGGGTACGATGGTGTGGCTGCAGTTCGAGGCGATGGGACTGGACGAAGTCCAGACCGAAATCGCCGCCCAGTACTGTGACCACCAGACCTACCAGTTCGACTTCAAGAACACGGACGACCACCGCTTCCTGCGTTCTGCGGCCGGCAAATACGGTGCATACTTCTCTCGTCCGGGCAACGGCATCTGTCACAACGTCCACCGCGAAAACTTCGCGGCGCCCGGCAAGACGCTGCTCGGTTCGGACTCTCACACACCCACGCCCGGCGGCCTCGGCCAGCTCGCGATCGGTGCCGGCGGGATCGACGTCACCGTCGCCATGGGCGGCGCGCCCTACTACATCGAGATGCCCGAGATCGTCAACGTCCGACTCGAGGGCGAACTCCCCGAGTGGGCCACCGCGAAGGACGTCATCCTCGAGCTTCTCCGCCGGCTGTCCGTGAAGGGCGGCGTCGGCAAGATCCTCGAGTACACCGGCCCCGGCGTCGAGAGCCTCACCGCGCCCGAGCGCATGACCATCACCAACATGGGCACCGAGCTCGGCGCGACCTCCTCGATCTTCCCGACCGACGAGCAGACCAAAGACTACCTCGAGCGCCTCGACCGCGGCGACGAGTACACCGAACTCCAGCCCGACGAGGACGCCGAGTACGACGACGAGATCGTCGTCGACCTCTCCGACCTGGAGCCGCTGATCGCCCAGCCGTCGATGCCCGACAACGTCGTCCCCGTCAGCGAGGTCGCTGGCCAGGACGTCGACCAGGTCATCGTCGGTTCCTGTACCAACGGCGGCTACGAGGACATCCTCCCCGCCGCGAAGATGCTCGAGGGCCGCGAGGTCAACCCGACCACCGAGATGATCGTCGCGCCCGGCTCCAAGCAGGCCTCCGAGATGCTCGCCCGCGAGGGCTGGGTCGCGGAGATGATGGCCGCCGGCGTCAACTTCTCCGAGGCGACCTGCGGGGCGTGTATCGGCATCGGTCACGTCCCCGCCTCCGACTCCGTCTCGCTGCGGACCTTCAACCGCAACTTCGAGGGTCGCTCCGGCATCGAGGACGACAACGTCTTCCTCTGCTCGCCGGAGGTCGCCGCCGCTGCGGCGATCAAGGGCGAGATCGTCGACCCGCGCGACCTGGCCGACGAACTCGGCGACCTCGAGGCACCCGGCATCGAGCTCCCCGACGAGTACGACGGCTCGAAGACGGACCTCATCACGCCCGACGAGGCCCCCGACGACGAACTCGTCAAGGGCCCCAACATCGGCGACGTTCCGCTGCGTGACGAACTCGGCTCGGACATCGCGGGTGAAGCCCTCCTCAAGATGGAGGACAACATCACGACCGACCACATCATCCCTGCGACCCAGGACATCCTGATGTACCGGTCGAACATCGAGAAGCTCTCCGAGTTTACCCTCTCCCGCGTCGACGACACGTTCGCCGAACGCGCCAAGGAGGCCGACGGCGGCGTCCTCGTGGCCGGCGAGAACTACGGCCAGGGATCCTCCCGTGAACACGCCGCGATGTGTCCGATGTACCTCGGCATCGAGGCCGTCCTCGCCCAGAGCTTCGCCCGGATCCACCGCGCGAACCTCTTCAACTTCGGCATCGTCCCCCTGACGATCGACGAGGAGACCTACGAGGATATCGACCAGGGCGACGAGGTCGAGATCGTCGACGACGTCTACGACGCCGTCACCTCCGGGCAGGAGGAGTTCACGGTTCGTGTCGGCGACGAGGAGTACACCGCCACGCTCGACGCCTCCGAGCGCGAACGTGACATCCTCGCAGCCGGCGGCAAGCTCGCCTGGACGAAGGAACAGGCCGAGGAGAGCGGCAGCGGCGCTGCGCCCGCCGACGACTGACGACTGACGACTGACGACTAACTAGCTGCCGAACCGTCGCACCGACGATTCGGCCGTTTTCCGCGGTTTGCAGTTTCCGTTCGCTTTTCTCTCTCGCGTTCGGCGTCGACTCATGACCCCGGCCGCCGGTTCCGGGACCGTCACCGTCATACAATCGTAGCCGATAGCTCGAGCGAATGTCGACCGCGAACGGGACCGCGACCGATTGCCGGAACGCAGGCTATCGACGCCTCTTCGAACGCGACGGGCTGACCTTCGGGACCGGGTTCCCCCTGACGGGAACGAACCGCTCGACGCCCGATATCGAGGCGGAACTGAAACTCGCGCGTCTCGCGGAATCGCTCGGGTTCGCCGGCCTCTGGGCCCGGGACGTCCCCACCGACTGGCCGAAGTTCGGCGACGCGGGCCAGACGTTCGACCCCTGGCCCTGGCTCTCCCACGTCGCGGCCGGGACCGAGGAGATCGCCCTCGGGACCGCGAGCATCGTCCTCACGCTGCGACACCCGATCCACGTCGCGAAATCGGCGGCCACCGTCGACCGGCTGTCGGACGGTCGGCTCGTGCTCGGCGTCGCCTCGGGCGACCGGGACCCCGAGTTCCCGGCTTTCGACGTCGACCGCGAGGACCGGGGCGACCTGTTCCGGGACCGGTTCGAGGCTGTGCGGACACTGTGGCGCGAGGAGTACCCCGAACTCGAGGGCGAATGGGGCCGCCTCGAGGGCGACCTCGACGTCGTCCCGAAGCCGACGACCGACACGATTCCGATGCTGCCCACGGGGAACGCCCGGCAGTCGCGGGAGTGGATCGCCGAACACGGGGACGGCTGGCTGTTCTACTACCTGCCCGAACGGACGCTCGAGGACTACGTAGAGCAGTGGCGCGCCGATGCCGATGACAAGCCCTACGCGATGGCGGTGCGCGTCGAACTGGCCGACGACCCCGAGACGGAGGCGGAGCCGGAGCCACTTCATTTGGGGTATCGGGCCAGCCTCGAGTGGTTCCGGGACTACTTCGACCGGCTCGAGGCGTACGGCGTGGATCACGTGATCGTCTCGCTCGAGAACGAGGATTCGGAGACGGCGATGAGGCGGTTCGCCGAGGAAATAATGGACGCGTGACTCGAGGATAGTGGCGTTCAACCCCTTCGATACGTATCGTAGTGTGTCGGTTGACTGATCAAAAGCGGATCTAGAAGCGTAGATATCGTCGGTTGACTCCGATCGAGCCCGGGTCAATAACGTATCGACTTCTTTCTACTTCGTTCAATCTGGAGCAGAGGACACACCACTGGATCCTGAATTCCCGTCAACGAGCGTACTACAATACTCCGTTCCGTCCACCGATGACCTGTGATCCCCGTGGCGGGGATTCGGGTGAACGACGATCTGGACTAACGGGTGGTCGTTCTCCTCAGACACAAAACGACGTTAGGAACTACCATGGATCGACGTAACTTCCTCATCGGCGCAGGGAGCATCGGCGCAGCAACTATCGGCGGAGCAGCGGTCCTGTCGCAAGGCGCAGTCGCAGAAGTCGGAAGCCACACCCTCAACGCATCGGAAATCAACGGGGAAAGCGATGACGGTACCCTCGATGCAATCGAGATCGAAGCAACGAACGTCACGTTCTCCTACGAGGGTCTCGAGAACCCTGCGACGGAGGCCACGGTCGAACTCCAGATCGAATACGATGGCGTAACGGAAGCAATCGACTCCGCAACCCGGAGTGACGTCAGCGGTCAGAGTCAGAGTGATATCGAGCTCGGCGAGACGCTCGAGGGAGACGTCCTCGATCACTCGGAGCTCGAGGCAGCAGACTTCGAAGCAACCGATGACGGTAGTCAGACGGAGAAAGACGTCACCGTCAAGCTCGAAGTGATCGTTACGACCTCGGCAGACAACGAGGTGACTGGCTCGACTGAAGACACGCTCGAGGTCGTCATGAACAACATCGACTCAGAAGCCGACTCTGGTGGAGACGTCGACGGCGAAGTCGTCACCTACGAGAAGATCGCCAGCAACGACGACGGCTGGATTACGCTCTACGCAGACTTCGGTGAGACGACTCACTTCAAGATCGAACTCGACGAAGAGGTCTACGCCGGATGGCCGGACAATCCGGACGAGTACTTCCAAGAAGTCGTCGTCGACTACGGTGCAAACGAAGATCCGGGCGACGACTACCGCTTCGGGTTCCACGGCCCTGGCGGTGTCGACGATACGAACGTGTCGGAAGGCTACATCAAGTACAATCAGGGATCGGCCGACAACCCCGACCGTAGCACCGTAGATGGTGAGAACGTGACCGGCTTCACCGCCGAAGAGAGTGACGATCAGCACACGTACACGTTCACGGTCGACTGGAGCGCGCTCGACGAGCTCCCGTCGGGCCTCGCCAACCCTGGAACGCCAGATGAGGTGAACCTCGAGGCGTTCGGTGGCGACGGTGGTAACGGTCGTGGCGGATCGACCGGCACCGTCTACTACAACGTGGAGTGAAATGAACCGACGAACCCTGCTCGCAGGGCTCGTCGTGTTCCTCGCCGGGTGCTCGTCTGAGGATCCAGGACCGGAACCGAATGAGAATCCGGATCCGCCTCGAGATGATCCGGATTCGGAACCGGATTCCGGTGAACGAGAACCGGACGATGGAGAGAAAGAGCCTGACGAGGACGACGGGAAAGATACAGTCGACGACCCTGATCCGGACGACGAAAAGAAAGATCCGGACGAGAAGAAAGATGACGAAAAAGAAGACGACGATCGACGACCGTCTCCAGGTCCATCGCCGGGACCATCGCCGTCCCCCTCACCCGGCCCGCCAGCCGATCCCGGTCCCGACCCATCGGCCGACATCGGTGGAAACGTGACGGGGGAAGTCGTCACGGACGACGACTGATTCCACGTCTTGCTGATCCATTTTTTGGACCACCACATAGCGCGTGTGTTCTACACGCCTGTCGGAGTGGAAAACACAGAATCCGAGTAAAACCGCCGTCGGGTTCAGGAATAGAACTCACTCGCCCTCGAGATCCGACTTGCGGATCTCGATCGTCTCGATCTCTCGTATCGTCGAACCTCGAGCCGATGTATCCGGGTTGATCTCGAGGACGGGGACGAACGTGTTGGCTGCCTCACTCGAGGGGGCTCTGTCACCGTTAGACTCGTTTGTGGTAGCTGTTTCCGGCGACTCGAAGTCGAACTCGGCATCGACGTCGTCTGCAGTTGCGAGGTCCGGTTTGAACGACGTGCCGGAGTTCAACTTGGATACTCTATTGGACTTGGACCCGGACCCGGAATTGGTATTGGTATCGGTATCGCTTCTCGCATTAGCTCCGCTATTTCCGTGGTGTTCTTGGGGGAATTTCAGGCGGAGCTTTGGTAATAGGTCGTCCGATATTTCTATTTCGGCCACGGTAGTCCGTTTGCCGTCCGAACAGGAGATCCATTCGACGAGTATCCAAACGGTATCCCCCTTTCGCCGTTTCCGGACGATCAACAAGCCATCCAGGAAGGGAGGTGAACTGAAGCGAGCCACGGCCAACACCCCGGGAAGGAGGGTAAGCGTCCGCTCGGCCGTGATGTATGTCGAATCCCCGTCGGCTTCGATCTCGAGCGACGTCGTGATCGGCTCGTCGACGATCGCCCAGTCACAGTGGAGATCCAGACCGATGCCAGCGTCGACGGACTGACCGACGGCCAGATTCTGCACGAGGCGGCCGTCACCGGTTACGGTACCGTCCTCGCTCCGGAACCTGAGCCGATCGTCCCCGAGTACCAGTTCGACCGCGACCTCCTCGGTGAGCTGGTTGACTACGTCGAACGTCGCGAGCGGCAATCGCTCGTAGTCGTCGCCGAACAGGAGGTCACTCGTCTCCACGCCGTCGTCGGATTCGCCGGTCTCGACCAGCCCCAGATACGCGTCCGCGTCGGCGACGACGTCGATTTCGACGTCCCGCCCGGCCTCGACGCTCGAGAAGCCGAGCGTATCGACGGCTAACAGTCCGCTCGAACCGGCGAGCATCGCCAGCGTGGCGCGTCTCGTCCTCGTTTTCTTTCGGTTCCGTCTCATGGGATCGTTCGATTACCGTCCGGTCGTTCCATCGCGATCCCGACGACCGTCGAACGGGAGATCGGCCGAGCTACTCGCGAGATGCGTCGGTCGTCAGCGGCCACGAGTTACCCCTCCGTATCAGGGCCCTGATACTCGAGCGCGACGTCCGGCGGATCGTCCGCGATCCCGAGCCGGTTCCGACGGGCGTAGTACCGGTGGGCCATCGCCGAGACGCCGAACGAGACGAGGACGAACACCCCCCAGGCGTACGGCGTCAGTGCGGCGAGCGGGCCGGGCCCCAGCGCGGTCACCCCGAGCAGAATCCCGGACAGCGCCGTCAGTCCGATGTAGTAGTCGCTCCATGGGATCTCGCGTCCGCGCACGACGTCCATGTAGATCTCGACGTCCTCGAGCGCCGGCGTCGGTTCGACGGTCCCCCGGTCCTTGTTGAACTCGAGGACGCCGGCCTCGTCCATCTTCGGGAGATGGGACTGGTGGAGGGCCGTATACACGCGCTTGCGATCGCTGCTCGAGACCTCGTGGAGCTCGAGGCCGTCCTCGTAGGCGGCGATCTCCTCCGAGAGCGTTCCAATGTCGATGCCGCCGTCCTCCTGCATGAGTTCGTGGAGGACGTGTCGTCGTCGCCGATTCGAGAGGATCTCGAAGAGTTCGTCCTCGGTGAGCGTTTCCTCGGACGGGTCTGCAACGGCGGGAGAGTCGGTCGAAGACGAAGACGAGAGTCCGTCGTCGGCCACCCCATCGGCCGCGTCCCGCTCCGATGCGTCCGTCTCCCCGGTCGAGCCTGCTTGCGTTACCCCCATATCAGATAAGCCGTATCACGTTCCCCGATAAAATAGTTATGCAGTCAACAGTTCGTTGAAACTAACCAGTCCGAAGAGTGATACTGTTCTCGGCTCGCGCTCCATAGCGAACGACGGACTACTCGAGCAAAAGGAGAATTCTCCGACGTGAGCCGGGTGTACCGGTCGTTCAAGGCCGACTTGAGAGCGGTTCAAACTCCCTGATACGTTTTGTGGCCGTCGTTCTCGAGGCGGTTGAACTGAAGTCAACCGAAGTCGGAGGGTCGGACACCGGTCGTTGAGTTCGGTCCTCGAGGGGTCAACGGGTCGCGGACCTCCGGTTCGATTCGGTCAGTAACGTGTTGACTGTCGCTACCTGTTCTTGAAATTAACTCCACGACCGTATTACAATATCCCTTGCCGGGGACGGACGAGATGTGATCCCCGCGGTGGGGATCGGGCGGACGACGAGCTCGAGTCGGTCGGTGTGGAGGTGTGGCCGCCCGCGAACACACAACGGAGAATCCAACCATGCAACGACGCAAATTCGTCATCGGAATGGGAGCACTGGCATCGGGAGCAGCTGCGGCCGTCGGTACGGGCGCGTTCTCGAGTGTAGAAGCTGATCGAACGGTTTCACTGAATGTTGCTAGCGACGAGAACGCATACTTCGGGATGGAACCTACCCCCGATGCAACCTTCGCACAAACGAGCGGTGGAGTCGTCGAACTGAACTTCGACAATACCTCTGATGCCTCTGGAACTGGTCTTAATGCCAATGCGGACACTGGGTTTGGGCCAGAGCTCATATATAAGAACCAGGGTACCAAGGAAATCCTGATCACGATGGACGTATCGGAAGTTGACACCGCTCTCAGTGGTGATGGATCACTGAGTTTTTTCCTCCACTCTCAAGACGTAGGGAAGAATGCGACTCTAAAACAAAATAGTGGGCCTCGAGAAGGCGGTAATCAAGGTGTGATTCTGGAATCGGGGGCCAGCGTAAAGGTGTCCGGGCTTTTCCGTAATGTGAGCGAAGACGATATCGGCGAAGACATCGGCGACGCCAACATCACAATTTACGCAGTGACGGATGACAGCGAAAAGTACCCTGACGCAGGGCCGTCTACTGCGGGCTCTCATGTCCCCACGATTAGCTCAGATAACTAGGGAGTGAAATAAACCAAACCTGTTTTTATGAAGAGAAGACGCTTCATTACTGGCGCTGCAGCAATCTCATTGGGGGGGTCAATAGTCGTAGGTAGTAGTGCCTTCAGTTCAGTGGAAGCAAACCGTGGGGTTACATTCGAGATCGAAAGTGATCAGTACGCATATTTGGAGTTAGACGATATATCTAACAACTTCACAAAGACTGAGGGAGGATTATTGCACTTCCGTTTTGACGAGGAGGTAACTCCCCCAAATGGAACGTTCGAAGATACCGGTGATGGGGTTAGCCCGAACACCATCTACGAGTTCACGGACTTATTCCAAGCAAGGAATAGAGGGTCCGATGATATTGTCATGTTTGGCGAATATGATGGGTCTGATCTAAAGGAAATAGAACTAATTGAGAAAGGCAGAAAGTCGGCTCTTACGGAATCCAATCCTTCGACTGTAATTAAGTCTCCAGGGGCAGCAATCGACCTCGGATTACGAATCCAGATTGGAGATGTCCCACTGCAAAAAATCAGTACTGAATTTACCATCATCGCAGTATCTGAGGATTCTGAAAAGTATCCTGATGTATTTCCAAGTGACAAGAGCAGTTCTTAGTACACTTTCTATTTGTCCCTCAGAAATCTCGTTTCAATTTCCAATATACTACCATCGATACCCTCGTTGACTCCCGTTGAAACCCAGTCAACACCCGTATTACAATAGCGCTAGCCGATCTTCCCTCGAGCGGGAACGCGACGGTACGAACGCCGCCCGCCTCGAGCGGAGGGGGCTCCTCGAGGCGGTTCCCGACGCGGCCGCGATCGATCACCCGTTCACTCACCCGCCACGTTCGCGGCCGCGTCGCGGCGCTCGCTCCGATGTGTCCACCACCACGGTCGAACCCCGTCGCGTTCCCCGGCGGCGACCGATCGCCGCCGAACCCCACTACATCCGCCAGGGATTGGGGGAGTGGGGGCCTGCACAGCGCCGGGACGGCTCGCGCCGGGAGACGGCGCGAGCCGGCTCGGTCACCGAACCCGAACGTGTCGAGCGACACGCGGTCCGGTGAACGCAGTCACGATCGACACACCACGCATCCCACCACGTCGACGACACTGCGCGGCGTTCCGCGCCGGTCCCGACGGAGGCCCGCCGATACCGGTTCCGATACGAGAACACGATCACGATCGCCAATGCCGACTCGAGACTCCGACGCCGACATGGACGCCGATACTGACTCCCGCGCGAGGTGGCCGTACCCATGACCCGACGGGCCGCCGCCGGAATCGCCGTCCTCTGTCTCCTCGCGCTCGTCGTCGCCACCACCGGCGGGAGCGGACCCGGGACCGGCGGCTACGACGACATCGGTGAGCGGATCACCGCCGAACCGCACGACGGCCCGAACGGCGCGTACGCTCACCTGGACGACGAGGAGCAACTCGTGGTCGACCTGACCGCGGGCAACGACGCCGTCGAGGGCGACGGCGTCCCGGCCGACGCGATCACCGGAGTAGACGACGTGTTCACGCTCAACTATACAGGAGACGACTACGCGCACGTGTGGCTCGAGCACGAGTCGGCCAACGTCACCTTCTATCGCTCGGACGGCGACGGCCCGGGCTCGAGTTCGATCGAAGGGATGGAAAACAACGCGACGCTCGAGCCCTACGAGTCGATCGACGTCGGGTTCACCGTGGACTCGCACGGCCAGGAGGCGACGGACGTTTTGATACGCGAAATCGCGATTCACGGGAAAGTACCCGACGGGGACGAGGACGAGGACGACGAGACCGACTCCGACGCCGAGTCCGACACGACGGTCGCCTGTCCGACGGGACCGAGCGTAACCGTCGAGGGCTCGGACAAGACGACGCGAGCGATTTCGATCGCGGACGCCGACGGCTGCGGGCCCGAATCGATCGACCTGCACGGGTTGACCCTCGGCGACGGCGTTTCCCTCGCCCGCTTCGACGTCACGCTCGCGGGCGACGAGGCTTCGTTCACGGTCGCGACCGAGAAACGGCTCGAGGACGCACGGTTCGAACGCCTCCGGAGCGAACACGGCGTCGAACCGGTCGGTGCCGTCGCCCTCGAAGGCGCGCCGGACGGCACTCTCGAGGACGTTTCCTACCGCCTCGTCGTCGACCGGTCGCGGCTCGATCGCAAGGGAACCGACGGAACCGGGGTCACCGTTTGGCGAGCCGACGGGAAGACCTGGACCGACGGCGAGATCGAGCAGGTCGCCGGGACCGAGTCGACGCTCGAGTACGTGATCCCCGCGGACCCGACCGCGGAGTACGTCGTCGCACTCGAGGGGGAGAAATCGGATCTCGGCGAGACGACTCTCGGGGACGACCCCGATGACCGGGGCCCAGACGGAGACGGATCCGACAAATCAAACGAGGACCGCGAGGAGTCCGGACCGGCCGACGGGATGCCCCTCCTGGCGCTGGGTGCCGTCGGTCTCGGGTTCATCGTTGCCTTGCTCGGCGTCCGCTTCGTTCGAACGCGGGCGTGAGCTATCGGAGGCAATACAGATCAGATACCCTAAAATTCAAATGACACAACGTGATTGATCCGATCTGGGAATGATCCGACGGGGGGTGAGTCGTGGGGGCCAGGGACTCGTAGCCATCGTGCTCGTCGCGTTGCTGGCCGGCCAGTTGCTCGGCCAGCCGATCCTGCTCGGGTTCGTCGAGACCGGGAGCATGGAGCCGACGATCGAGACCGGCGACGGGTTCGTCGCGGTGCCCAGCGAACTGGCGGGCGAACCGGAGGTCGGCGACGTCGTCGTCTTCGAGGCCGAAGAGATCGAGGGGGGCGGACTGACGACTCACCGGATCGTCGAGGCGACCGACCGGGGGTACGTCACCCGCGGGGACGCGAACCCGTTTACCGACCAGGACAGCGGCGAGCCGCTCGTCCAGGACGGCCAGATCGTCGCCACCGCCCTCCAGGTGAACGGCGACGTGGTCACGATCCCGAGCCTCGGGACCGCCGTGATGGGGATCGGCGAGGCCCTCGAGCGCGTCCAGCGGTGGCTCGCGGTCACGTTCGGCCTCCGGGCGTTCCTCGGGACGACGGGGCTCGCGTACATGCTGCTGGTCGTGTCGCTCGTCCTCTATGCCGTCGAGACGATCCGGGAGCGACGCCGCCCCGATTCCGGCTCCTCACCGGACCGATCCCGCGGCCGTGGCGAGGAGGTGGGCGTCGATCCACGGCTGCTCGCGGGGGCGTTCGCCCTGCTGATCGTCGTCGCCGCCACGGCGGCGATGGTCGCGCCCGCCGGCACCCACTCCTACGACGTCGTCAGCGCGGAGTTCGACTCCGATCGGCCGCTGGTGATCGAACGCGGGACGACCGCCGAGATCCCGTACGCGATCGGAAACGGCGGGTTCGTCCCGGTCGTCACCTATCTCGAGCCCGGCGGGCAGGGGGTCGACACCGAGCGGGGGCCGACGGTCGTCGGGCCCAGGGAGACCGCCGAAACGACCGTTTCGATCACGGCACCCGACGAGACCGGCTACTACCCGACCTACGTCACCGAACACCGCTACCTGTACGTCCTCCCGCTGCCGGTGCTCGACGCACTGTACGCCCTCCACCCCTGGCTCCCGTTCGTCGCCGTCGTCTCTCTGCTCGGGGGCGGCGTCTACCTCCTCGGGCACGCCCTGCTGGGGCCCGGCGACCCGCGAGCCCGCCGGGAGCGGACGCGACGGCGACGGGCGACGGATCGGCGGCAGCATCGGCGAGGAACCGATACGACGTACTCGCGGACACCGCGGGAGAACACCTGACCATGCAGACGGACACCGACGACGCGACACCGACGGAGGGGACCGCCAGGCGATTGAAGTTCCGCGCGCTGCTCGCGGAGTACCGGACGGCTCTCATCGTCGTCGCCGTCGCGCTCGTTCTGATCGGCGCGTGGGTGACCTACGGTGCGTACGCCGCTCCGGACGAGAAGACGGAGCAGCGACTCGAGCCCGCCTGGACCGCCACGGGGGAGCTCTCCCACGGGGCGACCGTAACCGAGTCGACGCCCGTCCACGCGAACGGAACCGTCCTCGAGAACGAACCGCTGTACTATACGGCGATCACCCCGGAACTCGAGGGTGAGTTCGTCGGGGGATACGAGGCCGACAGCGCCCGGAACGTGGAAGTCAACGTGACGATCGACCTCGTCTACCGGGCCGTCGATCCCGAGACCGAGACGGTCTACTGGAGCCAGCGGGAGGAACTCGCGTCGGCGAGCGAACCCGACGTCGCGCCGGGCGAGGACGTCACCGCCGCGTTCGCCGTCGACGTGCCCGAGGTCGCGGCCGAGATCGACGAGATCGAGAGCGACCTCGGGGCCAGCCCCGGTACGACGGAGATCTACCTCGCGATCGACCGGGAGATCGAAGGCGAAATCGAGGGCGAGTACCGGGCCGCGAGCGACGGCTACGCGGTCGACATCGAGTACGACGGTAGCACGTACTCGGTCGACGACGAAGTGGGGTACCAGGAGGACCACGGCGAGGAGTACGAGACGGTGGTCGTCCCGGCGACCGTCGGGCCGACGCGGACGGTCGGCGGACCACTGTTGCTGGTCCTCGGATCGGTAGGGCTCGCCGGCCTGGCGCTCGCCTCGTGGCAATACCCGGAGCCGACACCGACCGAGCGGGAGTGGCTGGCCTACCACGAGGATCGCGAGCGGTTCGCGGCGGTCGTCACCAGGGTCCGGCTTCCGCCCTCGGAACTCGAGTTCGACTCCGCCCGGACGGGCGAGAGCGGGGACGGAGCCGCGGACGACCCGGACCCGAACCCCGACTCCGGGTTCGAGTTCGTCGAACGGGGGGCCGACGACCACCGCTCCGCGGGCGACGAACCAGCACCCGGGTACGCGACGGTCGAGAGCCTCGCGGAACTCGCACAACTCGGGATCGACGTCGGGGCCGCCGTCGTTTTCGACCGGCGGAGCGAACGGTACCTCGTCCGCAACCGGGGGACGACCTACGTTTTCGAGCCGCCGTCGCTCGAGGCGGTGGGCAGCGACGTCGGGAGCGAAGGGAAAGAAGAGGGGGAACAGGATCAAGAACGAGGAGAGAACCCGCCGATGGACACCGAGGAAGTCGGCGACGAGGCCGATTCGGAGGCTGCCGAGGACCTCACCGAGGATCCCGAACTCGTCTTCGCTCGAGCGACCGGCGGCGGAAACGGGGACGACGGACGAACGGACGCGGACGAAGAGGCGGCCGACCAACGGAGCGCGATTCGGGAGTACGCCGACCGTCTCCGAGCGCTGCTCGATTCGAAACTCACAGCCGGTGAGGCGGAAGCGTCCGGGGGCGTCCTCGAGGCTGATGCCGACGATCTAGACGGTGAAAACCGCGACGAGAGCGAAGCGAAAGTCGACGGCTAGAACCGGTCCAGCGTAAACATTCCGATGTCGTGGTCGGTCTCACCCTCGAGCGCGAGATCGGCGAGGATCTCGCCGACGACGCTGGCGAACTTGAACCCGTGTCCGGAGAAGCCAGCACCGACGGTGACCTGCGGGTGGTCAGGTAGCGTGTCGAGTACGAAGTCTTCGTCCGGCGTATTCGAGAACAGGCAGGTCTCCATGCGCATCGTCGGCCCCGCACCGGCCGGGAAGTACTCCTCGGCGAACTCCCGCAGGAGCCGTTCGTCTGCCTGGGTCGGCTCCCGCTCGAAGGCGTCGGGATCGACGGTCTCCTCGCGGTGGTGGTATCGGCCGAACTTGAACCCCGGCAGGTCGTGGACGGGGAAGCCGTAGAACCGTCCGTCGGGCGTCTCGAGGTTCCAGACGGGGAACCGATCGGGCCCGAACTGTTCGGGCCGGTCGGGCTGGAGCCAGGTCACGACCTGTCGCTCGGGGACGACGACGCCCTCGAGGGCGTCCACGAAACGGGAGGCCCACGCGCCCGCGGCGATCACGAGCGAGTCGGCCTCGTAGGCGTCGTAGTCGGTCTCGACGCGGACGCCGTCGGCGATCGGCGACCAGTCGACGACCCGTTCGCGGGCCCGGACCGTCGCCCCCTCGCGATGGGCGCGCTCGACGTGGGCCACGATACACTCCTCGGGGACCAGGAACCCGCCGTCGGGCTGGTAGATCGCCTCGTAGTCCGCCGGGAGGTCGTACCCCGGGTGGCGGTCCGACAGTTCCTCGCTCGAGAGCCGTTCGTACTCGAGGTCGTGTTCCTCGCAGGATCGCTCCGAGGTCGCGACGAAGTCGGAGTCGGTCGGGCCGGCGTCGATCGATCCGGTCCGGTACAGCAGTCGGCCGTCGTGGTCGGCCTCGAGGTCTTCCCACAGTTCCTCGGCTCGACGGAGCAACGGAACGTACGCGGGATCCTCGCCGTAGGCGAGCCGGAAGATCCGCGTCCGGCCGTGCGAGGAGCCGTAGCCGTGGGGGATGTCGTACCGCTCGAGGCCGAGGACGTCAGCGCCGCGGTCGGCAAGGTGAGCGACGGCGGCACTGCCCATGCCGCCGACTCCCAGAACGATGACGTCGTACCGGTCGGTCATGCGGGGACGTACGGCGAGAGGCGCGAAAATTCTTCTCACTCCGCGGTCCCGTCCGCCGCTCGCGCCCCTCGCCGAGGGGGTAGTCCTCGAGGAATCGTCCCCTACGGATCACCCATCGTCCTCGGTTCCGTCCTCACCGTCGTTCTCGGTTCCGCGTCCAGCGCCTCTCTCGGCCTCGCCTCCCCCATACTCGTCCGAATCGGCTCGCTCGCGCAGGTGTTGCTTGTGCCGACGTTCGGAGACGTGGGGGAGTCCGTCGGCCAGCTCCTCCCTGACCGAGGCCTCGAAGTCGTCCATCTCCTCGAGGAACTCCGCGGAAAACTCGTCGACGAGTTCGAACGTCCACCGGTCGTCGATCGCCCCCGCGGGCAAGTGCTCGTCCCGGAGTCGGTCCGCCCACTCCTCGTGGCCGGCCTCGCGGAGGTCGTCTTCCGCGTCGGCCATCCGGTTCATCGCGCGTCCGACGTGATGATGGAACTCGAGCAACGAGCCGTACGCACGGTAGAGATACTCGATCCCGAGTTGCATCCCGTGGAGCGCCTGCTCCTCGGCCTCGCTCAACTCGAGATCGTCGCCGTCGGCCACGTCCGAGTCAGCGTCGGAGTCGGGATCGCTCGTCATACCCCTCGGACCACGAACGGCTCAAAAACCGTTGCCAGGCCGGCAACCGCTGCCGCTTTCGGCTTCGATGCTCCTCGATTCCGGGCCGTCAGGTTACCAGCGTCGAGAACTCCCGGGCGAACGACTCGACGTCCCCCCAGTCGGTGTACTCGTAGTCCCGCGAGGTGTCGGTGTCACCGCTCTCCTCGCTGGCGATCCGACGCATCATGAACCGCTTGAGCAGCCCGTACTCGCTGTACCTGAGCGCCCCGGCGACCGACAGCGTCCCGTCCGGGTCCCATCCTGTCTCCTCGAGGAACCCCTCGAGCAACTCCTCGGCCGCCGCTTGGCTCTCCTCGTCCTCGGAGGCGGCCGAAAGACTGACCGAGTAAAACGCCGACGGCAGTCGGTTCAGCGTTTCGCGGTGGTCCCGCACGAACTCCGCGACGTACCGCTGGTGAGCCCCGGCGTGGATCGACGCACCGACGATGGCACCGTCGTACTCCGCCGACTCGAGGTCGGCCGAGGAGTGGCCCAGGTCGACCAGCGTCGGTTCGTGGCCGTCGGACTCGAGCACGTCGGCGATTCGTTCGGCGACCGCTGCGGTCTGGCCCTCGCTCGAGCCGTAGGCGACGAGAACCCGCGTCATGGGAGATCACCTCGGAACCCTCGGAGGGGGGTCGGACGGTAACGGTGGCGGTGACGGTGCGAACGGACGGTCCCCTCGAGAACGGACATACCGGACGTTCGTTCCCGACCAGTATCAAGGCACCCCGCCGGAAACCGGGAGAGACGGATGCTACGGCGACACCTCGAGTACGTCGCCGAGTTCGGGGGCGCTCGCGTCGAACTCCTCGCTCTCCGTCTAATGATCCTGTTAACTCGGCGTATACGGCTACTACGAACGGGACCCGACAGTCGCGTCAGCGTACAGCGTGGAACGTAGAAGATAACAAAGCCGTATCGGAGTCACCGAAAACAGGAGCGAATGAGTTGTACGGACATCGGCGTCCTCCTCGACGGCGAGTATCCGCCCGCGTATCAGACGGCAGCGCTTGAGAAAGTGGACGCCGAGACGGCGGCGGACGTTTCCCTCGTGGTCGTCAACGAGGAATCCCGCTCGATCCGGGACCGGTCGCTGCGTCGCCAGGCCCGGCGCGCCTGGAGCTGGGGGGCGTGGCTCCCCGTCTGGAAGGGAACCGAACTGCTGCGATCCATCCGGGGCCGACCCGCGTACGACGAACCGCGGCACGTCTCTACGGTCGATGCGTTCGCCGGGGCGGACGTCGTCGGCTGCACCCCGAACCGGAGGGACGAACTGTGGGCGACGCTGCCGGATCCGATCGTCGACAGGCTCGCCGCCGAAACCGACGTCGTGATCCGCTTCGGTTTCGGCCTCCTCACCGGTCGGATCCTGGAGGCCCCCGAGTACGGTGTACTTTCGTTTCACTACAGCGACATCCGAGACTACCGCGGGCGGATCGGCGGCCTGTGGGAGTTCATCGCCGACGACTCGAAAGCCGGCGTCACGCTTCAACAACTCACCGACCGCATCGATGGCGGCCGCATCGTCGCGCTCGAGCAGGTTCCGATCGAGGACACCGACACGTACCAGGACGTCAAGCACCGCCAGCGGGATCCCGCCACGGGCACGGTACTGGTCGACGGCGTCCGGAACCTGAACGATCCCGGGTTCGAACCGGCTGCCCCGGACACGCTGGGAACCTATCGCACCGCACCCACGCTGCTCGAGGTCGCACGGTTCCTCCGGAAGAACAACGCGAACAAACTCAAACAGCTGTTCCCTGGGGAGCGGCCAGCATCCAGTTCCCCGTGACCGCTGCCCTGCACTCGTCGGAGTCCGGTCACCCGATCCCGATGCGGTTCCCGCCGACGAAAGTACCCACGCGAGCCGATACCCTACTAGTGTGATCAGTTAGACGTTATGTACGGAGCCGAGCTGCGGTGCCGTCGCCTCGAACCCGTCCTTTCGGAGTGTCGAAGCGAATCGATCACACCGATCCCCGTGATTCACCAGAACGGGGGTATTCTCGTACGACTCGAGGAACGCAAGAAGGCCATCCCGGTCGGCGTGTGCTGAAAAGTCGTACTGTTCCACCTGTGCGCTGACGGGCATCACCCGGCCGTCGATCTCGGCACGACCTGTCTCGAGTAGGTCGCGACCGGGTGTCCCTTCGACCTGATAGCCAGTCATGGTGATCTTGTTCGTCGGATTCGCCCGAATTTCGGGAACGTAGGTCATGGCAGGGCCACCGGACAGCATACCACTGGTGGTGATGATCGCTGCGTGCTGGTCGGTGATTCGCTTTCGCTGGCCGTTTCGACCGGTGACGAACCGTGCGTGGGATTTCGCTCGTCGAAACGCGTCCGGGTCGCGAACGAACTCGGGATACTGCTGAAGCATCTCGGTCACCTGCTTCCCCATCCCGTCGACGTAACAGGGGATGTCGTAGGCATCACAGATGAGCATCATCTCCTGTGTCCGTCCGATTGCGAACGCAGGGACGACGACCGTTCCTCCCTCCCAGAGCGTCGTCTCGACGCTCTCGACGAATCGCTCCTCCACTACGGACCGTTCCTCGTGCTCGACGTCGGAGTAGGTACTCTCGCAGATGACGACGTCGGCATCGGGTCGCGAAGTAGTCCCCGAAACCAGGCGCTGGTCGTCGGTATGGAAATCACCCGTATAGAGAAGTCGCGTCTCTCCATCGTCGACGAGTACGTGAGCGCTTCCTGGAATGTGACCTGCATTGTAGAACGTCACCTCGTATCCGGCTGCTTCGAATGGGTCCCGATACCCATGCGTTCTCGAGACCTGTGTGACGCGCTTGAGATCGGTCGCAGTGAACGGACAGTTGTACGAGCCCCCGTGCAGTTTGAGTGTGTCCCGTGCGAGCGTCAGCGCCAGCTCGTGCGTCGGCGGCGTCCAATGAATCGGCGGCCGTGCTTCGCCGGAAAGCAGGGCCGGTATCGTGCCGACGTGATCGAGATGCCCGTGCGAAACCACGACCGCGTCGGGGTCCGGTGTCTCGAGCGGAAACTGTGGGGGAGTGTCGGTCAACATCCCGAAATCGAGCAGAAGAGAGTCGTCCACGAGAACGGCGCTGCGACCGATCTCGCGGGCGCCGCCGAGAAACTCGACCTCCATACCGTTCGGTTGTGACTCGAGGCGTTTGCCTGCGTCGGTTCCGGCCGCTCCATCGCCCGGGCCGTGGCCGCTCACCGCCTCGTTCGATCGAACTCGCGCGAGCGATCGGTGTCGACGTCGCGTCGGGTCGGGTCCTCGTCGAGTACCCGATCCAGTTCCCGCTCGAACTCCGCTTCGCTCAGTTCGCCCGAAACGTACCGCTCGCGAAGCCGATCTTCCGGATCGCGACCGCGAGAGGTGGCGTCCGTCTCGAGGCTCCGATCGGCCTCGATCGCCGTTCGACTATCAGACGACCCCCCGCGGAGCAGCGACGTCAGCCCGACGAGCGCCAGCACGAGAATCCCCAGCACGGCGAGGGTGACGACGATCGAGAAGACGGTCGCGACGATCGAGAACACGATGCCGACGATCGTCGCGACGACGCCCAGGACGACGAGCGCGAGGACGAACACGCCGAGCCCTTTCACCAGAAGCGTGCCGAGACGGTCCATACGGGGCGTTCGACGGGCACACACAAAAGCGGCGCGATGAGTCAACTTTCCAATCAGTACGACGGGAAAGAGCGGCGACCGGAACCTCAGGATCCGTTCGACCGTGGTTCCGTCGCCGGCGACGCACCCGTGCGTTCGGCCAGCCCGATCAGGTACACGTCCAGCAGGCAGACGATCAGGACGGCAAGCGGTACCGCGACGTCCGTAAAGGCGACGCGTTCGAACTGCAACGCCGTGAGGACGAACGGCTCGCCCGGCTCGAGCGCGCCGGAGATCGTTCGCGCGCTCAGGAACACAAGCGCGAGCACGTACAGCAGGAACCAGCTCGCGCCGCGTTTCAACCGACCCAGGTAGCAGTGACCCAGCCCGGCGACGAGCACCGAGAGCGGGTAGGCAGGCCAGATCGGTCGTGGGAACGAACTCGGGTTCATGGGTTGCCGTTGCCGGTCCCGAACGGGACCCGTGTTGCCCGCTCGAGTCGGACGAGCGGGGACTCGAGGTCTCCCCTGATCCGGGGATCGTCTCGGGCTTCCGAGGCCGAAGCCGAGGCCGAAGCCGAGGCCGTGGACGCGGCCGTGACCTCGGGGTCGACCGCCCGCTCGAGGGCGGCGACTGCTTCACGAGCACGCTCGAGGTGGCACTCACCGTCGCTGTTCGCCGGCTCGGCCCCGGGCACGACGGTACTGGTGCTTTGCTCCGCTGGAAGGCGAATCCCGTCGGTAGCCGAGAGGACTCGAACGACCGTCCGCCGCAGGTCCACGCCGATCGGTCGTGCGGACGCACCGACCTCGTCGGATGCGTCGGTGTCGGTCGTCTCGCCGGAGCGAGCGACTACCGCTGCCGCCAGCGAGCGACTGTACGTCTCGAGCGCGGCACGTATCTCCTCGGTCGCGCCGAGTGCCGTCGCGCCGAGGTCGGCGGCGACGCCGGCGACCGTTGCCGGCGGCAGCGACTCGGCGTCTCCGCCGTCCAGGTCACTCGTCCCGAGACTCCGCTCGAGAAACTCGTGAGAAAGCGCCGTCGATCCGGACGCGAGGACGCGATACAACTCGAGCCCGCGTCCGGCCGGAACGGGCGTTTCGCCGGCTGCGGCGTAGGCCGCTGCGTGGAGGTAGTCGCTGGCCAGGACGGCGGCGTCCCGTTCGCGTTCGCGGTCGCCGTCGCGGTCGCCGATCCTTCGGCCGCTCCCGGGATTCCTCCGGGCATCGTCGTCACGAGGACAGCCCATGCCCGCGCTCGAGTCGCCGTGGACTAGCTGCCGTCTGATCCGAAGATACCCCTCGAGGGAGACGACGGCCTCGATCAGCGGTTCCGTAACTTGCACCGGCGAGACGTCGGGATCGACCCCCCGATCTGCCATCGCGGCGACCTCGCCGGCGACGGTACAGAGTGCCGCGGGGATCGACCGCTCTCGAGCGGGGAGCGCCACGGAGACGAGCCTGCCGATCGGCGAGGCCAGTCCGGCTGCCGCTTCGGCGGTGGCGTTCGCGTCGTCGGTGTACGTTCGTTCGCTCATGACGGGTGTGTGGTGGACGCAGGTGTCAGGTGTCAGGTGTCCGGGCGTTACTCCGCCTCGTCCTCGGACGATCCGTGTTCATCTTCCCGCTGGCGAGTCTCGCTCGAGCGGCTCAGTTCCGAGGTCCCGTCGACGCTGCCCTCGATATCGAGCTCGTCGGGGAGCAGCCCTGCCGGGAACGAGACGTCCTCGGCGAGTATGTCGTCGAAGATGCGGGCGACCATCGCCGACCGAACCTGCCCGATGTAGTCGTCCTCGGCGAGCGTGAGCTGGCGGATACGCGCACCGTCGAGGGTCGCGATCAGGAGGGCGGCGGTCTCCTCGGGGTCGTGGTCGGTGAACTCGCCCGTCTCCATCCCGTCCCGGAGGATCTCTTCGGCGATCTCACGGAGCCGGTCGTCGCTCTTGCGCAACTCTTCGCGGTACTGCTCGTTGTACGGAGCCTGCGTCCGGATCTCGAGCATCGCGGTGTGGAACGACTGCCGCTCGTCGTCGTCGCCCGACCCGTAGAGGAACCAGTCGACGACGGTCGCCAGCCGCTCCGGGGGGCTGAGATCGCGCGTCTCCGCGATCCACTCGTCGAACCGCTCGACGAGGTAGTCGACGAAGTCGGCGACGAGGTCCTCCTTGGAGTCGTAGTGGTAGAACAACAGGGATTTGCTCTTGTCCGTGCGGTCGGCGATGTCCTGTGCCGTCAGATCGGTGTAGCCGTGCTCGCAGAGGGCCTCGTAGGTGGCCGTCATGATCGCGTCGCGAACGTCCGGATCGGTCACTACCTGACTAATTGGTCAGGGAGCATAAAAGTCGTTTCGTTCTCCCCGAGTCACGTCGCCGAATAGCGGTCGATCCGGAACCGCCCGTACCCCCCGTACGCGATCTCCAGCGAGCCGATCCACCAGTTCCACCGGTCGGCGGGCGTCCCCTCCGGTGCGTCGGCCAGCTCAGAGACGACGATGTCCGTCGTCAGCGTATACCCCGTATCGTCCCGATACCGGCCCGCGTCCGCGAGGTCGACGGCCTGCCGGACGACCACCCGCCGCTCCTCGGCGCTGCCGCCGAACTCCTCGCCCAAGCGCGCCTCGAGCCGTTCGGGATCGATGAACACGCATAGCAGTAAAACGGGAGTATACTTGATTGTTCGAGTCCGACGCGAAACACAGCCAGTCTCGATGGCCGGGAGGACGCCTCGAGTACTGCGAGCGGCGGACGACCGGGGGGAGGGCAGGCAATCACCGAACACCTGACCGCGAGCACCTGACCGCGAGCGAGTGAACCGAGCGAGCGGACCGACGACCGATGTGAGCGAACGACTGAAGGGAGCGCGAACGGATGGAGGAGGCTTTCGGTCGAAGCTGAGCGGGATCGAAGATCCCGCGATGTCCAATAGAGCGCTATGCGCTCTTTTGAAGATTTTACCGAGGGACGTCGCGAGCGAGACGATCACGTCTCGCTCGCGACAGACCGCAGCGTAAAATTTCGTTGTGAAACGATGTTCTTTTGAGCCACGACCGTCTTCCGTCGGGCATGGCAAGTTTCACTGTCGTCGTCGGTGATCCCGACTCCGGGATGACCTACCAGCTCGAGGCCGAAGAACAGGATGCGAACCGCTTTATCGGCAAGTCGATCGGCGACGAGGTCGACGGCGGCGCGGTCGGACTCGACGGTTACACCCTCGAGATCACCGGCGGTTCCGACGAGGCTGGACGTCCCCTCAACGAGGACGTCGCCGGCGCGAACCTGAAGGAAGTCCTGATGAGCGAGCGACAGACCGGCTACCGACCGAGTCGTGAGGGCGAGCGACGCCGCATCACGGTCCGTGGCCGCGAGGTCTCCGGCGCAGTCGCACAGATCAACGCCTCGATCGTCGACCGCGGGAGTACCGACGTCGACGACCTTCTCGGCGACGGCGAAGACGAGTAAGCCTCGTTTTGCATTCGATTCGAGCCAATGGTAGATAGAGTAGCGAGCGACCATCCGTCGGTTCGGACGGTTCGCTCGACGTGTACCGAAACGGCAACCGGCGTTCGGCTAGAGATCCCGGCCGACGACCGCGACGCGTTCCCGACCGACGAGGTCGTCCGGGTCATCCTGGACGGCGACGAGTTGTTCGCTCGCGTCGAGCGAGCACTGACCGGCGACGAGCTGTCGATCCCCGGCGTCTACGAGACGCCAGACTTGGCCCGCGACCCCGGCGGTGGGACCGACCGACTGTCCGAGTGGGTCGACGATCACGGCGTTCCGCTGGGCGGCTCCGCGCTCGTCGACGTCGTCGAACCGGAGTTCCTCTACGGACTGCGGGAACCGGGCGAGACGACCTATTACGACGCCCACGAACCCCCGAGCGACAGCCTGAGCGAGATCGCCGAAACGCTGGCTACCGGAGACGGGGACGGAGACCGAACCGAAACCGAGAGCGATCCCGCCGATCGATAGTTCGGGGTCGATTCGGAAGCCGGACTCGAGGGGCTGTACGGAGCCACGTCTCGAGTGACGACCGAACAGTCTCGAGTGTGAAACGCCACCGCCGCTAGTATCGCGTCAGAAACGCGTACAGCAACAGTCCGAACGAGAGGTGCTGGAGCATCGTCTCTTCGACCGTCTCCCGCACGTACTCGTCGTCGGCGATCGAGTACTCTTTCGTCTGGACCTTCGCGTGCATCGACAGCACGTCCTCCTCCTCGAGGTCGTGAAGGGAGGGGTAGACGGTTCCCGGACTGAGGTTCGCGTCGAAGAGTCGGGAGAAATCCGAGAGCAACTCCTTCCCGTGGGTCTCGCCGCGCAACGCGACGAGCAACAGCAGGACCTCCTCTACGTTCTCCTTGATCAGCGCCTCGTCGAGGGACACGTCCTCGACCGGTAGCGTCCCTTCGACCTCGGCTACCAGTTCGTCGAGTTCCTGCTGAACGTCGTCTATCGCCCCGTTCGTCCCATTCTCGACCTCCAACGGGGTGCCGTCGCTACCAAGTTCTCCCGATTTCGTTCCCTCCCGCTTTCGATCCCTCTCCTCCCGATTCCGGTCCCTCGAGGCCGTCATCCGAGTCAACTCCTCGAGGACGGATTCCGTACTCGTTACGTTTTCCTGCATTACCGATCACCGATTGGGGTGGGAGTGGCGAGTCCCGGTCGGCTGCCGATGGCCCACACCGTCCGACGGGTACCCGTTCGGGTGCCACCCACGACTACTCAATCACTGGAACTGATACATCTTAAACGACAGGGAACTGAACGTATCACAGCGCGAAATTTTAATGTGTTGGACTGGATATAATAATCCCCGAGCCGCCACTCGAGTAAGTGATTCGGTTTTTCGTGAGTTTGGCAGCAGTATTTTACATTCTGTCGTTATTTCTCGGACATACAGTCATAATTTGGTCGAATCAGACCACATACAATAATCTGTTGGCCGCATATCAGAGTTCGAATCATTCCAGAGGGGTAAGCAGGGAAAACGGGGCGACCCGCCGGAACGAACCAACGGCCGTTGCAGTTATGCGTCCGACCCGGCGACGGACCCCCATGGAACGAATCTCCGTCGAGAACGGATTCAGTATGCACGACTACCGGTCGAAGCTGAAACTCCTGAAAGACGGCGGCGACCAACGCATCCTCGAGAACCGCGACGACGTGGGGTGTCCGGCGTGCGGGCAGGCGTTCGACCGGTTGTTCGTCACCGAACGGCCGACGACGTCGTTCGAGACGCCGCCGGATCGACGGTTCTGTCTCGCCCGGACCGGCGAAAAACTGCTGTTGCTGACGCACTAGACTCCGGTAGTTCTCCGGAACCGACGAAATCGAGTTTCCGACGGGCGAGGGAACTGGCGTCTCCCTCGAGGACGTCCTACCTTTGACAGCGAGAGAGTCCCGCCCTTCTCGTGAGGGACGAGTGTTCCGACCACAGTCGGAACCGAGGACTGAACAGGGCGGGCGTGAATCGCGTCTGCTCTACTGAGATACCGTCGTCTTCCTGCCGATCGCGAGTCTCCACCACATCGACTCCACTTTCACTTTCACTCTGGCTGGGCGGTCTTTACCTTTCTACGGAACGAACTGGTAGTTGGTAGATGAAGCGTACCAACACATTCGCCGTGCGACCACTCTCTAACGATGGAGAGCAGGTGCTACGGGACCTGTTGGACGCTACTGCCGCTCTCTGGAACGAAGTCAACTATCAACGTCTCATGCGGTATAACGACGAAGATGGCTTTGAGGGCAGTGTATGGAACGTCGATACAGGCCGGCTCGAGGGCAAATACAAAAGCGTTCTCGCGGCCTCTACCGCCCAACAAGTCATCGCGAAAAACAGCGAAGCGTGGCGAGCGTTCTTCCAGCTGAAAGAGCAGCACCACGACGAGTCAAACAGCTCGGTTACGGAACACCCCAAACCGCCGGGCTTCCGGGGCAACAAGGACGACGGACGTATTCTCAAAGGCGTCATTCGCAACGATGCATACTCCATCAAATGGGGTGAGCGTTCCCGACTTGAGATTGTCGTGGGGGATGACCTACGAGACAACCATAATAGTCCGGGAAGTCGCCTTCGATTAGAAATCGTTGGCGACCCGAACTGGTCCGAGTACGAGAAACAGGGCCGGTTGGACCTCTGGTACGACGAGACTGACAGCACCTTCCGAGCTTCACAGCCTGTGACTGTTTCTTCAGACGAACAGGCAACTCCACTGGCCGACGAAACGGCCGCTCTGGATATCGGTGCGAACAATCTCGTCGCCTGTACCACGACGACCGGCGAGCAATATCTGTACGAGGGCCGCGAGTTGTTCGACCGCTTCCGTGAGACGGCGCGAGAGATTGCCCGACTACAGTCGAAACTTGAGGAAGGTCGATACAGTAGCGACCGGATTCGGCGACTGTACCGACGCCGGACGCGCCGTCGCGACCACGCCCAAGAAGCCCTTTGTCGCGACCTGATTGAACGGTTGTACGCAGAGGGCGTGGACACAGTCTATATCGGCGGGTTAACCGACGTCCTCGAGACACATTGGTCGGTCGAAACCAACGCCAAGACACACAACTTCTGGGCGTTCAAGAAGTTCACCGACCGGCTGGCATGTACTGCTGAGGAGTACGGTATCTCGGTCGAAGTTCGGTCGGAAGCGTGGACGAGCCAAGAGTGCCCGCAATGTGGCAGTACAGAGCGGACGACACGGCATCAGGACACACTCACCTGTGAGTGTGGCTTCGACGGCCACGCCGACCTCACGGCGTCAGCAACGTTCCTCGAGCGGCAGACGGAGACAGCAGTCAGGCCGATGGCACGGCCCGTGCGGTTCCAGTGGGACGACCACAACTGGTCGGGGACACCACACCCTCACGAAAGTCCCAACGAACAGCGCACAGACCCGAGTACCGTCCACCGTGACGGGAATATTGCCTCCGGGGAATCTTAGACCGACTGAGACTCCCATGGAGGAAACCGCGCCGTTTACGGCGCGGAGGATGTCATAGTTCTCGGATGGTGATCCCTTCCGGGCGGAGCACGATCGCGACCGTCTCCGTTCCCTCGCCGAACGTCTCCTCGTGAGAGGTGATGTCGTCGACGCCGGCACCGACGTCGAACCGCTCGGCGTCGGGGAGGCAGTCGAACGTGCGCCGCTCGTTCTCGGCGAGTTCGAAATCCTCCACGAAGACGACGTCGTTCTCGGATCGAACTCGTACTCTGACCAGCGACGTCCGTGGCAGGTCGTTCTGGACGATGACCGTCCCCGAGTCGCCGAACGGGACCGCACCGAGGACCGTATTTCGTAACTGGCGCGCTCGCGCGCGGACGGTCGCTGGGTCGTCGCGGTACTTGATGACGCCCGCCCCGACCGCGATCGCGCCTGCGATCGATGCGAGCACCACGAGGAGCGTCGCGGGACTGACCGGCAGCGACAGCGACGACCCTTCGTCGTCGGGCGCGGATTCCGTCTCCGTCGCGGTCGCGACCGACGTATCGCTGTACTCGTCGTCGTCCGTCGACGCACCGAAGGCATAGGTCCCCTCGTCGGACGTCGGCACACCTGCCGACAGCGTCACCTCCTCGTCCGGCTCGAGGACGATCTCCTCCGTCCGGATCGGTTCGCCGTCGAGCGTGAGTCGAACCGTCTGGGCACCCGACACCCCGCCCGCGTTGCGGATCGTTCCCGTCACGTCGAGTCCGGAGTCGGGATCGTCCGCCCCCTCGAGGATCACCTCCTCGACCACGAACCGCGACACGTCGTCGCGGACCTCGACCGACGTGGTCTCGACCGCGTCGCCGGTGCTGGCTCGTAACTCGAGGGTCGGTGGAGCGTCCTCGGTAAGCTCGAACGTCACGGTTTCGGTGGTCGATTCGCCACCCTCGAGAACGATCGTCCGCTCGCGCGTCGCGTTGTCGACGGCGACGGGATTCGTCGTTTCGATCGTGAGCACGTCCCGGCCGGGCGTTTCACCGATGTCTTCGACGGAGACCGTCGCCTCGAGGGTCTCGTTGCGTGCCGCCGGATCGGTGACGTCGGTAAACGTCACGTCGGTCCGACGGTCGAATTCGACGGACGCCTCTTCGCCCGGCGTTTCGATCGTGATGTTCTCGATCGGCGGATGCGTTTCGTTGCGAGCGAACACGAACGTCTCGTTCGTCGGATCGGAACCGGCAAGCGTCACGTTTCGCCGGTCTTCGACGTCCCCGTTGACCACGAAATGCGCCTGGAATTCCGTCTCGCCTCCGGGAATGTCCCCATCGTAGTCGAACGCGGTGTCGACCTCGAGTTCGCCGGTTAGGTTGAGTTGGTCGACGTTCGTCCCCGTGATCGCCGCTTCGATGCTTCGATTGTGTTCCTCTCGAGAGACGACCGGGATGTCGACCGAATCCGAATCGGTACGACTCGAGACCTCGACGTCGGTTTCGGGGACGTCATCGGCATCCGTTTCGTACCTGAACGTGGCAGTCGTCGAGTCTCCGGGAGCCAGACTGTAGACTTTCGTTTCGACTTCGTCGCCGTCGATGAACAGGCTGATCGGATATCGCTGCGACCCTTCGGGGACGTTGCCGTATCGATCGATGTCGGCGGTTACGCTCAATTCATCGCCCGCAACGGCTGCAGTGCTGTTCGTGATGAACACCGCCGCACCTGCAGCACCGATCTCGACGGGCGCAGTGTCGGAGTCGCCGTCGACGGTCTCCGTGTCCTTCACTTCGACTTTCACTTCCTCGAAGACGTAGTCGCCGCTTTCCGTATCGTACGAAAACGTGTGGGTCGTCTCCCCGTCGCCCTCGACGTCGATCGTCGTCGGGCTTCCGTCGATCTCATCCAGCGACTTCCGGTTTCCGTCGTCGAGGAGTCGGAACACCACCTCTTCGGACGCGTCCGCCCACCGCGAATTGTTGATGGCGACGTCAACGGAGATCGATTCCCCTTCGTCGGCGTTTTCGACGTCAGTGATTTCGATCCCCAGGTCGACGTAGTTGTACTCCGGATACTCGATCGGCGTCCCGTTGACAGCGACTACCTCGTCACCATCGACGGTTCGAACCAGTCCGGTATCACGATCCACTTGTAACTCGTCGACGACGACTTCCTGCTCGTCGTCGAGGACGACCAGATCCGGGTCGTCGTCGACCCGATACACCGGTCGGGTTCCGTTTACTTTCGCAACGTCGCCGTCCGGCGTCTGGACGACCTCGAGGTCGTAGTCGTCGTGTTCGTCGACGATGAGGTCCTCGTATCCCCCGTCGCTTCGATTGACGGCGATCGCCGGCTCCGGCGGGAGGTCCTCCTCGAGGGAGCCGCTGACGACGTGGTCCTCTTCGAACCGAACGACGACCCGTTTGTCATCGGGTGGTCCCGACGGAGCGTTGACCGGATCGCTCGTGACGCCGTAGACGTCGGAAGTGTTCGCCGTCGTTTCGAACGTCAGGGGTGACCCGGCGACCGGGGACGACCCCGTCACCGTCGGTTCTTCGTGGTCCGTATCGGCCCGGTCGTCGACGGCGGGTAGAACAACGCTGCCTCCGGCGAGCACAGCGGTAACGACGACGAAAAGGGAGAGGACGGCTATCGCGCCACGGAGTTGTCCTCGCCGACGGTCCCCGTGAGACGCCAGGCCCCGATTCCGACAGCGATCCTCGTCCGCGGAGTTCGTCCGCTCCGTTGCTATTCCGAGTCCGGCGAGAAGAGAGCGAGCGACGACGCTCGAGAACACGGTCCGAGCGACCGCCGTTCGGAGAGAGACAGTCGAGTCAGTACAGAGGTTTCCGTTCATCGAGACGGCACCGGTCGTGTGTTCGCAACTGTTTGCAGGGGCCCGTAATATACTCTCTGGGCGATTTAATTCTCTATATTTGATACCTGCGGGGATGGCCGACGCGCTTTTCACCCATTGGTGAGACCATACCGTAACGATGACTACGGGTCGCGGGTGCTCGATAGAAGAAAGCGACGGCGGCGAACCCGGAAACCGCTCGCCGACGGATACCGAACCGGACGGTCGACTGACACGCCGGCGTGCGCTCGCCACTGCCGCAGCCGTTTCGGTCGGAGCGACGGCGGGGTGTCTGGACTCGGCGCTGAATCTGGACGACACGCGAGTCGAAGTATCGCCGGAAGATCCCGGCGACGATCCCGAAGCGACCCCCGGAGAGTTCTACTTCCTCCTCGAGAAAAACGGCATCGTCGTCGACGAACTGTACCACGATACCGAAGACAACGATCTGATCCTGTTCTACGAGTCGACCGCCGAGAACCGGGCGGAATCCGACGAAGAGGTCGCACTGATCTACCGCGTGTTCAGCGAAGGGCTCGTGGATCGTGGCTCGGACGTCAACCACCTGTACACGGAGGTACTGGATCGGTTCGACGGGCAGGTCGAAGGGTGGGGCGTCAACTCGCAGTGGGCGGAGCGCCACCTCAACGACGAGGTCGGCGATCTCCAGCTCTGGAACCAGATCGTCACGACGATGGTGTACGAGGACGGCGAGGAACGGGGCGCTTCCGAAAACGGAGGTGACAACGACTCCGAGGCCGTTCTCGGCGACGGCAACGAAAGCGCCCCGACGACGGATACGGAGGACGGTGAGGAACGTGACGACGGCGACGAGAACGAGTAGGCGTCGCTCGGGCCCCGACGAAGCCGTCAGCGTGCGCTCGGGACCGGGGAAGACCTGCCGATATGCGACCGGTGAACGGCAGACGGGCCCCACGTGTCGGGCCGGAACGAAACCGGACAGGAAGAGTGAATATTCAGCGGTCGCTACCGAGCCGGTACGGACGAGAATCCGCAACTCCCCCGAGAGTTGTTTTCCGTCCCGAACTGCGGTGAAGACCGGGATGGATGCGGCGACGGGAACGGTGATCTAGAACATGTCCCTCTTCGAACTCGAGCGCAACGCGGAATTCGAACGACTCGTCGAGGTTCTTGAGGAGAGTTCGAATCCGAACGTACGACGGCGGGCCGCGGAGATCCTGGGGAGTCTGGAAAGCGAGATCGACGATACACGCTTCCCTCGCGAGGACGTCGTCGACGCCCTCGTGGCCGCCTCCCAGGACGACGACGACGAGGAAGTCCGCGCGGCGGCCATCGACGCCCTGGACCAGTACGGACAGGAAGCCCTCGAGACGTTCATCGGCGAGGAGTCCGGGCAGCAGATCGACGGCGTCGCCGAGTGGAAGAAGGCGAAAGTGCTGGCCCAGGGACTGACCGCCGACCGACCCGAACTCCGGATGGCGGCCGCCACGGGTCTCGGCCGGATCGGCGAGGACAACGTGATGAAACCCCTCGTGGAGCGACTCGAGGATTCGGACCCCCGGGTTCGAAAACGAGTCGCGCGTGCGCTGGGGCGGATCGGCGCGCCCGAGTGCGTGCCGGCGCTGACGAACCGATTACACGAGGACCGCTACGGCGTCCGCATCGAGGTCGCCTACGCGCTGGCCGACATCGGGACGAACAACGCCCTGCGGGAACTGGTCGACGTCGCCGATGCCGACGACGAGCGGCTCCGCCGGATCGCCGTCGACGCGCTCGGCAGGCTGGGGAGCATCGAGGCCGTGGAAGTCCTCGCGGAGGCGCTGCGGGACGAGTCCGATACCGTCCGCCGGACGGCGATGTTCTCGCTCGTGCAACTGCTCTCGGAAGCACCGGCCGACGCCAGCCACCAGATCCGCGAGAAGATCGTCGGCGAACTCGAGGCTGTCACCGAGACGGAGGTCGTCCAGCCGCTGATCGACATCCTCGATCAGAGTACGGAGACCGCCCAGCGGCGCAACGCGGCGTGGCTGCTGGGCCGGGTCGCCAACGACGACTACGAACGCGGGGCCCAGGAGGCGTTGATCGAGACGCTGGCCGACGACGACGAGATGACCTCGAAGTTCGCCGCGACCAGCCTCTCCCTTCTGGACGGGAGCAACCTCGAGAAACGGCTGCTCGATCTGGTGGAAGACGACACCCGGGACGAGGAAGCCCGCGTGAAGGCGCTGTTCGTCCTGGGGAAGATCGGGACGGAGACGTCCCGCAACAGGCTCGCGGGGTTCGTCGATCGGACGGAGAGCGATCGACTGCGTAAACGCGGGTTCTCCGCACTATCGAAACTCGGCGGCGCGGGGATGCCGAGTGGTGACTTCGCATGAGCAAGTCCGAACAGAAACTCGCGGACGTCACCGGGCAGTTCACCCAGGTGATGCGAGATGGCCGGAAGCTGTCGGATACCGACTGGTCCAACGGCCGGATCATCCTCTCGAACAAGCGGATCGTGATCGCGAGCAACGACGGGAAACACACGATCCCGCTGTCGGAGATCCAGTCGATCCGCGGGCGGTACGACGTCAACCAGACCGTCGCGAAGGTCTCGGACTACATCAGCATCAACTACGGGGCCGACGTCTTCCTCGTCTCGATGGGCGACGTCGAGGAGTTCGAACTCCAGATCCAGAAGGCGATCCTGGACGGCGAGATCGTTCTGATCAAACACCCCGCGGTGAAAGGCGGCGTCGTCCAGGACAGTTCCTGGGAGAAGGCCCGCGTGAAGATCAACGACGGCGTCGCGAACTTCGCGGTCGAATCAGGCTCGCTGGTCCAGATCGAGGTCGACGACGTCGGCACCGTCGAGAGCGACGAGCGGACGATCCGCTCGAAGGAACGGCCCGTGATCGAGGCCGAACACACCGAGGAGGGCTCGAGCGTCCAGACGTACCTCTCGGGGGGCGCACAGAACTGTGCGATCCTCAAGTCGGTACTCGATCGGGGAGCCGAGAAGAACGCCTCCCAGATCGAACTCTCGGGGAAGGAAGAGGAAGTGCTGATGGCGATCTACTCCGGTGTGTCGCCGTTCGAGGTGCCGGAGTTCCTGGACATGGACGTCGACGAGGTCGAGGAGATCTACGAGCGGTTGATCGAACTGGACGTGTTGGAAGAAGTCCGGGTGCGTCGGGAAGTGGCGTTGAAGCCACGTGGACGGAATATCGCGAGCGAAGCGATGAATAGCAAGTGATTGTCTGTCGTTCTATCTGAACCACAGCTTCGTGAACGAAGACGAGAGACAGTTAGTCTCTCCTCTATCGGTAAGAAAATCCCGCCCTTCCTGCGAAGGACGAACGTTCCGACAGGGCCGGAACCGAGGAACGAGCACCGGGTGACTGCTGCAAAGTCGCTCGTACCCCTGCGACGAATGACAGGTGTCGTATCATTGCAACGACCAGTTCAAACATCACAATCTGCCTTCATACGGATACAACAGTAACCGACGGATCTCGTTGCCAGGACTGTGAAACGCGTCAGTGTTCGGCTCCATGTCGAGACAGACCCTCATGCGTCGTTTCGTTGCATCAACACTTTTGAGTGTGTGAAACGAGGGATAACTGATCTCCAGTTCTGAGACAGTCCGCATCTACTCGTAGAAACGTTTACCCAGTTACGGATGTAACTGAAAGACATGACGACGGCGGTCAAAGTACACGAAGACGCGAAGTCCCGTCTCGAGGAACTCCAGGCGGAGATTCGACTGCAGACGGGGCGCAGCGTGACACAGCAGGAGTTGTTAACGCGACTCATCGACGACGCGTACGAATCGCGCGACGAGGTGATCGATTCATTCCGGAAGTCGGCAGTACCGCTCTCGGAAGAGGAAAAAGCGGCCATGCGCCGCGATCGGTACCACTCCGGTGTCGAGACGGACGAGAGCGATATTGACGACGTGCTCTACGGATGACGATCTGTATCGATACTGGCGTTCTGTATGCGGATCACGATCTGGATGCATCGAGACACGGCGCAGCGAGCAATGCACTCGAGGCAGTTTATGACGGGGAGTTCGGCCAACCGTACGTGAGCGACTATATTTACGACGAGGTCGTTACGCTCACGCTCAAACGGGGTCAGGCATTCACACCGGCACAACGGATCGGTGAAAAGATTCGTGGTGTCGATCCGTACCCGCAGGTATACGAACTGGTTCGAGTATCAGCGGTCATATTCGACGATGCCGTGGACCTATTCGAACGCTACGACGACCAGGCGTTGAGTTTCACGGACGCGACGACGGTTGCACTTTGTCGGCGCCACGGTATTGACGCCGTCATGAGTTTCGACGACGATTTTGACGGTATCGTCGAACGGATCGACCCAGAATCCGTGTGACTCGAGCAGTGTTTTCGACCGCCCGGAGCGCCGGTGAGTAGCTGGAACGATGAGAGAAGAGCAGTGCCTCGAAACGAATCGGTCGGACGCTGCGATGCTGTCCGTCGCCGTCGGTCACTCGGTCGCCTTCGAATCCTGCTTGAGGTAGCTGACGTCGCGCTCGAGTTCGTACCCCTGCGGAACCCCCACCTTCTCGAGACAGTCGCCACAGATCGGCTTCGCGTAGGACCGGTTGTTGGTCTTGCCGAGGACGTTTGCATCGTCGAGCGAGAGGAGCTCGTCACAGCGGCTACACTCTACCTTGTCGCCGTCGATGATTTCCATGCTATTGGGTTCGGGAAAGCGACGGGATAAGTGTCCCGGCCGCGGGCGGGCGATCGGCTCCGGGGTTCTCCAGAAGTGGCACACACCTGACTGTTCTCGAGGGAGTGGAGCCGACTCGAGCGTTCGACCGTCGACGCTCGAGGGTCGCTTCCGAACGGTGGCTCGAGGGGACAGTATATAGGAGCGGAGGGTTCGGCAAGTAGAGTTAAGTGGGATATCTTCGGATCGGCAAGAAGGCTTAAGTCGATAGCCTGTTGGCAATTAGGCTTATATAGTGTCAGATTGGCGAGTAGATTTAAGGCTGGGTAGTCGGAATCGTGGCATACGTTCCAGCAGCGACTGAACCCCCGGTTCGGGCGGTTATAGACTGCTGGAGCAGGCAACCCAATCATGTTCGAACGAGTAACAGACGAGGAAGAACGCGGCCAAGTGGGGATCGGCACCCTCATCGTGTTCATCGCGATGGTGCTGGTCGCTGCGATCGCCGCAGGTGTGCTAATCAACACCGCTGGCCTCCTGCAGACGCAGGCGGAGGCTACCGGTGAGGAATCAACGTCACAGGTGAGTGATAGGCTAGAAATTGTGAGCCAGTCTGGGAGCGTTTCACCAACGTCGCTCGACGTTGACTTCGACGGGTCCGATGCGACTGGCGAAGTCGGCTTCACTCTCGAAGTCGGGGGCAGTTCGGACGTAGTTGCAGAGGAAAAAGTGACAATCTCTGTCGCAACTGCTGCCGGTGCTGACTTCGAAGACACGAAAACGGTCGAACTTCCAGCTGCCGGGGAAACTAAGGAGTACACGTTAACGAATCTCCCGGCAGGTGAAACCTTTGACATCACAGTAGACGGAGATAATTTCCACGCCCAGACGTTCAGCGCCACCGACGGTGATGCGGTTGGCGATAACTTAGTTGTTATTGACAGCGATATCGTGGATGAAACCCTGAGTGACCAGGAAACGCTAGTCTTCGTTTCGGTCCCTCAGAGCGAAATTCCGGAAGAGACCGCTGAAGAAAACCTCAAGGTTCGCCTGACGGACCAGAACCGTAAACAGGGCGAATTCATCGGAACTGGTTACGGGCTTACCACTAGTGAAACCGTCGAAGACATCAACGGTATTAACAGTGGAGACGCGAACACGGAAGACTTCAGTATCAACGGCGACGATGGCTTCTTGTCCGCGGCCGCAACCGGTACCGACCCGATCGAGATTGATACCGAAGGTGTCAATATCGTTGCGTTCGATCTCGGTGATCTCACCGAAACCAATACCGACGGAACGGGAGACGGAGCAGGCCAGTACAACGTCGAAATTATCGGCCTCCACGACGGGAGTGGGAACCCGATAACGACGTCGTTCACGGTACCGACAGACAGCGGAGCCGCCGTTGGCGTTGATGCTACGGGCGGTGTCGCAGGCAATATCGAAAACCGCGTGAGCGAGATCCAGTTCGTGACCGCAACCGCCCCCGGCTCGAACGCGATCGACCTCGAGCAGACGACGGTCCAGTTCATCGGTGAACAGGGCGCGGACACCGTGGCTATCGATAAAGGCGAAAATGTCGTCAACATTCAGGGCGTCAGCGACGGCGTGCTGACCGACAGTACCGACCGGGCCGAAGTGACGTTCAGGGTCGTCAGCGAGATCGGCGACTACACCCGCTTAGAAGAGGGTGAACGGTTGTCGGCCATCTTCACGACCGACTCCGGTGCGACGACCGAAACTGAGCTTCGCGTTCCGACGACAATTACGAACGAAGATGAATCGGTGAGGCTATAACAATGTTCGAAACTATCACCAACGACGATCGTGGTCAGGTTGGGATCGGTACGCTCATCGTGTTCATCGCGATGGTACTGGTCGCCGCAATCGCCGCGGGCGTCCTGATCAACACTGCAGGACTCCTGCAGTCGCAGGCTGAAGCGACCGGCGAAGAGAGTACCGACCTCGTCTCCGAGCGAATCGACGCGACGAGCGCAGTCGGTATTGTCGAGGATGCGGACTCGGGTAACCTTAGTGAGATCCGTGTCGGTATCACTGCAGCACCCGGTGCTGACGATATTGCCTTAGAGGATACGATCGTTCAAGCGGTCGGTCCGAATGGCCAAGCGAACCTGGTCTACGAGGATGGATCCGGTTCATTCGATTTCGATAGCGACGACCAGGTCAGTAACCTGGACGGGACGTTCGTCGCCGAAAACGATAACGACGAATATGTCGCACCATCTGACGCTGTTCTCGACGAAGAGAACGACGACTTCACGCTCGTCTTCAACCCTGCAGACGAGCCGTTCGGCGATAGCGAGAACTTCGGCGAGGGTGACCAGTCCACGCTGGACATCGTCTCCCCGTCGTCCGCAACGACTCAGGTCGACCTGACCGCGCCCGACCTCTTCAGTGAGGACGGCGAAGCGGTCCGTCTCTAAGCGAGACGCACCGACCTGAACCGATTCGAGCGATTATTTTTTCGCGGTGTGTCCGACCCCTCGAGTGGCGACGCACCTCAGTAACCCCCTCGAGCGTCCCGAACGACCACCCGACCACTGGTACCTACGACCCACGATCCACGACTTACGATCCGCGAGACACGTTCGCACGACGCGATCCGGGTGGCCAGAGCACTTTTACAAGTTACCTCCCTCCCAACACACAATGGGGTTCAGTACGAGCGGCGCTGTCGCGGTCATCCTGATCGGCGTACTCATCGCCGTCAGCGCCGTCGTTCCGACCCTCTTCGAGGTCACCGCCGCGACCGGTGACGCGTTCTCCGGACAGAACGAACAGTTCCGGGACCAGCAAAACACCGCGATCACCGTCGAGTCGTTCACGTACGATAGCGACGCGGACGTCTCGACCGTCCGAGTCACCAACGACGGTGCGACCGCACTGTCGGTCGCCGAGACCGACGTCGTCGTCAACGGCGCGTACTACCACGTGGAAGGCAACGACGACCGGACGGCGGTGATCCGCGACGGCGAGGAGCGTCCCGACAGCGACGTCTGGACGCCGGGAACTGTCCTCGAGATCACCATCGACAACGCGGACCTCGAGGCCGAGTACGAGGTTACCGGCGACGGCGACAGCGTCCGGATCACGACCGAGAACGGGATCGCCGACCGACTCGAGGTCGGCGGAGGTGGGAGCTAGATGTCGAGCGTCACGGCCACCCACCTGATCATGTTCGTCGCGAGCCTCGTGGTCGCCTCGGCCGTGGCGGGGACGGTCATCATGGAGGTGACGGAAGTGGGGAGTTCGATCGAGACCCGCGGATCGGCGGTCGCGGAGGAGATCGACACCGAAATCGAGATCATCAGCGACGAGACCAAGCCGAACGCGATGGTCGAGGAGGACGCGGACGGGAACGTGGTCGCGATCACCGTGCTGGTGAAGAACATCGGCGACGAGAGCGTCGACACCTACCCGGGGGCCGTCGACGCGCTCGTGGACGGGTCGTATACGAACGTCCAGCGCGTCGAGCGCGTCGACAGCGACACCGGAAACTGGGGGCCGAACGGGGTCGTCGAAATCGAGATCGACACCACGGACAGGGAGATAAGCGGGGATACCGAGGTGGCGATCATCGTCAACGGGAACGAAGACGCGATCGACTTCTACTACTGATCATGACACTACTGATACAACTGTTCGGCGAACTCGGCGGCGACGGCGACGAAGACACCGACGGCGACGCCGACGCCGCGGACGACCTCATGGGCGGCGCGGAAGACAGCCTGATGAACGACGACTCGCTGTTCGACGACGGCGACGACGGCGACGACGACGAGCAAGAACTCTCCTATCGCCTCGACGAAGTGGAGAAGGAAGTCGACGGCCTCGAGAGCAAGGTGGAAACCGTCCGCGGGGAGAACGAGAAGATCAGCGATTCGATCGAGACGGTCGAGCAGAACGTTGACAAACTCGTCGACATGTACGAGATCGTCACCCAGGGTATCAACCCGTTCGTCGGCGACCAGGAGATCGGCAGCGCATTCGAGTCGGCGACCGGACAGAGCGGCATGCTCGGCAGCGACCCCGAGGGCGAGATCGACGACGACCTGATGCAAGCCGAAGCCGACGAGTTCCTCGATGATGACCTCGAGGACGAAGACGAAGACGAGTTCGACGATGGGTTCGATGACGAGCTCGGAGGGGTCGACGGAGCCGACGAGCTTGACGACGGGGTCGACGACGACTTCGACGACGGGATGGACGGGTTCGAAGACGACTTCGACGACGGCGAAGACGAACTGGAGGCAGACGACGACTTCGCAGATCCGCTCGAGGAGGACGGGTTCGACGACGGCGACGAACTCGAGACCGGCACCGACTCCGTCGAACCTGAACCCGAGGACGAAACCGAAGCCGAAGCCGAACCTGAACCTGGGCCCGAAACGGATCGCGGGGAGGCCGAAACCGCCGAGAACGTCGACGCCCTCCCACAGAACGGGGACCTGGACGAACCCCCGTACCTGGCCCGGCACCCGTCCCGGACCGACGCCGAACTCGTGACTCTCGAGTGGCTCCAGTTTCTCGTCGAGGAAGCGGGTGCACACGGGGCCGCAGGAACCATCGCCTACTACGAGTCGATCGGCTGGATCTCGGAACCGGTCGAAACCTATCTGCAGTCGATGTTGCGCGGGTTCACGGACGAACCGACGGTCGACCCGGACGAAGAACCCGAGCCGAGATCGGTGCTGGGGACCGAAGACCACAAGCGGAGCCTCCAGTACATCGCGTGGATTGCGACGCCGGAACGTGCGCCACAGCCGCTCGGTGACGAATTTGGAGGGCCTGCGACCGACGAACCGGAGTCCGAACCCGAGTCCGACTCCGAACCCGACTCTGACTCCGAAACCGAACCCGAAACCGACCTCCCTCCCCCGGGGCAGTAGGCCGGTGACGCGCCCAGAAACTTTGTATAGCGGGCATAACTACGTGGCGGGTACGCTCGGGCTCCGCTCGAGGGACTGGTCGTCCGGGAGATACGTACTATGAGTGTCGTTGGGAACACGGAATCAGCAGCCGACGCCGGGAGATCCATCATCCGTGCGTACGACGAGATGGAGGTCCCGACGCGGCTGTACGTCCTCGGGATCCTGTTCCCGTCTTTTCTCTTCTTCGTCGGGACGATCGTGGCTGCGGTCGTACTCGACGTGTTCTTTCTCGTTCGGGTCCTCATTCCGGTCTTCGGGGTGTTGATTCTCGCGTCGGCGATCGGCTACCCCCGCCTGGCCGTCGACAGGCGCCGCGTCGAGATGGAGAACCGGTTTCATCTGTTCGTGACTCACATGACGATCCTCTCGACGACGAACATCGACCGAATGGAAGTGCTGCGCCAGCTCGCCCGGGAGGAGGAGTACGGCGAACTCGCGAACGAAGTACAGCGGGTGGTCGACCTCGTCGACGTCTGGCACATGAGCTTAGACGACGCGTGTCGCCGGCGAGCCGAATCCGTCCCCAGCGAGTCGGTCGCCGACCTCTTCGAACGCATGGCCTACACCCTCGGGGCCGGTCAGGACTTAGACGAGTTCCTCGTCCAGGAACACGACGTACTGGTCGACGAGTACGCGACGGTGTACAAGCAGTCGCTGACCAACCTCGACGTGCTGAAGGACCTCTACCTCTCGCTGATTATCTCGATGACGTTCGGGCTGGTGTTCGCGATCGTCCTACCCCTGCTGACCGGGAACGATCCGACACTGACCGTCTCGCTCGTCATCGTGCTGTTCATCTGCGTCCAGATGGGGTTCCTGTTCGTGATCCGGGCCATCGTTCCGGACGACCCGATCTGGTTCCTCGAGGAGGGGTACCGTACCACGACGAAGAAGTTGCTGCTCGGTTCGACGGTCGTCGGCCTCGGCCTGAGCCTGCTTTTCATCGTCGTGATGACGCTGATCTTCTTCAAACTCGTTCCGGGTGCGAGACAGGTGCCGATCAGGTCCATCCCGCTCTTGCTGTACATGCCCATCGCGACGACGCCGTTGCTGATTCCGGGGTTCGTCTTCTGGCACCAGGAACGACAGGTGTTCGATCGTGACAGGCAGTTCCCGAACTTCATCCGGGCGCTCGGGACCAGCGAGAGCGCCAAACAGAGCACGACCTCGGAAGTCCTCGCAACGTTGCGGGACAAGAACTTCGGCGCGCTCACCGAGAACGTCGACGACCTCTACCGGCGGCTGAACATGCGGGTGAGCACCGAGAAATCCTGGCGGTACTTCACCGGCGACGCCGGCTCCTTCCTGATTCAGAAGTTCAGCGAGATGTATCTGATCGGCCGCGAGATGGGGGGTGGGCCGAAAAAGCTCGGCGAACTCATCAGCCAGAACATGAACGAGATGATCAACCTGCGAGAGGAGCGAAAACAGCAGACGACGACGCTCATCGGTGTCGTCTACGGGATCACCGCCGCATCGGCGTTCGCCTTCTTCATCGGTCTGGAACTCGCGGTTCTCCTCTCGAGTTTCGACATCGATATGGGCGGGGAAATCGCCGGCGGCTCGCTGATCTACACCGACCAGTACGACGTGCTCATGCTCCGGTACCTGCTCATCCTCGTGTTGATCTTCAACGCGTTCATCTCCTCGATGGTGATCCGCGTCTCCGACGGCGGACACTTCGGCAACTCCTACATCCACTTCACCGCGTTGCTATGGCTCGGTGCCGTTACCGGCGCGGTGACGAACCGACTGGTCGATATGCTGATCTCGGTCGATCTATAACGACGACCGATCGAACGCGAGCGGCCGTAAAACCGTTAATACCTGGCCGGCAACATCCGGTCACGATGTTGCTCGAGTTCACCGACGCTGATTCCGATTTGCACCCTCGCCTGGACCGGGCGATCGCGTCGGCCCATAGCGCGTTGTTGCTTTTCGGTTTCACGATCGTCCTCTCGCTTTTCATGGCCGGCGTCATCTTCCTGAACGGGACGGGCCACTGAGCGTCGATACCGGACGGCAGAGCAAGGGTCAGTGGAGTGGAAGTGGATTACGACCGATCCGACCGTCGATTCATACGGATTGCTGTCCCGACGGACCGGTGTAACCGCGACCCGGGCGGCGGTTGCGCCGGAACTGACGGACAGTAACCCGTATCACTCGAGCGCCTCGAGCAGTTCGCCGATCGAACTCGATTCGTCGAGGTCGTGTTCCCGAAGTGCGGCCCGCAGTTGTGGTTCCGACAGCGGAGCGTCGAAGTCGGATTTGGCGAACAGAAGCGAGGCGGCCCGGTCCGTGCGGGTGTCGCGGGCGACGTTCCGGGCGTACCAGAACACGAGGCTGTTGAACGTATCGAGCACGTCGTCGGAGGTCATCCGGTGGCGGACAGTTTCGTCGCCGAACCGGGAGACGATGTCTACGGCGTAGCGGGCGTCGACCCGGTCGAGTTCGTCCGCGAGGATGGAACGGGCGGTCTCGGGGCTCTGGACGGGTTGGTGCTGACGTCGGGGCGACGACGCTCCGGCATTGGGTTCGGTTGGCGCGTTGTGGGTGGAGGGATGTCCTTGACCCTGGCCCTGGCCTCGACCCTGACCACGCCGTCCACCGCGAGCGCCCCCGCTCCCGCCCCCGCCCCCTGCCTCGAGGTCGGTCTCCTCGTCCGGCCCGGAACCCGCCGATGGCGACTCCCTCGTGGGAAGCGAGTCGCTCTTGTCGGGTGCGTTCGGCGGCGACCTGTCCGCCGACACGACGTACCGGCCCTCGGAGATCTCACTGACGTATGGGCTGTCGGAGATGTCCAGATCCTCGGGCGAGAGGACGCCCCCGGCCTCCGAGGAGGACTGTTCGCTCGGCAAGACCGGCGGCACGTCCGCGTTGTCTTTCGGGTTCCCGTCCTCGTTACGTTCTGTCATTGCGGACCGATACGCGTAGTTCGGGATCACGGAAAAAGAAACCTTCGCTCAAACGGACCTGTTGGGAACTCGAAACGGGCAGAATATATACTGTCAGCCGGCTGAACGGGACCGGATTGGAGGATCGAACGCGGCCAGAATTACTTAATACATCGAATTGCAAAGCATTCACAGATGACGACTCGTCACAGCCCCGATCGGATGGGCAACGAGAGCGGGTTCCGGCGACAGCGGTCGCCGGCCGGGGCTGTGAGAGGAAGGAGCCACTCGAACGATACGTCACCATGTTACTATCCATAATCGGCAACATCCTCGGAGAGGACGACGACGGGAGTAGCGGAGACTCCGGGAACGACGACCTGATAGGCGGCGATCTCTCCGGTACCGGAAGCACGAGTGACCAGGGGCTGATGCCCGACGCGGGCGGTGGAACCGCATCCGGTACCGACGACTCCGATGCCGGCGGGATGGACATGGGTGGCGACGACTTCCTCGACGACGACGGCGGGGACGACTTCCTCGAGGACGAAGGCCTCGGAGGGGGCGACGAGATGTCCCTCGACGAGGTCGAAGACGACGGCGGCGTCTCGAGCGAGCTCGAGGCCCGCATCGAGGAGATGGAGAACGACGTCGGCTCGCTGTCCTCGACCGTCAACACCGTCCAGAGCGAGAACGAGAAGATCAGCGATTCCCTCGAGGAGATCGAAGAGGACATCCGGAAACTGCTCGAGGTCTACGAGATGGTGACCCAGGGGGTGAACCCCTTCGTCGAGGGGGACTCGCTGAGCGAGAGTTTCGACGGCGGTGGCGGTGGCGGCATGGCTGCCGGAACTGGGGAGTTCGGCGGTCAGAGCCTCTTCGACGGTGGTGACGAAGGGGGAGGCGACGAGGACATGGACGAGGACATCGCGGACGCCGAAGCCGAGGAGTTCCTCGACGAGAGCATCATCGAGGACGACGATGGCGGCGACGACTTCGACGACGTCGGGATGGACGACGGGTTCGACGATGCCGAGGACGACCTCGGTGGCGATGACCTCGGCGGTGACCTCGGAACGGACGACGGTGACGACGACGTCGGCGGCTCCGAGGGGGACCTCTCGTTCGACGAACTGAAATCCGAGTACGAATCCGGCGAGGCCGACTGGGACGAGAACCCCGACGCCGACGAGGCCGCTGATAGCGCCGAGACCGACGGCCCGACGGACGAAACCGCGGACATGGAGATGGACGCCGCCAACGACGACGATGACGACCTCGCGTTCGACGAGTTCGACGAAGGGGCCGAGGAGACGAGCCCCGGCGACGAACTCGAGGAGGCGGGGATCGGCGTCGCCGAGGAGTCGGACGACTCCGAACTCGAGGCGGAACTCGGGATCGGGGCGTCCGAAGAAGACGACACGTCGGAGGCCGAACCCGGCCAGGACGGGGACGCCGTGCTCGAGGAATCGGCGCCCGAAACCGAAACTGAGAGCGCGAGCGAGGGTGAGGGCGACGCTGTCGACGAAACCATTCCGTGGGACGACGGCGGTCGCCCGTACCTTGCCGAGATCCCCTCGGAGTACAACACCGAGTACGTCGTGATGGACTGGCTCGAGTACCTCGTCGAGCAGGCCGGGCTGAACGGCGCGGCACAGACCCTGCGCTTCTACGGAACGATCGGCTGGATCTCGGCGTCGGTCGAGGACTACCTCCAGACGATGCTGAACGGGTTCGAGGGCGGCCCGGACCTCGAGGACCCCGAACCGCGGTCCTCGCTGGGCGTCGACCACAAGCGGAGCCTGTGGCGAATCAGCCAGATCGCAACGCCGGCGAAGAAGCGCCGGTCGTTCGACGAGTGGCTCGCCGACGAAGGCATCTCGACGCGTCGGACGATCGAAGTGGAGGAGCCCGGCGAGACGGCCGCAGAGGCTGACGAGGACACAGACCACGAGACCGACGTCTCGGACCCGGCCGACGACGACGACCTCGAGCAGTCGTTCGAGGGAGAGGCCGAACTCGAGATCGAAGACGAGGTCGAGGACGAAGACGAAGACGACGAGGGTGAAGACGATGCGGAAGAAGCCGGAGAGGCCGACGACGAACGGACCGAACTCACGTACACGGAAGTCGAACCGGCGGACGACGCCGAGAGCAACGGCGAAGACGTCGAAAGCCACGAGCCGGACGAAATCACGGAGGAGTTCGCCGCGGAAGACGTGACCGTCGACGAGGACACCGTCGACGTCCCGGTCGCCGCAGCCGGCAACGCCGGTGGCACGGCAGTCGACGACGGCCCCGAAGTCGGCGAGGTGAGCCCGGAGGAACTGGTCGCGGAGACGGAACCGGACGACGAAGACGACGTCGGGCTCGAGGGGTCGACCGCGAACGAGACCGAGATCGAGACCGAGATCGAGACCGAGCCCACGAGTGAGAACGGGACCGTAGCCGAAACTGAAACCGTAGCCGAGCCCGCGAGCGAGAACGGAAACGACGTCGGCGAACGCTGGACGGAAGCGAGCGACGAGGACGAATCGAACACCGCCCAGCGGATCGTCATCGACGAGTCGGGCATCGCCGAAACCGAGGCGACCGAACGGGAGCGAAACCGCGATCGCGACCCCGGAGGAATGGTCTGGGCCGACCCCGAGGTCGTCCAGACCGAGTCCGGGACCGAGATTCGTGACGACTACTACGGATACACGGACCCAGACGACCGCGGCAAGCCAGTGCTCGTTCCCGACGAGAGTGCGGATCTCGAGCCGTGGCAGGTCGAGTTCATCAACTCGATTCTCATCTCCGACGAGACCGACTATGAGTAAGTTAAATAATATTTTCTCGATCGGACTGGACGACCGGGATCGGCTGAACAAGGAACTCGGCGGGGGGATCCCGACCGGGAGTATCGTCCTGATGGAGGGCGACTACGGGGCCGGCAAGAGCGCGATCTCCCAGCGGTTCGCGTACGGCCTCTGTGAAACCGGCAAGTCCGTTACGTTCCTCTCGACGGAACTCGAGGTCAAGGGGTTCATCGAGCAGATGGATTCGCTGAACTACAACGTCGAGGAACACCTGCTGTTCGAGAACATGCTGTTCCTGCACGGCGACCTCGACAGCGGGGGCGTTCTCTCCGCCGACGAGGAACAACAGCGCCAGGACCTCCTGACGGACCTGATGGAGGAAGACACGATCTGGTCGGCCGACGTCATCATTATCGACACCTTCGACGCCATCCTCCGTAACGATCCGAAGTTCGAGGCGCTGGTCAGGGAAAACGAGGAGCGCCAGGCCGCCCTCGAGATCATCTCGTTCCTTCGAGACATCATCTCGCAGGGGAAAGTCGTCGTCCTGACCGTCGACCCCTCGACCGTCGGCGAGGAGGCGATCGGGCCGTTCCGGTCGATCGCCGACGTCTTCATCGAACTCGAGATGATCGAGGTCGGCAACGACATCCGCCGGCAGCTGTTCATCAAGCGCTTCGCTGGCATGGGCGAACAGGTGGGCGACCGGATCGGGTACTCGGTCCGATCCGGAACAGGTATCGTTATCGAGAACCGGAGCGTCGCCTAACGCGGTGGTTGCTCGATGACGGAAATGGGGACGCCCAAGCCGTCGGACGAGCTTCAGGAGCTTGCAGCTCGCCGACCGCATCTGCGCGAACACCTCAAGAAGTTCCGGCAGATCACCGGCGAGTTCCCGATGTTAGTCGACGAGCCGACGGCCGAACACGAGGTCAACCATCCGAACGTGCTCTACCCCGTCGGGGGACCGATCTACAGCCACGTCTACGGCGACGTCGGGACGAAGATGCAGTACTTCGCCGTGGAGCCGACGCTCTCCCAGGAGGAGCAGGAGGTCTTCGAAAAGATCAAAGACTCCCTGCTGCGCCGGAGCGCGACGAAGAAGGCCCCGGAGAAGGAAGCCGAGTACGACGACCGTATCGAGGAACTGCTCAACGAGACGACCCACATCAAAGACGACGAGCTCGACAGCCTCATCGAGCGGTTGAAGGTCAAGTTCCACCCGGGCATCCAGGAGATCCCCGAGGAGACCTACGAGAACATCCGCTACCGGCTCAACCGCGACATCGTCGGCCTGGGGCCGCTCGAGCCGGTCATGCGCGACCCGGAGAACGAGGACATCCACGTGATCGGCCCCAACGAGTGTTACGTCGACCACGGCGTTTTCGGGCTGGTCGAGACCTCCGTCGACTTCGGGACCCCCGAGGAGTTCGACCAGTGGCTCTCGAACATGGGCGAACGGATCGGCAACCCGATGACCGACGCCGAGCCGATCATCGACTCGACGCTGCCGGACGGCTCGCGTCTGAACGTCATCTACAGCGACGACGTCAGCGTGAAAGGGCCCTCGCTGACGATCCGTCAGGGCGACGAGGTCCCGCTGTCGGTGACCCAGATTACGAACTGGGGGACGCTTTCACCGCAACTTGCGGCCTACCTCTGGCTCTGTCTCGAGAACGAGCGGACGGTGTTCGTCGTCGGCGAGACCGCGTCGGGGAAGACGACGACGCTGAACTCCATCATGACGTTCATCCCGCGGGACTCGAAGATCTACACCGCGGAGGACACCGCCGAGGTGCTGCCGCCCCACGACACCTGGCAGCAACTCCTGACCCGCGAGAGTCGCAGCGACGACAGCGCCGACGTCGACATGTTCAACCTGGTCGAGGCCGCGCTGCGTTCTCGCCCCGAATACATCGTCGTGGGCGAGGTCCGTGGTGAGGAGGGTCGGATGGCGTTCCAGGCGGCCCAGACCGGCCACCCCGTCATGCTGACCTTCCACGCCAGCGACATCGTCTCGATGATCCAGCGCTTTACGGGGGACCCGATCAACGTCCCGGAGACGTTCATGGACAACGCCGACGTCGCGCTGTTCCAGAACCGCGTCAAACAGGGCGACGACGTCCTGCGCCGCGTGACGAGCGTCCAGGAGATCGAGGGCTACTCCGAGGAGATGGAAGGGGTCGTCACCCGGCAGGTGTTCTACTGGGACCCCGTCGAGGACGAGATCATCTTCCAGGGGATGAACAACTCCTACGTCCTCGAGGAACAGATCGCAACCCTGCTGGGGTATGCCGAAACCCGAGACATCTACGACGACCTGCAGTTCCGCGCCGACATCATCGAGCGAATGATCCAGGAGAACATTCTCGAGTACCACGAGGTGAACTCGGCGATCGAGTCGTTCCAGCGCGACGGGGTCGAAGGGCTGCCGTTCCACATCACCCGACAGGACTGACGACTGACGAGAGTTTCGCGGCGCGCTCGCACCCGTCCCACCGATCGAATAAGTCAATGGAAACGAATATGACGACGAAACCGCTACAGTACGGCATTCAGGACGACCGACCATGAACGAAGACATCGTCGCCGACTTCACCGGCCACTTCTTTCTCGGACAGTCAGGCGGTGAAGACGGCGGATCGGGGGGGAAGCCGGTGAACGGTCGGATCATCATGACGAAACGGCGGGTCGTACTCGCGTCGTCCGACGGGAAAGAAACGATCCCGCTCTCGCGGGTCGTCGACGTCAACGTGGGGAGCGTGCCGAACCACGTCAAGCAGTTCTTCAACGATACGGTGACGATCGGCTACCGAGACGAGGAGGGGTCGACCAGGAGCGCGGTCATCGAAAGCAAGGGCGAGATCGCCGAGAAGTTCGTCGCGATCCTGTTTCGTTGCCTGCTGAACGGGCGGAAGGTCGCGGTGAAACACCCCGCCCGCGTCGGCGGCCGCGTCAAGGACACGCCGGTCGTCCCGGGAAAACTCCGGATCAAGAACCGACGGATCGAGGTCCAGACCAAAGGCGGGAACTTCAGTTTCGACGTCGAGCGAGTGATGTCGATCGACCGCGGGAACAAGATCGGCGAGAGCGACGACCGGGTGACCCTCGTCGTCAAGCACATCGACGACGACTCCGGACTGACCAAGACGTCGCTGATCGCGCCCTCGAAGAGCCAGTACGTCAACCTGCTCGCACGATTCCTCCGCCTCGAGTTCGACGAACTCCGCGAGGAAGTCGACGACATCGACCTCTCGGACCCCGAGAAGCGCGTCCTCGTCAGCGTCCACGCAACCGGCGGCGATATCGACTTCACGAACATGCTGGACGGGGATCCGGCCTACGTAACCAACGTCTTGAACTCGGTGCGAAACAAGGACCTGATCGTCGAGAGCGGCGACGAGATCTCCTTGACGCCGAAAGGGCGGATCATCGTCAGCGAACGGATCGAGGACGTCAACGCCTGATGGAGTCCTGATTCGGGCCGAGCGTATCGACGGGCAGGCAACCTCGAGTGCGACGAGGACGGCGAGAATAGCGCAGCTAATCGAGAAACGGGTTCCTCCAAGCACAGCTAACAGTGAACAAAAGTTCTATCGGGGCCAATCCGGGTGAAAACATGGCCTCTCAGAAAACTAGAATCAGCTATCTAGTCGAATCTGATAAGAAAACGGCGAAAACTGAATCACAGAATAGTGTCGCCACTATCGGATTTCGAACCCGAAACGGCGGCCAGTTCAGTCGACTGGCCGCATGAAGTTCGCTACGGCGGCCACGAACACCTCGAACTTGATGAGCGGCTCACCAGCGAACTCCATCCCGAGACGCTTCTTCGCGAGCCGATCGATGCTCAGCGGCGTATCTCCCTCTTCGAATCGGTGATCGATTTTATACCGCTCCTCGAGTACTTCCCGTTTCACACGCTTCCGCTCTTCCATCTTCACGACGTACTCGACGTCGAACCGGTCGGCGGTCCTGAACCCGTGGCCGTAGTGGAACTGGTTGTGGACTTCTGAACACCGCCCGTAGGCGGCGTCCATGTACACCGTATCCACTACCACGAGGTCCTGCGCTCGCTCGACGAACTGACTGACGTGGTTGGCTAGCTCCTCTCCACTCCGACTGTCGATCGGCTCCACCCCGTAGATCATCGGACAGGTATGCTCAGCGAATGCCGCAGCGGCGAACTGGAAGCCGTATTCGATATCCTCGTCTTGCTTTTTCGTGCCGTTCACCCACTGCACACAGTCCCGTACGCGCTTGGCAGCAGCCCGTTTATCTGGGTCGTCGAAGTTCGCGTGCTTGATGTCCGCTGGGTCCTCGCCGACGATCGGCTCGAGGTCCCACTCTTCGATCGCCTCTTTCACTTCCGACCGCTCGCGAGCGCCCCAGTCATCGTTGTCGGGATCGGCGATCGTTTCGAAGCTGAACGTCTTCCCGATACCGGTGTACTCGACGGTCGTCACGTCGATTGCAATGTCGACGGGCCGGTCGTAGAGGCCGATATCCTGTGCCCCGCCGACCATACTTTCGATTGCGGCGTCGAACATCTCGAGCATCTCCTCGAGACGTAGCCCCTTCATGTGGTCGAAGAAGGTCTTGCCGTGGGGCAGTTCGCCGTCCTCGGGGCAAGCGTAGATATCGAAGACGTCGCCGCCACCGTAGACACTCGAGTTCGTCAGCCCGCAGTGGGCGATCACCTCGAGAAAGAGGTTTTTGCGGATCTCCTTGCTCTTCCCGCGTTGGAAGCTAATATTCGGACAGACGTGGCGCATCAACTCGTTCACGAGCCGGCGGATCTGCTCTTTCGTGAGACCATCTGGGTCGAGTTTTTCCTCCGACTCGCCGGGATTCACGTCATCGTTCTCGCTCCACAGCTCATGCATCTCGACGAGGTGGGTGTGTCGATGCCAGTAGGCTTCGACCTCGTCGGCGACGTCCGTGATGAACTTCTCCACTCGAGCGAGGAATCGACGATTCGCACACCGGGTGATCGTCGTCTGATGAGGCGTCTCTGGCGTGTGATACACCTTGAGGGCAGGATACTCGTTTTCGTCACCGAAGTCCGGTTCGAAGCCCAGTGTGAACGCGATCGTGGGGTTGCGCTCGAGGAAGTCCGCGAGATCCTGGTGATAACGGATTCCTCGGAGTTCGGCGTAGATGAACGACCGGCGCATTACCTCGAACTCGTAGATTTCTGGGTGGTCATCCCAGTAGGGATCGTTGAATTTCTCGAGTGGAATATTCGCGTTCGTCACGGCATTGGCCACGTCGATCTCATCGTTGAGATCGTCGATAATTTCGTGGGCGGTGATGAGAGCAGCTCGATGGGTAGAGTGTTTTGGATCAACTGGATCAGCAGAGTAGAAACTATTATACGGGTTTTCTCCAGGCTCTCGGGAAATGTTATCTAGGTCAATCGAGCCGAGAAGATTACGATTCCGTTCCTCCCACGAATCAGCATCACCAGAGACGGATTCAGTAGACAGAGAGGTGTTTTGTTCCGGGAACCTGTTTGTCATTACCCCATACTTTCCTGAGTTCGAATAAAAAGTATACGCTACCGGAGTGAAAGTATAACTCATTACTATCGATTGGGTATTCGACAACACGTGGTTTCTTTTCCGTCGCTTCACCTGTTGATTATGCACACAGAGTGCGAATGTCGTACGTTATCTGGCTTGACTATGCCATATTGAATACCACTGTGTTAGTTATCTCTTATCGTTATCTCCAGTAGCTATAAGTGAATTTTCACAATACATAGAATTATGGATACGGAGAAAGCGCACGCCGCCTACATGGTCCTCCACAAACGGTCGTCGATATTCAAACGACTCATCGATGGCCCGGCTTATCAAAACCAACTGGTCGACGAGGTAGACGCCTCACAGTCGACGGTTTACCGTGGCTCAAACAACTCGAAGATCACGATCTAGTCAAAAAACAGGATGGTATGTATGTACCGACAACGTTCGGCGAAGTCGTCTATACACAGTATGAGCGAACCGATGAAATCGTCCGGACGTTTGCAGAATCGAAGCGATTACTTGAAACGAGACAGGAGATTGGAACGGTTCTTGATCCGTCCGTCGCTCGCGATGCAACGACACGTGTGATCGGGGAAACGAGACCAGACCTTGTGTACGAATATCTTGAAGAACAAGTCTCTGAGGCGACCAAGATTAGTGGTGTCGTGCCGACTATTTTCTCGCCTATGGTTGAGACGTATTTGACTCAGACGAGAGTGAACCGACTGGATGCTGAGTTTGTCTTCGGAAGAGAGGCGACTGAACACATACAAACGAAACTCAGTGACAAATTCAAAACCCTCATCAACACCGGGAATTTCGACGCTTATTCGTACTCTGGTGAAATTCCGATGGGGGTCGTCGTGATTACAGAACCCATCGAACATGTTCTTGTCGTTATTCACGACGATATTGGTGTTGTTCGTGGTATCATCGATTCTAAGGATAGGGCCGCAGTTACGTGGGCCAGAGACTGGTATTCAAAACATAAGGCCGAGAGTACACCGCTAACACTCTCCTGAACACCTCCTGAAGTGTAAAACGTCGCGGGAGATCTGGATTAGAGACCCTTCCGTTTTCTCTTCGTTGATTTGGTAGACCGTTCCACCATCGTTTAGTGATTCAACACGGCCAGAATATCAAAGTTAGAGCGTCGTATTGTGGAGAGCGGCGAAGGCTGTGAGCCACGATCTGGTTGAGGTGGCGGTGCAGTGAAAGGGAAATCGGTGGTAGAAGCGTCTGATTCGATATTTGAAGATATCGAACCTCGCCTTGATGAGCGACCGATTTCCCCAGGTTTCATGCTCGTATTCGCAGTCTAAGAGTTCGAGCGGCCAGTCGTATTATGAGTCACGGTCGGCCCGCACCAGCGGGCGACCGGGGCACCGTTCGAGAACGTCTTTCAAAAAGAGGAGTGCAGCGAGGCTCGATCGACCGGGAAAGGCCTCAACGGCAAAAACTTCAAGTGTGTCACAATCGACGCAGCCCAAACGTAGTGCTCGTCGCCGCCGATTTCGACTTTCGTCACATCGACGGTGACTTCTCGGCGATCTCGGCAGTCCGACCCCAAGAAGTGTTTCAGCCGATGAAACTACTGTCTGATCGCCTCGTAGGATCAATCGACGAACGGTTCGATCCGACGGTATGAGAGGCTAGAATGGTACAAAAACGCCGCAAGGACACGCCGTTCTTAGTACGTGAGAGAAGTTTTGGGGCTGGAGTGAGATGGTTGATGAACAGTGAGCAGCGATCGTCGAAAGGACGTTGTTCGACATCTTTCCGATGAGGATCTTGATCGACTTCTGACCGAGGCGGACGATCCGAAGGTCGTCCGCCGCCTTACCTTCGTGAAGAATCTCTATGAAGGAGATACGCTTGAGGAGGCAGCAAACCGGGTGGGGAAATCTGAATCAACCGGAAGCCGGTGGGCACAGCGCTGGAATGAGGGCGGACTCGGTCAACTGACGCCGAACTTCGGGGACGGACGTCCCCCGAAGCTCGGCGAAGATGAACAAGAAGAACTTCTCGAACTCCTGCGTGAGGGCCAACCGTGGAAACAACAAGAGATACAGCATCTCCTCAACGAGGAATTCGACGTTGAGTACCATCCAGATTATCTGAGTACGTTCCTCCGTGAACTAGGGCTTTCGTACTCAATCCCACGAACAAAGCGCCCATCACGGCCTGACGATGCTGAAGAGATCCTCGACGAGCGCCTTGATGAGGCGCTCGCCGAGGACGACAACCAGCCACACAACAAACAGGAAGCCGACGAAGACGGTGGCTGGGAACTTGACGACGATATTTGTACAGATGGGGGTACTGTCGTTGGGTTCTTCGACGCCTCACATCCCCAACCGTGGGATAATTCGCGTCGGATGTGGTACGTCGATAACCCGCACATTGAGCGACCGCTGGTTCGAATCGATGAACCAGCGGTCGGCTTCTATGCACTCAACGGCGAGAGCATCGTCTCATTCCCGGAAGATCAGACGAAAGAACGAATCTGCGACTGTCTCGAAAGGATACGCGAGCAGAATCCCGGCAAGCGGATTCTGCTCGTCTTGGACAATCTCTTCTCGCACACGTGCGAATACACGCGTAAGCGAGCGTCCCAACTCGGTATCGATCTCGTATTCTTGCCGGTTGGATCGCCAGACCTCAACCCAATCGAATCGGTCTGGAAGAGTTTGAAGTGGGAAATATCTCCGCTAATCGTCGAGAGCGCGGAAGAGTTCCGCGCTCTCGTCAGTACTGTCTTCGAGAGATTGACTGCTCGTGTGAGCTTCGCTGGCAACTGGATCAAGCAGTTCCTCGACTTGCAAAAGTTATCTTGAGTACTACGTCGGCGTGTCCTCACGGGAAAATACTTTCTGCTGGCGAGCCTTCTCAACACCCAACTTATCCTTGCTCGACTGCCTCCTATACGCTAAACATCTGGTTCGGTTGTTCTATCGCTGGAATAAAGCATGGCTTATCATAGAGGTATCTCCATTAGCTCTAGTGAACGCGACGACCGTTAGTGTAGTATGCACTACTGGAGAGTATTCTACCTTACAGCGATTCAACAAAGCCGAATAGATTCCCAAACCAACGGGAGATTCCCACCAAGTGAATCAATCACCGATATTTGAATGATGATTCAGTAATTAAAGTGAAATTGGAAGGAACATTAAGGTAAAATGTAATGCAGGAAAACCAAACTCAAGAGGAGGAGACCAGTGAGTCCATATCTCGACGGCGGTTCGCTACTAGTTCCGCTGTCGCAGCTGTGGGCCTCACCACAATTCCTGGAACCGTATTAGCGAATCAGAAGGATGATCCAACTAATTTCGATCCTGATGACCGGGAAGGAGTTATCGAGTTCATCAAAGCACACGATAGTTCCGACCATCCAGAAGAGTTGGAGGATGATTTGACGAAAAATCAGGAAGAGGGGGTTATCGATGTCCTTCTCAATCCGGAATGGGACTACCAAACAGAGGTTGCGAGGGTTTCGGAAGTAGAACCAAACTCAGAATGGAGTGAGCAACCTGAATCCCACACTGCTCGTGCCACCATTGCTGGCAATGTGAGATATCGGTTCGAGCAAACTTTCAGTTGGGAGTACAATGGTGACACTTGGCGAAACGCAAGTACAGATCAAGACGGGAATGGTGACTCATTTACCGACTACGATGGAGAAGTGAGTTCACAGATCAGAAACCAAACTGATGAGCGGTTCGACGCACGTGAGCGCGGGGAATTCTCTCTGAACGTCGGAACGACTTGGCGAACGGTAACTGCCACCATCAACCACCGTTGTGAGGCTAACGGAAACGCCGAATTGATAAACGAAGATACACCACTTTAACTCAAATATGAATCCAGTCCTGTTGGCCTCCCTCGAAATCAAAAACCTCACATATAGACGAATTGCCGCACTGGGTATAGTTGCATTCGCAGCGGTCTTCCTGTATGTGAGGCTCGGATTCACCTTCATAGGTCCGCTGGCAGCTATCCTCTGGGTGCCGTTCATCGGGGTGGCCACAGTCTGGATTCTGTTTGACTCCCAAAAACAGGGTTTCAAACACCCATCAATAGTCGCATTGACCGTTGCCATTTTGCTGGTAGCCATCCTTCCGGGAATCGCAGCACTGGCAGCGTACTACTACTTCACTCGATTCCAATGGAACGACGACAAGCAATAAAGACGATCGGAGGTACAGTAGCAGGACTATCAATTGAGGGTGTCATAGAACGATTACCACACCAAAGAGCAGGGTGAATGCTGAGATGGTATGGCCTCAGCGACCCTGCAAGATGATCCTTCGGTAGAGTCGTTCTTCAATGTCGCGGAGACCGAGACGCTAGCGTTGTTCGAGCACCTCTCCTTCGAGTTTCTCGAAGAGTTCGACGTGTTCGCCCCGGCGCAGACGGGGCGAACACGAGAGCATGAACCACCAGAGTTGATGCGTGGCTTCCTCCACTGCTACTACAAGGACATCTACGGGATTCGTCCGGTTGAGCGAGAGCTTCGGAACACGGTTGTTTGGCTCAGCTGTGGGTTCGATCGACCGCCGTCCAGAGACGCGGTCGATCGCTTTCTCACCGACCTCGAACACGTCGTTGACGAGGTCTTTGGCCGACTCGTCGAGCAGGCCGCCCGCCGCGGCCTGCTCGACTTGACTTACTGCATCGATTCAACTGACGTGAGGGCGATGCCTGCCGATCAAGACGCGTCGAAGTGCTACGATCCAACCGACGACGAGTACTACCACGGCTACGGCTGTACGATCGTCTCGACCGGACAAAAGATCCCGATTGCGGCGGAGTTCACAGAGAGTAAGCAAGCGCCAGAGGAGACGGCGATGCGCGTCACGCGTGACGCGCTCGCCGTCTCCACACCGATCTGGATGCTTGGAGACAGCGCCTACGACACGCTCGACTGGCACGACCACCTGCTGGCCGCAGGGGTCGTGCCAGTCGCTCCGTACAACGCGCGAAACACCGACGAGCCGAAAGATATCGAGTACAGAGTCGAAGACCGCATCGACGAACACAGCGAAGACGTTCAACTGAAGCAATCCACGTTGGATGAGACGTACAACCGCCGTACGGGGGTTGAACGAACCAACGAATCAGTCAAGGACTGCGGCCTCGGGCGAACGCACGCCCGAGGCCGCGTCCACGCACGAGCGCAGGTGTTCCTCGCACTCTGTCTGCGCCTCGTGGTCGCCATCACCAACTATGAACGCGGAGACAATCCGGGAAGCACCATCATCACGGTGTGAGAAGAGTTCTATGACACCCTCGGACTATCAATTGCCAGTATCCCAGCAGCAGCTTCATCTGGCGATTACGAAGCTGCATACGAAGCCGTCTGGCGGAATTTTGGTCGCCAGTATGCGGTGGAAATCGACCTCGAATGGAGTGTGACGGGTGGCGAAGTCACGGATGGATCCGCGGTTGATGACACCGCCACCTCGATCAGTTGGTCATTCGAGGAGTGGACTGAACGAGATACTGAACAAGATAGCAACAAGTTCGAGGCTTACTCTGAGGCAAAGTTCGAACAAGTAGCCCCCGTCATCGGATCCACAGAGCGACTTGGATTCAAAGTCACTGGCCTAACCGGAGGAGATACGAACACGAGTGTAATGGTCGATACAAGTGGTGGTAATGGGAGGACTGTCATAAACGAGATTTAACTGCCGAACTACGGTCGGTAAATACTACCGTTCCAGATATTTTCATTCGACGGAAAGTACAATCTGTTCACGACACAATCACACTTAGTTGAAGGGTGTCAAGGTTAGAGCGTAGCATTGTGGAGAGCAGCGAAGGCTGTAAGCCAGGATCTGGTTGAGTTGGCGGTGCTGTGGAAGGGAAATCGATGATAGAAACGTCTGGTGCGGTATTTGAAGATTCCGAATCAGGCTTCGATGAGCGAGCGATTTCCCCACGTTTCACGCTCGTACTCGCAGTCTAGCAGTTCGCGTTGAATCGTATTATTTGAACTTGGAGTTGCGGGGAGGAATGATTGAACGCAAAGATGCGACCCGGTACGCAGTGGTTTCAAGCCGGTGGCGACGGGCTCATTTGTCTATGGAAGCCACAGAATCGGAAGAAGATAAAACGAATCTATTACTCGTAGGCCCATGAAGAAGAGCGCGGTGAGGAGATCGATGAAGCACTTCTCGACAGTGCGATCGGGGAAGCTAAGAAGTCGATGCCGACCGGATGGATATCTACGTATAGACCTGAACGAATAGAAGGATCAGGTTTGAACACTAAAGGAAAGGCCAGAACAGACTGGTAACGGGGTCAAGTTACATGATGGATTTGACTGAATGAACTTGCAATTCGCTGTTCTAGTCTCCTTCGAGCACGCTTCACGCACGTGCACGCGAGTGGTGTCACGAGTTCACTGACGACTGGCGGCAGCTCGCTGCAGGCGGCCTCGAGCAACCAGAGACAGACGCGAACCCACCGACCGACGTTGACATAGTCGACCTCGCCAAGTCAGTCGATGTCGATCGCCGCAATCTCGAGTGGAACGGTGATGTTTGGGTGCTGGCCGATCCCTCGCTGCTCAACCAGGACACGAACGATATGTTTCGTCGAACCCTTCGCGTCGTCACTGATCGGTTGACTGAAGGTGACACCCACTACCCGTACGATCATCTTGAGGACGGCGGTCAGCGTGCCGAGTGGATCGAACGCTGCCTCGAATCTGGGGAGATCGTTGATCCAAGGTCGATTCGTGGCGGCGGTCGGAAAGGCGTCACGGACGACCAACGAAGCCTCGATTCTTTCTAGAATCTGTCACCTACCAGTATCAGGTAGCGGACAATACGGTCTAAACATCCGGTTCGGGTGCTCTCTCACTGGAATAAAGCTGTGCTTGTCATAGAGGTATCTCCATTAGCTCATAGCGAGAACAGTGAGAACGGACAGAACGGAAATCGAGAACTCGAACCGACTCAGTCGCCGTTTTTCTGCTGCTTGAACAATTCTTCGGGATCGACCCGCGTGTTCTCCGAGTTCTCGACCAGCAGGTCGTCCAGGGCCTGCTCGAGTTCGTCGCGCCGCGGCAGAGCGAGCATCTGACAGGTAAACACCTGATCGCTGTTGGTTTCGATGCTCGAGTCCAGCAGGAACGCGTGATCGTCGGTGTCGCCGATGCGAGCCGTAACCGGATTCATCACCGACGCACCGGTGTCGGCGACGAACTGCGGCGGCTTGTGTTTGATCTCGGCGTTCAACACGTTGGCCCAGCCGTCGACGAAGCCGCTAGTCATGATGTTCGAGAGCTCCTTGAGCGCCTCCTGTTCGACGTCGCCCCACTGTTCGTCGGTTTCCATCGGCACTAGCGAGTCGACGACGGCCCGCCCGGAGGGCTGGTCGAACAGGATCACGAGGAAGCCGCTGATCTTCCCGTCGTACTCCATGACGGTGCCGACGTAGCGTTTACTGCCGACGGCCTTCGGGATGTCCTCGATCGGCACCAGCGTCAGGCGACTGACGTTGACGGCGGTGTCGATTCCCGTCATCGAGGTGATGTTGGTCGCGGCCTTCTCGGCCCCCTCCTTGGTCATATCCGTGAAGACCTCGAGTTTCTCGAAGGAGATACCGCCCGCCGTCTTCGGTTGCATCGTCCGCTCGAGCGAGGTGGAGTCGGGGACGAGCAGGATTCGGAAGTCGACGGCGTTATCGACGCCGTCGCCGGCCTCGACACGACTGCGGAAGACGAACAGGTGGCCGTCACCGTCGGTCGCGGACTGGGGCAAGACGTCGGTCCCCGTTCCCTCGATGTAGGTCGGCGGCGAACTCTTGATCCTGGCGTTCAGGTAGTTGGCCCAGCCGTCGACGAAGCCGCTCGACATGATGTTGCCGACTTCCTCGATGCTGCTTTTCTTCTTCTCGGGATCGTCGGCCGGGACGAGCTTGTCGGTGATCGCTCGTCGCCCCTTCTCGTCGAACGCGAGGGCGACCTCACCGGAGATTTCGCCGTTCAGATCGACGCTGACACCGGCGAACTCGCTGCCGATGAACTCCTGTTTGAGGTCCGTGGAGGACATCAACGAGACGTTCGTGATCTGAACGTTCGTTTTGATACCGGTCAGTTGGGACAGCGAGTCGGCGGCCGACTGTGCACCGTCGTGGGCGAGTTGCTGGTAGTTCTCGAGTTCGCGGATGTCGATCTCCATGGCGAGTTACCCGGCAGCGATGCTGTTGAGTTCTTCGAGCACGCTTTCCTTCTGGAACGGTTTGGTGATGTAGCCTTCAGCGCCGGCCTTGATCGAGTCTTTCATCTGCTCGGCCTGCTCGACGCTGGTGCACATGACGACCTTCGCGTTGGGATCCATGTCCGTGATCTCGTCGGTCGCCTCGATTCCGTCTTTGATCGGCATCACGATGTCCATAAAGACGATATCCGGCTCCTCCTCCTGATAGAGTTCGACGGCCTCGACGCCGTTTTCGGCCTCACCGACGATATTGTGGTCTTCCTCGAGGATTTCACGAAGAAGATCCCGCATGAACCCGGAATCGTCTGTGATCAATACGTCCATAGAGGAGTGAATACACCCGGATGACTTAATGATGTTGACCGATTCGATGTCGTGTTGGTCGCAAACGGGACGACGGAACGGTCGTTCCCACAGCTGTTGGATTCAAACGTGAACTGAAAATTCAACCTACCTTACGCGCGGAATAACGACGGTGTGATCTAGAGCGTCTCGACGTCGAGGATCATCACGACCTCGCCCTCGCCGAGCACGGACGCCCCGCTGATCCCGGGCGTGCCGCTGAGGACACCCTCGAACGGCTTGATGACGACTTCTTCCTGACCGACGACGTCGGAACAGCGCAGACAGACCTGACGGACGTTGTCCTTGATGCGAACGACCATGTCGTCTTCGGCGTGTTCCGCGTCGGGGACGTCTAGCCGGTCGCCGAGCGAGAGCAGTGGATAGACGCGGTCGTCGTGAGTCACCGTCGGCCGGCCTTCGACCGTCTCGACGGTGACGTCCTCGAGTTCGGAGATCTCGTCGATGTTCTTGATGGGGACGCCGTACTGCTCGTCGCCGACGGTGACGAAGAGGACGCGGACGATGGCGACGCTGACCGGCAACATGAGCGTGATCGCGGTCCCCTCGTCGGGTTCGCTCTCGACGTTGATCGAGCCGTCGACCCCGCGGACGACCTGGTTGACGACGTCCATCCCGACGCCGCGGCCGCTGACCTCGGTGACCTCCTCCGTCGTCGAGAAGCCGGGGTGGAAGATCAGGTCGTAGACCTCCGAGTCGTCGAGCACTTTGATCTCCTCTTCGGTCTTGACGCCCTGCTCGACGGCCTTCTCGCGGAGTTCGTCGACGTCGAGACCGCGGCCGTCGTCCTCGACGGTGACCGAGACCCGGTCACGCTCGCGTTCGCCGACCAGCTTGATCGTCCCCTCGCGGGGTTTGCCCTTCCGCTCGCGCTCCTCGGGGGGCTCGATCCCGTGGTCGACCGCGTTCCGGATGAGGTGCATCAGCGGATCGCCCAGTTCGTTGAGGATCGAGCGATCCATCTCGATGTCGACGCCCTCCATCTGGAAGTCGATCTCCTTGTCCTGCTTTCGCGAGAGGTCACGAACGACCCGCGGGAAGTTGCCGACGATCTTCTTCAGGGGGACCAGCCGGATCTCGAGGACCGTATCCTGCAGGCTCGAGGTGATCTTGCCGTGTTCCTCGAGTTCGTCCTCGGCCTCGACGAGGTCGTGTTCCTCGATGATCTTGCGGAGCTTGATCCGGCTCGTGACCATCTCCTCGACCTGGTTGTAGAGCTGGTCGATCTGTTCGACGTCGACGCGGATGGACTCGACCTCCTGGGTGTTGTGGGTGACGGAGCCGGAATCCGATCCGCTCTCGTCGCCGTCGTCGTCGGCGTCGGCGTCGTCGGCGTCGGCGTCGGTGGAGTCGTCGCCCTCGTCGCTCTCGTCCGCCTCGCCGACTACCTCGTCGGTCAGCCGTTCCGCCGTGGCCTCCGCCACGTAGCGGTTGTCCTCGTAGAAGCCGGCGACGTCACCGGCCGTGACGCTCGCGTCGGTCCGGAGGTAGGCGTCGAACTCGCCGCCGAACTCCTCTGACTCGAGGACCTCGTCGTCGGGGACGGTCTCGACGAGGTCGTACTCGTCCTCGGTCGCGTCGATGACGAACATCGCGTCGACCTGTGGGGACTCGTCGTTGTCGATGACAACGATCGCCCGGAACAGGTCCTCGTCGTCCGCGAGGTCGACCGTCTCCCGGAGGCGCTCGAGGGGGACGTCGTGGGTGGCGGTGAGTTCGTCGTCCGCAGCGTCGCCGTCGTCTTCGGTCGCGTCCGAACCGGTATTCTCCTCGATCGAATCGCGGATCTCCGAGATCGTTCCCTCCGGGTTCGTCTTCGTCTCCCCGTCGTCGGAGATCTCGTTGACCATCTGCTCGAGCAGGTCGACGCCCCGGAAGATCAGGTCCATCCGATCGCCGGTCACCGCGAGTTCGCCGTCACGGATGCAGTCGAGCAGGTCCTCGATGGCGTGGGCCAGGTTGCTCGCCTTCGTATAGCCCATCACGCCGAAGTTGCCCTTCAGGTTGTGCGCGACCCGGAACACCGTCTCGATCGCGTCGGATTCCTCGGGGGTCGCGGCCTCCTCGAGTTCCAGCAGGGCGTTGTTGAGTTTCCGGACGTCCTCTTTGCTCTCCTGGACGAAGGTGCTGGTCGGGTCGCTCACGAGGACCACCCCCGGAAGGCGTTGACGACGCCCTCAGCGATCCGATCCTTGGGCAACACCATGTCGAGGTCGACCCGGTCCGCGGCCTCCTTGGGCATCCCGTAGACTCGCGAAGTCGATTCGTCCTGTGCGATGGCCTTGCCGCCGGCATCTTTGATCGCTGCGAGCCCGTCCGCGCCGTCGGCACCCATTCCGGTGAGGACGACGCCGGCGAGGTTGCCCCGCCGGCCGATCGTCTCGGCCGCGGTCTCCATCGTGACGTCGATGGCCGGCTTGACGTTGTGTCGCTCCGGCCCGTCGTCGTGGGCGACGGTGAGCCGTCCGTTCCGGAGGCTCGTCACCTCGAGGTGGTAGCCGCCCTTCGCCAGGACGCCCTCCCCGGGGCCGATCGTGTCGCGGCCGGTCGATTCTCGGATCTCGTAGTCGGTTCGTTCGTCGAGACGCGTCGCGAAGCGTTCGGTGTAGTGATCAGCCATGTGTTGAACTATCACAATTCGCAACCCTGCTCGCTCGGGCAGTTCGGACAGCACTCGTTCGACGACCCGCGGGCCGCCGGTCGATGCGCCGATGACGAGCGTCGGATCGTTCGGGAACTCCTCTGTCGCGCCGACGTCGACGGTGGTGGGTTCCTCGCGCGTCGAGCGTGACGTCCCGGCGTCGGATCCGGAGACGTCCGCCGCGGCGACCGCCCGGACCTGATCGACGATCTCGTCTTGCTTCGACCAGATCGGGACGGAGTTGTCGCCGCTCGGTTTCGCGATGAAGTCGACCGCGCCGGCCTCGAGGGCCTCGAACGTCGCCTCGGCGTTTTTCGTCGTCTGGGAGCTGATGACCAGCATCGGCGTCGGCTGCTCGGCCATCACCTGCTCGATCACCTCGTGGCCCGTCAGACCGGGCATCTGGATGTCGATCGTCGCGACGTCCGGCTCGAGGCGGGTGATCTGCTCGACGGCCTCGGTCCCGTCCTTGGCGCGGGCGACGACGTCGATCCCGGCGTCCTCGAGGATCTTGCCAAGCGTTTCCCGCATGACGGCGGAGTCGTCCGCAATGACTGCCCTGACCATCAGTGACACCGAAACTGGCGCTCGCGGGTGTGAATCACGCTCGATACCTGCCCGACGGCGTCGGTCCGTCGGTGCTGTCGTCGTCCGGTTTTCGGAGAGAAGATAGTGCTCATAGCTGTCAGGTACTCGTTCGCGCTCTTCGCGACCGCCGCGGTCGGCCGCCAGTATACTCAGCGGACGATACGTTCCCTGCCATGGAACTGAATTGCGATGTTCGCCTGATAAAGAATTCGGCCGATTCGACCCGTCGCCCGCCGACGACGGCGAATCCGGTCTCGAGGAGGTCCGTTCGACATCGACCGATAGGGACGATCGACGACGGGTCCCCGTCGCGGTTGGAGCGGAACTCGTTCGCCGGTGGTTCGCAGTGTTTCGCCCCAGTTCGAAAGACTTCGAAGAACGTTGGCCCCCGCGGATCGTTTCGGACCGCAAAATCCCGGCGCCTACCCCGTTTCGAGGCCGTCGTGCGGTCGGTTGGCCGTGTGAGTTATGTGGGCAGAGTTGAAATCTCACGAGAGAATGGCGGAACCCGCTCGGCTGTGTGTGACAAATCAGAAGGGAGGTGTCGGAAAGACGACCGTCGCGATCAACCTCGCCGGCGCGCTGAACGATCGCGGCCGGGACGTACTCTTCGTCGATCTCGACCCCCAGGGGAACGCGACGGAGGGACTCGGGCTGCTCGAGGCCTACGACGCGGAGCCGCCGACGCTGCTCGACGCGCTCGTCGACCCCGAGGGCGTCCCCCGCGAAGAGATCGTCTACGACCACGAGGAGATGGACGTCGTCGCGAGCAACGTGGACATGAACGCCGCCGCCTCGACGCTGGCAGCCGAGGACGACGCTGAACTACGACTCGATCGGCTGCTGACGTCGCTCGAGAGTAACGTCGACGGCGACTACGACTTCGTCGTCGTGGACTGTCCCCCACACCTCGGCGCGGTAACCGACAACGGACTGGTCGCGGCTCAGAACCTCGTGATTCCGGCGCTGGCCGAGCCCACGAGCAAGCGCTCGCTCGAGTTACTGTTCGACTACGTCGGCGCGCTCGAGATGGATCACGACGTCGAGATCGAACCACAGGCGCTCGTGGCAAACCGGATCGAGAACACGAACGCGGCCGACGAGATGCTCGAGTGGTTCGAGGACGCGCTGCCCGAGACCCCGCTTTACCGGGTCCGAAAACGGGTCGCCTTCCAGCGAGCGTTTTCCGCCGGGAGTTCGATCTTCGCGGTCGAGGAGGAAAACGACATGCGAGAGGTGTTCGCTTCGATGGCCGAGACACTCGACGAACGACTCACCGGTACCAGACTGGAGGTATCGGCATGACCGACGACAGAGCCCGACGGATCCGGGAGATGCGCAACCGCTCGAGTCGTGGGGGCGGCGAGGACGGGTCCGACGACGGGACAGGGACGGACGAGGAATCGGCGTCCGAATCGACTGCCGAGACGGAGACAGCCGACTCGGAGACGGAAGCGACCGACGGAGGGTCCAGCGACGCCACAGCCGAGGACGGAGACGACGCCGAGACGCCCGAGGAGTCTACGGACTCGAACGTCGATACGAACGACAACGAGGACGGCGACACGAACGACGACTCGAGCGGCGGAGAAACGGTTTCCTACGACGAATCGGAGATCGTCGACGCCGAGGACGAGACGGAAGCCGACGCAGATACCGAACCCGAACTCGACCCCGAAGCCGAGTCCAATCCCACGCCAGCCGTTACGGACGCCGACGACGCTGACGACGGCCTCGAGGCGATGGTCGAACGCCCCGCCGACGAGGAAGCCGCCGAACAGGGGATCGACCCCGCCTTGCGCGGCGCGATCGCCGGCATCGGCGGCGACGTTGACCTCGGGAACGGTGCCACCGTCGACGCCTCTGCCGTCGGTCAGGAGGGCGATCGGTACGGCGACGCTACGCTTACCCGCAGCAAGGAGGTCTTCGAGCAGGGCGACTCGCTGATCGCCTCGACCCACAACCAGGCGGACACGATCCAGATGCTCGAGTTCTACCTGCGGGACAGCCGCTATGCGATCGAGATCGACCGGGTCAGCGCGATCGTCGAGATGAAAGACATCACGCGGTTCCCCCGCGGCCCCGATGCGATCGACGGCGTCACCGACCTCCGTGGCGAGATCACCGGCGTCCTCGATCCGACGGCCATGCTCGATATCGAGCGCAACGAACTCTCGGACGAACACTACATCGTCGTCCTCGAGCGCGACGACGACAAGCAGAAACTCGGCGTGCGCGTGACCGACGTCTCCCAGGCGGTCACCTACCGGGAGTCCCAGATCGACGACCCCAACAGCGCGATGGACGGCGACGTCGGCGCACAACACGAGTTCGTCGAAGGGATCGTCAAGAAGAACACTGACGGGGAGACGACTCTCGTCACGTGGCTGGACGTCGACGAGATCATCGACAATATCTCGACCGAGCACACGCCGACGGCGGCGGACGCGTAACACCGGGATCGAACGTCGTTTCTTCTCGTTGCTGGCCCGTGTCGCCGGCCCGCGTCGCCGTGGCCGCGAGTGCCGACGGCCCGTACCCGACGAACGGCGAACCGAGCCGCCGCGGTCGACGACGAGCGGGGAAGGTATCGAACCGAAACGGAAAACTCGAAACAGGAGCGCAGTTCCCGACGAAACAGCCTCGAAACGGCCGATCTGCCACGAGATTTAACTGCCCCAGGTTAGACGTTCACAGTGATACGAATGAGTGAACAGACTGTCGACCGAAGGGGCCGTGGAGAGACGGTGGGGACGGACGACGAACCCGAACCCGCGGGAACTGGAGACACAACCGATGACCGAACGCTCCGTCGCGCCGGCTACCAGCAACTGTTCGACGGGACGGGCGTGCCGACGTTCGTGCTCGACGCCGACGGCCGCGTCCGCGAGTGGAACGCGGCCATCGTCGAACTGACCGGCGTCGACCGCGAGGAGGCGATCGGCCACGAACACGTCTCCGAGCTGTTCTACCCGGACGGCCGCCGTGCGGATACCCTCGCCGACAAGGTCCTGCAAGCGCCCGACCGGGCCCACCGGGAGTTCGACGTCGAACTTCGGGATCCGTCTCGCAACCGGTACGGGGACAGCAGTACGATGGTCGACCGCCACGGCGACGAGAAGCACATCGACTTCTCGGCGACGCCGCTGTACGACGACGGCGACCTCGTGGGGGTGATCGAGGTCGTCGTCGACAGAACGGACGTCGTGAACCAGCGCGACGCCACTGCCGACCTCGTCCGCGAGATACAGGCGACGGCGAACCGGATCGGCCGCGGCGACCTCACGGCGCGAGCCAGCCGCCGCGAGGAGTTCGCAGTGCTCGAGTCGGAACTGACGGCGGTTATCGACGACGTCAACGAGATGGCAGACACCCTCGAGACCCTGACCGGACGCGTTACCGAGCGCGCCGAGGAGATGGAGGCTGCGGTCGACGAGGCGACCGGCGCGGCCGACGAGATCTCGGGGAACGTCTCCGAGCAGCACGCGCTCTTGCAGGACTCGGTCGACGAGATGCAGTCGTTCGCGGCCGGGATGGAGGAGTTGGCTGCCCAGGCCGACGAGGTCGACTCGGCGGCCGAAGACGCCAGCGAGGCGGTCGAGAACGGCCTCGAAGCCGGTGAGGACGCACGCGAGGCGATGGCCGACGTCGTCGAGATCGGCGACGAACTCGTCGAGAGCGTCGACGCCCTCTCCGCGCGGATGGACGAGATCGGGGACGTCGTGGAGGTGATCTCGGACGTGGCCGACGAGACCAACCTGCTCGCGCTCAACGCCAACATCGAGGCCGCCCGTGCGGGCGAGAGCGGCGACGGCTTCGCGGTCGTGGCCGACCACGTGAAGACGCTGGCCGACGAAACCCAACAGCACACCGAGGAGATATCGACCAGCCTCGAGGAACTCCAGGCCCAGACCGACGAGACGGCCGACGCGGTCGAACGCTCCCACGGGCGGATCGACCACGCCGACGAACAGATCGAGGCCGTCCTGGACGCTCTCGAGGGGATCTCGGCGTCGGTCCAGGAAGCGACGAACGGCATCTCGGAGGTGGCACGCGTCGTCGACGACCAGACGGCCAGCGTCGAAGAGCTCACGTCGACGATGGAGACGGTCCGGGATCGCTCCGACGAGAGCGAGGCGGCCGCCGAGCGGGTCGTCGCGGCGACGGACCACCAGCAGCAGACGATCGATCAGCTGGTGAACGAAGTCGACGAGTTACGGACGGAGACGGACGTGGACGAGCGGTAGGCCGCGGGCCCGATCGCGGTGACTCCCCTCCCGCGGCATCGCGCCGCTGCGAACGCTCCCTCGGACGGCCGCGAAGCATATCACCGTCGCTCGTCTAGACGTCCACCTCGAGAAGACATACGATGAAGGACGATCCCGAGACAGCCCAGGATAACGATACCGACCCGCTCGGCGCGATCGATTCCGGGGCCGAGAACGTCTACGAGACGATCTTTCGGGCCATCGACGACGCCGTGTTTCTGATCGACGTCGAGCGGACGGACGACGGCGGCGAGGGGGAGGAGGAGAGGCAACGGGAGGGAGAGTACACGTTCACGTTCCGACGGAACAACGCCTCACACCGGGACCAGACCGGCCTCTCCGAGGACGAACTCCGGGGACAGACGCCGCGGGAACTCCTCGGCGACGAACAGGGGGCGACCGTCGCCGAGAACTACCGGCGCTGTGTCGAACGGGCCGAGCCGATCGAGTACGAGGAAACCCTCGCGTTCGGTGCAGGCACGACCTGCTGGGAGACGAAACTGACGCCGATCCTCGAGGACGGCGAGGTGAGCGGCATCGTCGGGGCCTCGCGGAACGTGACGGAGCGAACGGAGCGGGAACGGACGCTGAACCGCATGCACCGTCGGTTCGAAACCGTGCTCGAGACCATGTCCGCCGCGGTGTTTTTGAAGGATACTGACGGCCGATTTCTGCTGATGAACCGGGCGTGTCGGGACCTGTTCGGTATCGACCAGAATGTGGACGTCACCGAGTTGACCGACGAGGATCTGTTTCCCGCGGACCGGTTGTCCGATTATCAGCGCCAGGATCGACGCGTCCTCGAGACGGGTGAGTCGATCGAAATGGAGTGGGCGGTCCCGACTGTCGAGGGGGAGAGCGTGCGGCTGATGCGGAAGTCGCCGGTGTCCGACGCCGACGGGAACGTCGAAGCCATCTGTGGGGTCTCGACGGACATCTCGGAACGGAAACGACAGCAAGAGCGACTGCAGCGCCAGTCTTCGCTGCTCGAGGCCGTGACGGAGGCAACCAGGGACGGGATGCTCGTCACCGATCCCGACTGGGAGGTGCTCCACTACAACGACCGGTTCCTCGAACTGTGGGACCTGGCCGACCGTGACGAGATCCCGACCGACGGAGAAGCGCTGCTGGCGGACGCCCTCGAGATGATCGAGGAGCCCGAGCCCGAACGGTTCACCGCCACGATCGAGCGGTTGTACGACCGTCCCGACGAGGTACACGGCGAGGAGATCCGGCTCGAGGACGGGCGCACGCTGGAGTTGTATTCGACGCCGGTCGTCGACGAAGATCGGCGATACGGTCGTCTCTGGGTCTATCGCGACGTCACCGCGCGCACCGAATACGATGCGGCCATCGAGCAGGCCCGCGAGGAGCTCCGCCAGATCATCGACCTCATTCCGGACCTGCTCTTCGTCAAGGATCGCCACGGGGAGTACCTGCTCGCGAACGAGGCGACCGCCGAGGCGTACGGAACGACGCCCGAAGCGGTCGAGGGGAGCACGGAGTCCGAGATCATTCCCGCAGCCGAGGATTCCGAGCAGTTCCGGTCCGACGACCTCGAGGTCATCGAGTCGGGCGAACCCAAATCGATCCCCGAAGAGGAGTTGACGACCGCAGACGGCGAGACGAAGACGTTCCGGACGGTCAAGATCCCCTACGAGGTGTCCGGCAGCGGCGACGACGCCGTCCTCGGCTACGCCCGGGACGTCACCGAACGCAAGGAGTACGAACGCACGCTCGAGCGACAGCGGGACAACCTCGAGTTGCTCAACCAGGTCGTCCGCCACGACGTTCGCAACGACCTCCAGCTGGTGCTTGCCTACACCGAACTTCTCCGGGAACACGTCGACGAGGGAACCGAGGAGTACGTCGAACAGGTACTGGAGGCGGCTCGCGAGGCGGTCGACATCACGGAGACGGCCCGTGACGTCACGGAGGTGTTGCTACAGGTCGGCGTCGACCGCTCTCCCGTGCGATTGCGGCCCGTCCTCGGGGACCAGGTCGACGATGTCCGCTCGAGCCACGAACGTGCGTTGCTCACCGTCGAGGGATCGCTTCCGGACGTCACGGTGCTGGCCGACGAGTTACTGGAATCGGTGTTCCGGAACCTGCTGACCAACGCGATCCTCCACAACGACGAGGACGTGCCGGAGGTCACCGTCTCGGCGGAGGCCGACGACGAAACCGTCCGCGTCCGGATCGCGGACGACGGTCCCGGTATCTCCGACGATCAGAAGAAACGGATCTTCGAGGAGGGAGAGAAGGGACTCGACAGCGACGGAACGGGACTGGGCCTCTACCTCGTCAGAACCCTCGTCGACCGGTACGAGGGTGACGTTCGAATCGTCGATAACGAACCGGAGGGAAGCGTCTTCGTCGTCGAACTTCCGGTCGTCGACTGAGACGGATCCCTGTGTCGATGTACCGGCGCACCCGCTGCCCGGCCCGGATCGCGGTTACGCCGGAACTGACGGGCAGTCACCCGTCTGAGACAGGTCGTCCCTCGGACGGCGGTGTCGGCTAGCCACCGGAATTTGGCGGTCGGTACCGACCGAGAGTCGACGGAGAACGCCACCGACGAAGGACGGAACAGGAGTTAGACGCGAACGTCGGTCGGATCGATCCAGAGCACGAACTCGTCGTCGCGGCGGATCACGCCGGCGATTCCTTCGCCCTCGACGGAGGTGTCGACCTCCTCGACGTCGATCTGCTCGACCTGGTGGACCTCGTCGGCGAGCCAGCCGATCCGCTCGTCGGAGCCGCGTTTCCGCTTGAAGACGATGATCCGGTTGCCAAGCGACGGCTCCTCGTCGCCGAAGATCATCCGCAGGTTGACGATCTTGGTCGTCTCCCCGCGCAGGTCCATGACGCCCTCGATGTGATCCGGCGTGTTCGGCACGGGCGTCAGTTCCTCCGTGTTGACGATCTCGGCGACGTAGCCGATGTCGACACAGTAGCGGTTCTCCCCGAGGCTGAACTCGAGGACGTGAGTGGTGATGCCGTCCGAATCCGCGTCCGTGGTGGTCTGGTTCGTCGTGGCCATGGTCAGGTTCGTTCCGTTCGGTCGCTCGCGGTCGCGTCGCGGCCCGGGTCGATCCCCCGTTCGGCCGCGAGCGTACCGAGCGACTGCGTTCGGAACCGTCTCCCCGGCCGTCGTACGGCCGTCGGCCGGGTGTGTGGACGGGCGTAGCTTCCCCCGTCAGGGGCGAGCGCGAAACCCGTCGGTTCCGGACATAGTCGTGAAAGGGGAGGTGACACAGATAAGTGTTTTTGCAGCGAGACCGCTTCTGACGGCCGATGGCCGTAATCTTCATGTGCGAGCATCCGGGCGACCGACTCGAGCGAGTACGGGACCGAGTCGCCGATATCGGGCGGTGTCGCGGCTTTTATCCCCCTCGAAGGCCGATAGCGGGTCATGACCGCAGACGAGAGCGAGTTTCCCGCGCGCGAGGAGTTTCTGGCGGGCGACCGACCGGACGACGTCGCCCTCTTTCTGGCCGATTCCTACGTCTCCGACGACCGGCTGGCGGAGTTCGGCGAGGACGTCGACGGCGGGGTCCTGATCGTCGTCGACGGCGAGCGCGGCCGGAGCGCGTTCCAGGCCGCGACCGGCACCGGCGCGATGCAGTTCGCCAAGTCGGCGATGGAACACGAGGGGATCGTCGACGCCGACCTCGCCGGCGGCACCTGCCCGGAGACCCCGGGCGACGACGCTGCGGACCACGAGGTCCAGTTCGTCTTCGCGTTCACCGAGGAGCAAAACGAGGACGTCGGCGGCATCTACGCCGAGGGCGACGTCGTCCACGCCTACGCGCAGTGTTCCTGTGGGGTGGCGTACTCGGATCGGTGGAACCCTGGTGACGCGGGCGACCCCGGCACCGACCTCGAGGCGTAACCGACAGGACCAGTCAGGAGTAAGGAATATCCTTTTCAGCGCCCGGAAGGTAGTCGCGGCCAATGAGTTCCTTCGACACCCCGCACGAGACGGAACGGTTCGCGCTGACGGGCCGGGAAGGTCGCGTGATGGGTGGCGCGAGCGCGCTGATGGCGCTTACCGTCGCGTTGATGTACGTCTTCGTGGCGACGCCGCTCGCGACCGTCAACGATCTCCTGTTCGGGACCGCGCCGATCCTCGGCGTACTCGTCTACGGTGCAGTGATCTTCGTCGGCGAGTTGATCGCCGAACGCGGCGTCCAGAACGGCGACATGGGAACGGCCTTCGTCGGGATGGTCCTCCTGCAGGTGGCGTTCGGCGTCTTCGGTGCCGGCGTCCTCCGGTTCGCATCGCCGGAGTCCCGCCTCACGATCCTCGGGATCACGGCGATCATCACTGCGCTCATGACTGCCCTCGTGACCGGCTACGTCTACGCTCGATCGACGACGTTCGAGCACTGGGGCCGGTTCGCGAACTACGCGTTCCTGGGCGGGATCGCAGTCATCGCCGTCGGCTCGTTCGTCCTGCCGACCCTGCTTTTGGTCGGGTTCGTCCTGGTGTTCCTCGGATTCGTGCTTCGGCTTGGCTACGAGATCTGGCAGGTCAGGGATCGCCGCGACGTCTCGACCGGCCTGCAGATCATCGGCGTCTACATCGCCGTCGCCGGGGTCTTCGTCCACGTCCTCCAGCTCGTGATGCGGTATTTCGCCTCCCAGGAGTAGTCGCCGACGGACGGTCCGCACTCGAGCACCCATCCTTCTTCACTCTCCCCGAAAATAACCCAGCAGCAAGTTTCGAGTCGTGGACCCGTCGAGAAGAAAGACCCCCAGAGACACGACACCCGATATAAACTCGATACGACGGCCACCGAGTTTATTTGAGGCGGCCGGAAACGGGGGACCGATGACGATGACGATGGACCGTCGCCAGTGGCTGACGTCGATCTGTACAGCCTCGATAGGCGCGATAGCAGGCTGTACCGGGGACCTAGAAGCCATGACCGAAGAAGTCAACGAGGAAGCGACTGAGACAGTCAACGAAACGGTCTCCGACCTGGCGCGGCCGCCGAATGCGGACGTCGAGATCGAATCGGACGGGACGATCCTCGTCCTGTCGACCGATCCGGGGACGGTCGGCGTAATGTGTGGGCTCCCGGAGACCGACGACCCCGTCGAGGAGGTCCGAACCGCGGACGAAGCCGTAACCGGTCCCGGCAAAATCGAGGGCTGTGACACGGAGCGAATCGTCGCGGTAAACGAAGCGGGGGACATCGAGGTCGTCGAACGCCTCGACTGACAGCAGGTTCAGACGGATCGGCGAACGTAAGGGCTCTCGAGTCGCGCCACGGGGCGCGCCCGACCGGCTACGTGTCGTCGACTGCTTCGTCTTCGTTGGCTTCGTCCTCGATGACCTCGCGGAACGCGTCGAGGATGACCTGTTTGGTCACCGCTCCACGCGAGGTCCAGTGATTCGCGTAGTCGAGCATGTCGTCGTAGATATCGGGCTTGCAGCCCGCGGCCTTCGGGTGGCCGCCGCCGTTTACCTTCCCCGCGACCTCGTGGCAGCGGTCGAACGCCTCGGTCCCTCGGATGGAGGCCGAGCCGGCGGGTTTGACCACGACGGATGCGTCCGCCCCTTCCTCGCGCATCGCTTCCGCGACCTCGTTTTGCGAGCAGCGCCCGTAGGTGACCCCGACCGTGTAGTCACCGATCTCGCGGTACTCCGCTCGAGCGATCGCCCGCTCGATCAACGCCTCTTTCTCGACGCGGCGTTCCTCGATGAACTCCCGGACCCAGTCCGGCAGGTCGACGCCGTACTCGCGGACGACCTCGACGTATTCCGCGGGGTTGGTCCAGTAGGCGTAGTCCGCCAGGTCGTCGCTGCGGGGGCCCTCCTGCAGCCAGAGGTCGTGGTCCCGCGTGACGGCGGCGAGTTCCTCGTACATCGGGGAGAAGTCGTACTCGAGCGAGCGATAGACCACGTCGGCCGAACACTCCTCGTCGGAGTCGCCGACGACGAGGTCCACGCCGGCTTCCCGAACCGCCTCGGCGACCGCGTCGTCCCACTGGTGGTGGTCGTACCAGGCGACCGAGTCGGCGGTCTCGAGGGCGGCCTCGAGTTCGTCCTCGACGTACTTGTAGCGGTCGGGACAGAGGTCACAGACGTAGAGGTCGATCCCGGGTTCGGCGTGGTCGGCGACCCGCTGGATGGCGTCCTCGACGTCGTGGGGGCTGGCGGGGACCAGCGCGACCTCGTGGGGCGTGGGTTCGGGCGCCTCGACGGCGTCGTCACCGGGGAGGTCGAGCGTTTCGCCCTCTTCCTCGCCGCCGGCGGGGGCGTCGTCGCCGTCAGAGGTGGGTGCTTCGTCGTCGTCCTCTCCGTCGGGCTCCGGCACCGCCCGAACGTCGTCGTAGGCCTCCCGAAGCAAGGCGACGCAGGCCAGCCCGTCGGCGTCGGGGTCGGCGATCACCGCGACCTCGGCCCCCTCGAGGGCGGCCGCGGTCCGTTCGTCCTCCAGGTCCTCCTCGAGGGAATCGGGCAGGAAGAAGCCGGTCCCCGGGAGAACTGACTTGCGGGCGATCGGGAGATCGCCGCTATCGATGAGTTCGTCGTACATGTCCCTCGATGGGGGACGACGGGGGAAGTAAGCGCCGGTCTCGAGAGTGCTCGAGTCCGACTTCGTGGCCAATCAGGCGTCGGCGTCGGCGGCTCCGGCTCCGGCTCCGTCGGTCTCGGTCTCAGTCTCGGTCTCGGCGTCGTCCCCACCCATCGGATCCAGCTGTCGCACCGTCAACACCGGCACCGGGGAGGTCCGGACGACCCGTTCCGCGACGCTGCCCAGCAGCAGGCGGTTCTCGCCGTGACGACCGCGGGTCCCCGTCGCGATCACGTCGGCGTCGATCTCGCGGGCGTACTCACAGATCTCGCTGGCCGGTCGCCCCTCGCGGACCGCCGTCTCGATCTCCCGGTCCTCGTCGGTGCGCTCCTCGACGGTCGCCAGCGCGGCGTCCGCAGTCGTCTCGAGGGCGGTACGAAGCTCCTCCCGAAGCTGCTGTGGCGAGGCGTCGACCTGGCTCGCGTCGACGACCGAGAGGGCATGTATCTCGGCGTCGAAGCGGTCGGCGAGATCGAGCGCGACGTCGACGGCCCGCTCGACGCTCTCGGAACCGTCCGTCGCGACCACGACCGTATCGAACATATCCAGTCGTTACGCCCGTAACCGCTTAAATACCACCGAAAGAGGACCGTCTCCGGGAACTGAACGGCCCACTCGAGGCCGTGGCGAAACCGAAGAGAGGGCGGCGACGCTCGAACCCACGGGGGAGGGTTTTTTTGGTCGCGGCACAGACTGAGCCGTATGGGTAAGGACGACAGCGAGCAGTTTACCGTCGATACCGTCCTCGCGCCGGTCGACGGCAGCGACGAGTCCGCCACCGCAGTCGAGTACGCCGTCGCCGTCGCGGACCGGTACGACGCCGACGTTCACGCGCTCTTCGTGCTCGGTCGCGGGGTCGTACGCGGGTTGGATGCCGGCACCGTCGACGAGGACGACGTTGCCGAGAAGACCCAGGGCTTTTTCAACGATATCGGATCGATCGCCGACGACTACGGCGTGGCGCTGTCGACGTCCGTCGACGACGGCTTCTCCCAGACGCGCAAGACCCGCCACCCCGGCAACGTCGTCCTCGACACCGCCGACGAACTCGACGCAGACTTCATCGTCTTGCCGCGGGAGCCGGTCACCGAACCGTCGGCCGAAGTCCTCGAGAAAGCCGCCGAGTACGTCCTCTCCTACGCGAGTCAGCCGGTTCTCTCGGTCTAGTGGCGTTGCGGTTCCAGGCGTCACCTCGGGGCCGAACCGAATCGTACCGCCGGGATTCACCCCCACAGCAGTGCAGGCCAGGACCGCTATTAATCTAGCAGGATCGCCATCTCCTGTTCGAAGCTCTCCCCGCCGGTCGTCTCGAAGCCGACCTGCTTGTACAGCGCGATCGCCGGCTTGTTCCATCGTTCGACGGTCAGCCAGACGCGGGTGATCCCGACGTCGCTCGCGTGCCCGAGCAACTGCTCGAGCAGGACCGTGCCGATCCCGGCCCGCTGGTACTCCTGGAGGACGAATATCGCGAGTTCCCACTCGATGTCTCCGGGGCCGAGGCCGGAGCCGGGGCCGTCAGCGTCGTCACCTTCACCGTCCATCGACGGCGGATCGTCCGCGTCGGGAACCAGCATGGCGTGTCCGATCACGTCCCCGTCGTGTCGTGCAACGACGTTGATGCTCTCGTCGGCGATCGTCTCGAGCCAGCCCCGGATACGCTCCTCACCGGTCGGCGGGATCCCCTGGGCGCGGTCGGTGGGGTCGAAGGCGTCGTACATCTCGACGACGTCGTCGATAACCTCCTCGAACGAGTCCGGCGCGCGGACCTCGATCGTACGGCCCTCGCCGTCCTCGAACGTCGACGGCGGCGAGGGGAACGGGCCCGATGGTTCGTCCGGGTAGACGCGCGTACCTGACATCGTTATCGCACCAGCTTGACGGTCGTCGGCGCGTTCAGCAGAACGAATTCGGTGATCGGCCCCAGCTGGATCTTCCCCATCGGACTCAGGGTGCCGCCGCCGATCACCAGCTGGTCGAACTCGCCCTGTTCCGCGTAGTCGACGAGCGCGCTTCCCGGATCGCCCTCGAGTTCAACGATATTGGCGTCGATGTCAGTGCCGTCGAGCAGTTCCTCCGCCTGTTCGCGCATCTCCTCCTGCGAGCGTTTCGACTCCGGTTTCTCGAGGATAGCAACGGTGAGATCGTCGTCGACTTCCCTGGTCCGCTCGATCGTCCGGCGGAGCGTCTTTATCGATTCGTCGCTGCCCCCGAGACCCATCAGTACGTCCATACGAACAGGTGTTGCGCCGACGGACGAAAACCGTTATGCCGCTGTCGAGCCGGTCGTCCGCGTCGGCGTCCATTCACGGGCCCGCGTTCGGACGTACATGTAAATCGCGTTCGCCAGCGCAGCAGGACGACGCTGTTAAGAGCGTGTGGGCGTTACGTCGAACGAATGAGTGATGCGGCGCTCGATGTCGTCGAGTTCCTGCTCACGACGAGCGTGTACTCGGACGACCGGACGTTAGACGAGAACGACCTGCCGCCGTCGTTCCGACAGGTGTTCTGGACCGGTGGGAGCGGCGGTTCCGACGCCGGATCGGACGGCGACGACGACGGGAGCAGTCGCCGCCGCGCCGGGATCAGCCGGCCGCTCTCGGCGACCAACGCGACGGCGCGTGAGGCGACCGGCATCGAACGGCCCTGGGAAGCCGTCTCGGAGCTCATGTTCACCGAACGCGACGAGTTCTCCGGGACGATTACGATCACCCAGCGGGACCTGGCCGAGGAGTGGTTCCTCGAGCGCGTCGACGACGAACGGCTCCTCGAAAACCCCACCCTGGCGAAACACTTCGAGGATCACGAGACCTACGACGGCGAGGCCACCCACGAGGAGGCCCGCGAGCGCAACCGGCCGATCCAGGCCGACCGCGCCTGGATCGACGGCCTGCTCGAGGAGTACTTCGACGAGGAAGAGGACGAGGACATGCTCGACCTCGTCGAGGTTCGAGCCCCCGAGGAGGTCGAGATCACGCTCGACGACCTCGTGCTCACCGACGACCAGGAGAACGAACTCGACAAGATCGCGAAGGCGATCGAACACCGGGATTACCTCTCGCAGATCGGCCTGCGGGAGATCGGCAAACTGCTGTTCGTCGGGCCGCCGGGGACGGGGAAGACGTCGACCGCGCAGGCACTGGCTCGCGATATGGACCTGCCGTTCGTCGAGGTCAAACTCTCGATGATCACCTCCCAGTACCTCGGCGAGACGGCGAAAAACGTCGACAAGACCTTCGAGGTCGCAAAGCGGCTCTCGCCGTGTATCCTCTTTATCGACGAGTTCGACTTCGTCGCGAAGACGCGCCGCAGCGACGAACACGCCGCGCTCAAGCGCGCCGTCAACACGCTGCTCAAGAGCATCGACAACATCTCGCTGATCGAGGACGACGTGTTGCTGATCGGCGCGACCAACCATCCGGATCAACTCGACGACGCCGCCTGGCGGCGGTTCGACGAGATCATCAACTTCCCCAAGCCCGACTACAACATGCGGGCGGACATCCTCCAAGTCATCACCCGCCAGATGAAAATCGAGGAGTTCGATCCGCAACTGATCGCCGAGGCGACCGAGGGCCTGACCGGCAGCGACCTCCGGATGGTGCTCCGGGAGGCGGTACTAGAGGCGCTGACCGAGGACCGGACGACGCTGACCCAGGAGGACCTGCTAAACGCCGTCGAGGAGTTCGAGGAGCGGGATAACCTCAAGAACATGGACATGATCGAGGGCGACCACGAGGCGCTCGTCGCGGGCGGCGACATCGGGAAGGCCAGTGACGGGGGCCATTCGCACGGGCACGATCACGACCACGATCACGACCACGATCACTGACCCCCGATAGCCACCTCCGCGCTCGAGCGCCCCTCTACACGACGACCTCGAGCGACGCAGTTTTCAGTTTTGCTGACGATATCTCGGTGTGACCTGTCCGTTCTGTGAAATCGTCGACGGAGACGGGGACGGGGACGGGGACGGAAACGGGGACGGGGACGGTGACACCCTCCTTCTCGAGGAGACGGACGAAACGATCGCGTTCGCGCCCCTCGACCCCGTGTCGGAGGGGCACCTGCTCGTCGTCCCGAAAACTCACTACGAGAGCCTGTTCGACATCCCGGCGGAGACGCTCGCCGAGGTGACGACCCACGCCCGGAGCATCGTTCGACGGCTCCGCGACGCCGGTTTCGACGGCGCGAACCTCCTCCACGCCAGCGGCGAGGCCGCCCAGCAGTCGGTGCCACACTTCCACCTGCACGTCGCGCCACGTCGCGCCGACGACGGGCTAGATCTCTGGCCGGAAAGCGGCTACGAGGAAGGAGAGGGGAAACTCGACCGCCCCTACGAGCGGATACGCGAGGCTCTCGAACTCGAGTGCGCCGGCCGAACCGACTCGTAGACGGAAAGAGCAGGTCTACGCCGCCGAACGGAAGCGGCTCGGCGCCTCAGATCAACCCGTCCTCCTTGGCCAGCAGCAACGCCGTCAGCGTCGAGTCGTTGGCCGGCTGCTCGCGGGCGCGCTCGAGCGCCTCGTCGACCGGGACCGTCCGTACCTCGAGGAACTCGTTGTTGTCGAGTTCGCGCTGGCCGGGCTCGAGTCCCTCCGCGTAGACGATCCCGCGGTCGTGTCGGAGCACGCCCGTCGCAACCGCGTACTCCTGGAGCAAGGCGGTACTCGAGGGCCGGAATCCGGTCTCCTCCTCGAGTTCCCGCGTGGCGGCCGTCGTGTAGGACTCGCCGTCCTCGACGATCCCCGCGGGGAGTTCGAGGTGGGTTTCCCGGATCGTCGGGCGGTACTGTTCGACGAACAGGAGTCGGTCGCCGTCCGTGTCCTCGTCGGACCCAACGGACGCGTCGGCACCCTCGAGGACGCTCCCGTCGATCCGGGCCACCACGACGACCGCCGGCGGTAGGTCCGCCCAGTAGTAGCGTTTCTCCGTGCCGTCCGGCTGTTCGACGCGGTCGTAACCGCCGTCGTACCAGTCGGTCTCGTACTCGGTGACCTCCTCGAGGAGCGCCCAGTCGTCGGGTGTGTTGGCGTCCGGGTCCCGGTCCGGGTCCCGGTCTCCCTCGCGATCCCCTGAAGATGATGGTGGCGATGGCGTCATCGACGAACGCTCCGCCCTCGATGGAAGAATAGGTGGCGATGCCCGCCGCCCGCAGAGCTATCCCGAGAAGTGCTCGCGGTACAGCCGGCCGAACGCCTGCCGGCGGAGCGTCGCGACCGCCGCGTCCTCCTCGTTCTGGAAGGTGGCTGCGACGGCTTCCCCCTCGGGACCGGCGTGCCAGACGGCCCGCTCTACGTTCTCGTGGCCGAGGGTCGTCACCTCGCCGTCGTAGGACTCCCGCCAGGCCTCGTACTCCTCCCGGGAGCCGACCCGTACCTCGAGCAGGCTCGCGAACAGGGCGTCCCGTGCGGTCTCGACGACCTCGCCGGTGACGCGGTCGTCGTACTCCTCGCGGTCGAACTCCATGGCCTTCGCGACCTCGCGGACGACCGTCTGGGCCGCGGGGCCGACCGTCTCGTACTGCGCTCGTGCGTCCTCGACCGACGACGGCGAGAACGTTCCGACCGTGTGCATAGACGAGAGTGTCGGCGGCAGCCTGTTACCTGTTACGCGTCGTCGCCGGTCCTGTCGTTCCCGTCGCCCGCGTCGTCTCCCTCCTCAAGATTACCGTCCTCCGTTCCACTGGATCCGTCCTCGGAGACCTCGTCAACGTCCTCGTGCATCCGCCGCGTCAGTTCCTGCGCTTCCCGAAGCACGCTTTCCGCCTCCGAGGTGAGCGAGCCGCGTCCGGCCTGGCGGGTCTGGCGAGCGAGTCCGTCCTCGAGCGCGTCGGGACGGCCGGGGCTGCCGTGCCCGTGGTCGTGCCCGTGTCCGTGGCCGCCCTCGAACTCCGGCGTCTCGATCTCCGGGGCGTACTCGGCGACGACCTCACCCAGACTCTCCGGATCGCGGTCGCCCCAGTCGGGGGCGTGGTCCTCGAGCCACTCCCGGTGGTCCTCGCGACCGAGCGAGGCCGTAATGGCGAGGTGGTTCGCGAGGTGGGCCGCGTCGGCCTGTTCAGCGTCGCAGACGGGGCAGGCGTATCCCATGTTCGACCGATACGCCGCGAGCGGTAAAACGTCGCCGTCCCGCGGCGGAAGAACGTCGCGTCGGGGTCAGTCCAACTTCCGGATCATGACGATCGCGTCCTCGTCGTCGTAGTAGTCCGGCATCCGCCTGAGCGGCTCGAAGCCGAACTCCCGGTAGAGCCGCTTTGCCTTGTCGTTAGATCTGCGGACCTCGAGTTTGACGCTGTCCGCGCCGTGGGCCGCCATCACCGCGAGCGCCCGGGACAGCAGGGCCGAGCCGATCCCGTTGCCGCGATGGTCGGGGTGGACGGCGATATCTTTGATGTGGCCGATGCGGCGGCCGACGTTCGAACTCACGTCGGCGACGACGTACCCGGCGATCCGCCCGTCGTCGACGGCGACGAGAAAGCCGGGTTCACCGAGGAAGCGGTCGAACGCGTCGTACGGCCAGGGCTGTGAGAACGAGGCGTTCTCGATCCGAACGACTGCCAGCAGGTCGGCACGCTCCGCGGGCCGAATCGAGAGGTCGCCGCCGCGATCCGTCGGGAACTGGACGGTCACGGACGCGTGTAGCACCCGCGAGATAAAAGAACTGTTCGCCTCCCTCTCCCGTCGTCGGTTCCGTCCTCGAACCCCGTCGCCTGCATTATCTCCTCAGGCGTCGTTCTCGCTTTCGTCCCCGTTTTCGTTGCCTTCGCTTTCGTCCGTCTCGTCGATGGTCGTCGTCGGCTGCTCGTCTTCGGTCCCGCCGTACTGCGTCTGGGGTTCTTCCTCCTCGTCCCCGACCTCGCCCTCGCCCTCGGCTTCGCCCCCGTTAGTTCCCATCGAAATCACTCCGCCGGAATGGCGTCCATCGCGTAGGTCTCGGTTAGTTCTTTCAGTTCGTCGAGCGCGTCCTGCTCCTCGCGGAGGTTCTCCTCGAGGAGGTCGGCCGCCTCGTCCATCCCGAGTTGGTCGGCCAGGGGGATCAGGTTCCCGTAGGCGGCGATCTCGTAGTGTTCCGTCTTCTCCGCGGCTGCCATGTTGTGGTAATCCATGACTTCCTGTGCGGGATCCATCGACTCGAACTCCTCGTACTCCTCGATCAGCCCCTCGATCCCTTCACACTCCTCTTTCTCGGGCGGCTCCCCGAACATCTCGAAAACCTCCTCGAGGCGGTCGATCTGCCCCTGTGTCTCCTCCCGGTGCTCGGCGAACGCCTCCGCGATCTCGTCCCGTTCGGTGTTCTCCTCGAGGTCCTCGAGCGCGTCGACGAGCTGGTGCTCGGCGTGGTAGATGTCCTCGAGGCCGTGTTCGAACAGGTCCTGAATCGTGTCCATGCTCATGTCTCCGGGCGGCGGTTCGCTAGCCCCGAGAAAAAGCGACGAGCCTGCGACGGCAGGTGAACGGCCGTCAGCGGAGAGTTTCGGCGTCCGAGTCCACGTACTCTCTCGCCGTAGCTACAGGTAGCCAACCCGGACGACGGCGACCGCGAACTCGAGCCGTGACGTCCCCGGCACGTCCAACCCGGAGCCGACGGCCGAACGATGTCGGAGCATGACTTATACACTTCAGACGTGAATCGCGTCCATGACCGCACCCGAGGATCCCCTGGACGACGATGAACGACCCGAATCCGACGGGTCCGAAGGGGCCGAAGATGGGAGCGACGACGGCAGCGACGATTCCGAGCGGGAACGGGAACGGGAGCGAGAACGGGAGCAGGAACGCGATCCAGGATCCGACTTCGAGATCGACGTCGAGGACGGTGCGGGCTGTGTGGAGATCTGGGAACGCCTCTCCGAGAGCCGGTCGGACGACGAGTCCTGACCGGACAGGACCGGCGGCCGCTCTCCTCTCATGACGAGGATATCCGGTGTCAGGGGAGAGATTCGCCACAGTAGCGACCTTTTTGCGTTCGAAGTCCCTACCGCGGTGCATGACTACCGATCGGTCCGGGGAGCCACCCGATCAGCGCGATGGAGACGACGGTTCCCCCACCCACGAGAGTCGCGACACACCCGACCGAGAGAGAAATCGGACTCCGAGAACCGACGGCGGCGGGGCAGGTGACCGTTCCACCGACGGCGAGCAGTCCCGCGAGCGCGACCCCGACCCCGACGACGGCCGCGCCCGGGACGCGTCGATTCCCACCGATCGCGAATCCCCCGTCGGCGCACCGGTCATCCGTGGGGACGAATCCGTCGCCGGACCCCACGCCCGCGAAGCCGTCCAGTTCGATCCCGACGATCCCGACAGCCTCGAGGAAGCCGCCGAAACGGTCCGGACGTTCGCGAGCGAGAGCGGCGGTGACGACCACCTCTTCATGCTCCGAGGTG